>CANJWZ010000004.1 GCA_947478725.1 Comamonadaceae bacterium
ACAACCAAGCTCATCTCATCGAGAAACACACGCTTGCGCGTGCGCTTGGTTACAAGCTCGAATCCGCTGCTGGCAAGGCTGATTTGTTTCATCTTCGTTCAACGTCTTTCAGACCGGTATCGTTGTCAGGGTTTTGCAGAGGTTCCTTAAAACTGCAGGGCAAAAATAAAAAGCTGGTCAGGCAAACACCAAGTTCATATACTGTACATAATTACAGTATTTTAAACCGCAAATGGCCCCCATCCAGCTATCTCATCCTTCGCAAAATTCGGCCTTGTCAAAGGCGCGTGCGGGAGACGTTTTGCGCCTGCCAGAACTGGCGGGAAAAGCCATGTGGCGGGGCAACGAGCTGGGCTCTTCGGCGCAGCGTGAATGTGTTGCAACAGGTTTTGATGCCCTAGACAAAGAGTTGCCTGGAGGCGGATGGCCATGTCGGTCGTTGACCGAGATTCTTCAGCCGCAGCCTTCTTTGTGCGAATGGCGCTTGCTGGGCGCCAGCTTGAGCCGCATCGTGGCAAGCGGCGGACACATCTTGTTGGTCAGTCCGCCCAAGCATCCGCACTTGCCGGGCTTGATGCAGCATGGCTTGCATCAACATCAAATGGTCTGGCTCGATGCCAGGACGCCGGCAGAACGTCTGTGGACGACGGAGCAGCTTGTCAAGTCCAACCCTGCTGGGGCCATCCTGTCCTGGTTGCCTCAGGCGCGCCCGGAACAGTTACGCCGCCTGCAGGTTCACGCCCAGTCATGTGATTCGCCGGTGTTCCTGTTCAGGCCAGCCACGGCCCAGCTGGATGCCTCGCCGGCACCGCTGCGCCTGCTGGTGGATGTGGCGGCTGACTGGCAGCTCAGCGTCAAGGTATTCAAGCGCCGCGGCCCTGCGCATGACCAGTCTTTGTTGTTGTCCTCCATCTCGCAGAGCCTGGCAGACGTGTTGACAACGCGAATGCTGCAGCCCAGCCCTATTGCGCCAGCCTTGGAGATTTCCCGTGTCAGAACACTGGGCAGCTCTGTTAGTACCGCTCAAGCCCAACACCTCGTTCATTGATCACCACGGCATTGCGGTGTGGGCGCTTCAGTTCACGCCCCGCGTGGCTTATCTGGAAGAGGCTGTGGTCATGGAGGTTCAGGCCTGCCTGCGCCTGTTTGGCGGTGAGAAATTACTCAAAGCCCGCGTCACAGAGGAATCCAGAGCGCAAGGCGTCCAGACCATCGGCTGGGCACCCACCAGTCTGGCTGCGCTGGCGTTTGCACGCAGTGGCGTGTCGGATGGCTTTGCAAGCCCGCTGGCGGGTCTGCTGGATGGCCTTGCCCTGGAAAAGCTGACAGCCGTCGGCCGGCATCAGCCTGTTTTGGCGCGCTTGGGCTGCAAGACACTGGGCGATGTGTGCAGGCTGCCTCGCGGCGGCATCAGCAGGCGATTTGACCAACAGGTTCTGGCGGCCCTTGATCAGGCTTACGGGCGACGCCCTGCGGCGCATCACTGGGTCAGCCTGCCCGAGGTCTTTTCAATGAAGCTGGAGCTGCCTGGGCGCGTTGATTCGGCAACCTCGCTGATGTTGGGCGCAAACCGTCTGCTGCTCCAGATGTGCGGCTGGTTAGCTGCCCGCAATTCGGGCGCGACAGCCTTTGTGATGCGCTGGTATCACGACACACTGCGTTCCAAAACCGCTGGGGAGGGCGGTGAGCTGGTCATCCGCACAGCAGAACCGAGTCGGGACGTGCGCCACCTGGTGCGTTTGCTGGCAGAACACCTGGCAAAAGTCGACCTGCTGGCGCCGGTTGGCGACATCGGCATTGAAGCGATCGAGGTGCATTCGCTGGGTGACGACAACGCATCCCTGATACCTGACAACCTGCGTCCGGGCGAGCAACTGGGGATGGTGCTTGAACGAATTTCGGCCAGGCTGGGGCCCGAGCGTGTCATGCGGCCCGTTCTCAAAGAAGACCATCGCCTCGAGTGGATGCAGACATGGCCATCTGCCGCGGCGCAGGTCGAATCACGGTCGCCCAAACTGCCGCGCATGGCTGACATCCCGCAGCCGAGCTGGCTATTGCCCAGGCCTTTGAAGCTGGCGGTCGCCAGCGAACGCCCGATGTACCAGGGGCCACTGCAGCTGGTGGTGGGGCCACACCGGGTAGAAGGCGGCTGGTGGCATCGCATCGCCAACACGGAAGGCGCGCCATGCATTCAGAACGTGCAGCGGGACTATTGGGTGGCTGTCAGCAAACATGCGGGCATTCTCTGGGTGTTTCAGGAGCGACTGGCCTACGACGCCACCAGCTGCTGGTATCTGCATGGCGTATTTGCGTGAGTTTCAGCCATGGCCACACTACCCGCTTACGCAGAGCTTCACTGCCTTTCAAACTTCTCCTTTCTTCGCGGCGCATCGCACGCCGGCGAGCTGGTCGATCGGGCTGTTGAACTGGGCTATTCAGCGCTGGCGCTGACCGACGAATGCTCGCTGGCCGGCGTGGTTCGCGCGCATGTGGCGGCCAAGGCCCATGCTGGCTTCAAACTTATTGTGGGAAGCGAGTTTCAAGTAGCCAGTGCCGTGCCATTCAAGATGCTGGTGCTGGCCACCAGCCGCGACGGTTATGGAAACCTGTCTCAGTTCATCACGCGACTGCGGCGCGCCTCTGAAAAGGGGCGCTATGAACTGACCCAAAAAGAGATCAGGGCGCAAGAACTGCAGGACTGCCTGATCCTGATACTTCCAGGCAGAACCTCGTCATGGCAGGACTTGCTGCAGCTGGGCCAATGGACGCTTGGCCTGTTCAGCGGACGCTGCTGGCTGGCGGCAGAAATGTTGCACCACATCGCTGATGCGGTCTGGCTTGAAAAGCTCCACAAACTCGCAGAGGCTACGGCCATCCCCATGGTCGCAACAGGCGATGTGCACATGCATGTGCGCTCACGCAAGCCCCTGCAAGACGTGTTGACGGCCATACGCGTGGGTAAGCCCTTGACCGACTGCGGCCTTGAACTGCAAGGCAGTGCGGAAAGGCATTTGCGTTCCAGACTCAGACTGGGTCGCCTTTATTCAGAAGACTTGTTGCAGCAGACCATTGCCATTGCGAACCGATGCCATTTCAGCCTTGACGAGCTGCGCTACGAATACCCGGATGAAGTCGTGCCGCAGGGTGCAACGCCCGCATCCCACCTGCGCCAGCTGACCTATGCGGGAGCGGGACGGCGCTGGCCCGATGGTATCGAGGCAAAAATTCAGACTCAAATTGAGCATGAACTCGACCTGATTGGCGAGCTTCACTACGAGCACTATTTTCTGACGGTGGCAGACATCGTGGCCTTTGCTCGCAGCCAGCAGATTCTTTGCCAGGGGCGTGGCAGCGCAGCCAACTCAGTGGTGTGTTTCTGCCTGGGCGTGACCGAGGTGGACCCGAGCCGGATGGCGGTGCTTTTTGAGCGCTTCATCAGCAGGGAGCGCAACGAGCCCCCTGACATCGACGTGGACTTTGAACATGAGCGCCGCGAAGAGGTCATCCAGTACCTTTACAACAAGTACGGACGCGACCGTGCGGCGCTGACAGCGACGGTGATTTCCTATCGGCCCCGCAGTGCGTTGAGGGATGTCGGCAAAGCGCTGGGCTATGACCTGGCAATAGTTGAGGCATTGGCCAAGGTACACCAGTGGTGGGATGGCCGAAAAATCCAGCCCGAGCGGCTGGCTGAAATCGGTCTGGGTCCTGAAGAAGAGCTGCGCTTGACGCAACTGCTCAAGCTCACCGGCGAGATCGTCGGTTTCCCGCGCCATTTGTCCCAGCACACCGGTGGCTTTGTGTTGACCAAGGGGCCGCTGTCCCGAATTGTCCCGATTGAGAACGCCAGCATGGCTGACCGCACTGTCATCGAATGGGACAAGGATGATCTGGACGCCATGGGCCTGCTCAAGGTCGATGTGCTGGCGCTCGGCATGCTGACCGCGCTGCGCAAGAGCTTGGCATTGATCAGCCAGCGCCGCCACTATGCGTTTGAAATGCAGGATATTCCTGCGGAAGACAGCGTGACCTACGACATGATCTGCAAGGCCGACACGCTGGGCGTGTTCCAGATCGAGAGCCGGGCGCAAATGGGCATGCTGCCGCGTTTGAAGCCGCGCTGCTTTTATGACCTGGTGATTGAAGTTGCACTGGTACGGCCAGGTCCGATTCAAGGCGGCATGGTGCATCCATACCTTCGCCGCAGGCAGGGACTGGAGCCGGTTGAATATCCGAGCGCTGCTCTTGAAGAGGCCTTGGGAAGAACGCTTGGCATCCCGGTTTTTCAAGAGCAGGTGATGCAAATTTCCATTCTTGCCGCAGGTTTTACGGCAGGCGAAGCTGACGGTTTGCGCCGCGCCATGGCGGCCTGGAAACGCAAGGGCGGCCTGGAGAAGTATTACGCCAAAATTGTTGACGGCATGATCGCGCAAGGCTATGAAAAATCATTTGCCGAAGCGATTTTTGAGCAGATCAAGGGTTTCTCGGAGTATGGCTTCCCAGAGTCCCATGCAGCCTCGTTTGCGCTGCTGGTCTATGCCAGTTGCTGGATCAAATGCCACGAACCCGCCGCTTTTTTAGCCGCCATGATCAACTCTCAGCCTTTGGGCTTTTATTCCACCAGTCAACTGATGCAGGACGCCCGGCGACACGGCGTGGACGTACGCCCGGTGGATGTGATGGCCAGCCAGGTCGATTGCACACTGGAGGACTTGGACCACCGGCCTGCGGTCAGACTTGGCTTTCGGGTCATTTCCGGGTTTCGACAGGCGTCTGCCCAAAAAATAGTCAATGCCCGCCTGGACAGCCCTTTCATAAGCGCTGACGACTTGGCCGGTAGAGCCGGCCTTGAGCTGCATGACATGAAGCTGCTCGCGGCAGCCGATGCATTGGTCAGCCTGTCGGGTCACAGGCGGCAACAGGTGTGGGATGCTGCCGGCCTTCGCCCGCTGCCTGAGCTGCTGCGTGATGCGCCGATTGACGAAGACATGACCGAATTGCCCGAAGCACCCGAAGGGGAGGAAATCGTCTGGGACTATGCCTCAACCGGGCTGACCTTGAGGCGGCATCCGATGGCGCTGCTCAGGCAGCGCGTGGCAGAAAAAGGGTATCTGTCCTCTGCTGACTTGCGCGCCTTAGAGGATGGCGACATGGTTTATGTTTGCGGCATGGTGACGCTGAGGCAACAACCAGAAACCGCCAAGGGAACCGTCTTTGTGTCGCTGGAAGACGAACACGGCAGCGTCCAGGTGATTGTCTGGAAAAGCCTGCGTGAAAAGCAGCGGCAGGAATTGTTGGCGTCGCGCTTGATGGGCGTCTACGGTTGCTGGCAGGTCGCCAACGATGTTTGCAATCTCATCGCTGACACCTTGTTTGACTTGACCCCACTGCTTGGCAGGCTGGGCTCACAGAGCCGGGATTTTCGGTAGGTGCATCTAGAGTCTGCCCGGCCGCCAAAGTTTAAAACGCATCAAACGCCGAACGCAGCCATTCAATGCCAGGCGCTTGCCCGGCGCTCAGGCCGCCCTGAATCAGCACCACATCAAAGCGGCACGGCGGCAGGGTCTTGTAGCGCATCAAATAAAGGCGTGCTGCAAACACAATGCGCCGCTGCTTGGCCGCGCTGATGCTGGCGCCTGCCCCGCCGTGGGAGCTGCTGGCGCGCTGGCGCACCTCCACAAACACCAGCGTGCCGTCTTTGTCCTTCATGATCAGGTCGATCTCACCCCCGCCTCGGCCAGGTGTTCGATAATTGGCCTCAAGCAGCTTCAGGCCGGCTTGAACAAGGTGCGCCAGCGCCAGTGCTTCAGCCGCATCACCTCTATGCTTGGTGGTGACTTTGGTGGTAGGCTGACTTGTTGGGCCTGCCGCCCCCTCTTTTTTGGAAAACCACATTGAACGCTTCTTTCGAATTGGCCTTGAGCGCAGCTATTGCTGCTGCCGGTATGCAGCATTATCCGCAGGGCATGCTGTATGTGGTGGCTACGCCGATTGGCAACCTGGCCGACATCAGCTTGCGGGCGCTGCATGTGCTCCAGATGGTTGATGCCATAGGCTGTGAGGACACGCGCCACACCCAAGGTCTGCTGCGCCAGTTTGGCATTGAAAAGCCCTTGCTGGCGGTGCATGAACACAACGAGCTGGAAGCCGCCGTGGGCGTGATTGAGCGCCTGCAACGCGGCGAGCGCGTGGCCTATGTCAGCGATGCGGGCACGCCCGCCGTTAGCGACCCTGGCGCACGGTTGGTGGCTGCTGCACGCAGCGCCGGGTTCAGTGTGATGCCCTTGCCGGGCGCCAGCAGTGTGACGACAGCCTTGAGTGCAGCAGGCATTTCTGGTGATTCAGGTTTTGTCTTTGCAGGGTTTTTGCCGAGCAAGTCCGGTGAGCGTGACCAGGCAGTCGCTGCCTTACGCCATGAGGTCAAAGCCGTTGTCATCATGGAAGCACCCCACCGCATCGAGGCGCTGGCGCAAGCATTGACCCCGCTGGGGTCGCGGCCTGCCACCATTTGCCGCGAGCTGACCAAACAGTTTGAAGAAATTGCCACCGTTGCCGCCGACCAGTTGGCGGCCTGGCTGGCCGCCGGGGCGCAGCGCACGCGGGGTGAATTTGTCCTCGTGCTGCACCCCATGCCCACAGCGGCACCCAAAGAAGACGGTCAGCGCGTGCTGCAATTGTTGCTGGCAGAGCTGCCGCTGAAAACCGCTGTCAAACTGGCCGCAGAAATCACGGGTGCGCCGCGCAATGACCTGTATGAAGCGGCGCTCAAGTTGAAAAACCAATGAATCCAAACGCCGACAAATTGTGGCCCGGCTCGCGCTGGTCGTTGGCGGTGCTGCTCGCGATGCTGGGCATGCTCGGTCCTTTTTCCATTGACACTTACATTCCCGCCTACGCCGGCATCGCCAAGTCACTGGGCAGCACGCCTGTGCAAATGCAGCAAACCCTGTCAGCCTACCTGTTTGGTTTTGCTTTCATGAACCTGTTTCATGGCGCGCTGGCCGACAGCTTTGGCCGGCGTCCGGTGGTGCTCTGGGGCATTGCCATGTTCACCATCGCGTCGGCGGGCTGCGCGTTGTCGCAAAGCATTGAGCAACTGGTGTTTTTCAGGGCCTTGCAAGGGCTGTCCACCGGGGCAGGCATTGTGGTCTCACGCGCCGTGATCCGCGACATGTTTCCCCCCGCACAAGCCCAACAGGTGATGAGCCAGGTGACGATTTATTTCGGCGTGGCGCCTGCCATTGCGCCGATTGTGGGTGGCTGGCTTTTCGTGCATCTGGGCTGGCACAGCATCTTCTGGTTTTTGACGGGCGTGGGCTTTTTTTTATGGGCCGCCAACTTCAGGTATTTGCCAGAAACGCTGCATGTTGACCAGCGTCAGAGTTTTGAGTTCAGGCACTTGATGCGGGGTTACTGGCAACTGGGCTCCAGCCCGCGCTTTTTGCTGCTGGCGCTGGCCAGCGGCGTGCCGTTTAACGGCATGTTTTTGTACGTCATGTCCGCCCCCGCGTTTTTGGGCGAACACCTGGGGCTGCTGCCGACCGAGTTTTTCTGGTTCTTTATTCTGACGATCAGCGGCATCATGTCCGGTGCCTGGCTCAGCGGCAGGCTCGCGGGCAAGATCGCACCAAAGCAGCAGATTCGCTACGGCTTTGTCATCATGCTGTCGGTGTCGGTGGTCAATTTGCTGGTCAACTATTTTTTCAAGGCGCATGTCTCCTGGGCTTTGTTGCCGATTGCGCTGTTCGCCTTTGGCTGGGCGCTGATGGTGCCTGTGGTCACGCTGCTGGTGCTCGACCTGTACCCTGAACGGCGCGGCATGGCCTCGTCGCTGCAGGCCGTCATTGGCTCAACTGCCAACGGTGTGGTTGCCGGCATGCTTGCGCCGCTGGTGATGCATTCGACCCTCAGCCTGGCGGTAGCATCGCTAGGCATGATGTGCATTGGCCTGGTGGCATGGGTCTACCTGCACCGCCGCTGGCCTGAAATAGGCGGCGCTGTTGCCAGCTACCATGCAGACTGAGCTTTGATACCTTGACCCCTACTGCCATGACACCGGCCCCCATGATTCGCCCCAACGCTAAATTTTTACTTGCCCATCCAGCGCACTTCATCGCACTGGGCTTTGGCTCAGGCCTGAGTCCGATAGCCCCTGGCACGGCCGGCACGTTGTGGGCCTGGCTGGCGTATCTGGTGCTGGCCCCCAGCATGAGCAGCGCGCAAATGGGCTGGCTGATTTTGTGCGCGACGCTGGTGGGCTGGTGGGCCTGCACGGTCACCGCCAAAAACATGGGGGTACTCGACCCCGGCAACATCGTGTGGGACGAGGTGGTGGCCTTCTGGCTGGTGCTGTGGCTCATCATGCCTGCCAGTTTTACCGGCCAGCTGGCAGCGTTTGTGCTGTTCAGGTTTTTTGACGCCGCCAAGCCCGGCCCGGTGGGCTGGGCCGACCAGGTGTTCAAAGGCACGGGGCCGCGCGGCGGCTGGGGCATTTTGTTTGACGACTTTGTGGCGGCGTTTTGTACGCTGCTGGTGATCGCGCTGTGGAGGTTTTGGTGAGCCACGAATCAACCCACAAGACGCTCTTAAATCAGGAGCTGCTCGCCCATGAAATAGTTGGGTTGCTGGCCGATTTGATGCTTCAAAAAGGCTTTTCCCTGGCCACCGCTGAAAGTTGTACAGGCGGCATGATCGCCGCTGCCTGCACTGACCTGGCAGGCTCGAGCGCCTGGTTTGAGCGCGGCTTTGTCAGCTATTCCAACGCAGCCAAAACGCAGATGTTGGGCGTCGATGCCGCTTTGATTGAGCAGCATGGTGCAGTCAGCGAACCCGTCGCCCGTGCCATGGCCTTTGGCGCGATTCGGCATTCTGCAGCCCAGGTGTCAGTGGCTGTCACAGGCGTGGCTGGGCCCACGGGCGGCAGCGCGGCCAAGCCTGTAGGGACGGTCTGGTTTGGTTTTTCAGTCGCTGGCCAACTGCTGTCAGAACGCCAGTGCTTTAGCGGCGACCGCGCTGCCGTGCGGCTGGCGACGGTGCAGCACGCCTTCAAACGCTTGATTGAATTGCTTGACTGAAAAGGATTCTCCTTGCACTCTCACAAAACGTGAAAGGGTTTGACATGAGCTGGTTTGACAACTTTGAGCAGCGCAGTTTTGAGGTCAACGGCGCCACCATCAACGCACGCGTGTCCAGAACCGTGCTGGGCGCTTTGCCCAAGCCCGCGCTGATGTTGCTGCACGGCTTTCCGCAGTCGCATGTGATGTGGCACCGGGTCGCTGCCTTGCTGGCCGATGATTATTTTCTGGTGCTGCCTGATTTGCGAGGCTACGGCGACTCTTCCAAAACGCCGGGCCTACCCGACCACAGCAACTACAGCAAGCGCAACATGGCGCATGACATGGCACTCGTGATGGATGCATTGGGTATCGACAGCTTTTACCTGTGTGGCCACGACCGGGGTGGCCGTGTCGCCCACCGCCTGGCGCTGGACCACACCGCGCGGGTTATAAAGCTCTGCGTGATCGACATCGCCCCCACGCTCGACATGTACGACGGCACAACCTTGAGCGCGCCCTACATGGAGTTTGCACGTGCTTACTATCACTGGTTTCACATGCTGCAGCCCGCGCCGCTGCCCGAGATCATGATGGGCGCCAACCACCCTGAGACCGCAAAGGCCTACTTGCACGCCAAGCTGGGCGGCTGGGGCAGTACGGGACTGGGCTACATCGAAGCACGGGCCCTGGCTGAATACGAACGCTGCTTTTGCAATGCCCAGGCGCTGCACACCGCCTGCGAAGACTACCGCGCCAGCGCCGGCATTGACCTGGCGCATGACCGCACAGGCCGTGAGCAGGGCCACAAGCTGGCCTGCGACACACTGGTGCTGTGGGGCGCACGCGGCGTGGTCAACCGCCTGTTTGACCCGATGGCGCTGTGGCAAGCCCAGTGCAGCGGCATGGTCAGCGGCCACGCCATGCCGGCAGGGCACTTTATTCCTGAAGAGTTGCCAGAAGCCACGGCAGCGGCGCTGGGTGGGTTTTTCAATCTTGAGCGCTCCGCCTCGGGTGTGCGCTGAATTCGGGCGTCGGTGGGGTGTTTTATGCGGGTCACCCTCATTTGGGCCACAGCACCCACAGGCGCAGGCTCTGGTGGACTTTGGCCGCAAACTCGCCCGCCTCGGGGCCGGTACCGGCAAAGTAGTCGGCCCGCACCGCGCCGACGATGGCGCTGCCGGTGTCTTGCGCAAACACCAGCTTTTGCAGCTTACCCGCCACGCCACGTGAGGCCAGCCACACGGGCGTGCCGTAAGGCATGCTGCCGGGGTCTACCGCAATGGAGCGGCCCGGCGTGAGCGGTACGCCTTGTGCGCCTTTGGGGCCAAAGCCGGCGTCCAGCTCGCTCAAAGGCTCTTCCCTGAAAAACACATAGCGCGGGTTGCTCCAGAGCAGTTGTTGCACGCGCTGCGGGTTTTGCGCGGCCCAGGCTTTGGTGGCCTCTGGCCACGGGTTGATTTTGGTCACGCCCTGGCTGAGCAGCCACTGGTTGACGCTGCGGTACGGCTGGTCGTTGGTGCCTGCAAAAGCCACCCGAACGACGCGCTGCTGGCCGTTGGGCTCTGCAATGCTCAAGCGGCCTGAACCCTGAATGTGCAGCAGCAGCACGTCAATCGGGTCGCTCAGGTAAGCGATTTCTCGGCCAAGCAGGGCGTCACGCGCCTCCGGCAGGGTGTCAATCTCTTGGCGGCTGTACCAGGGCTTGCGGCTGCCCAGGCCAGCAGGCGCCTTGTACAGCGGCACCTCATAGCCATTGCCACTGTAGCGGCTGGCTTTGAGCAGCGGCTCAAAATAGCTGGTGAGAAGGCCTTCGGCCACGCCCTGAATTGACTCAACCCGGTACGGCTGCAGGCGTGACACCATCCAGGCGCGTTGCTCGTCGCTGCTGGCCATGCTCAAGCGCCGTGCGTCGGCACACAGCGGCCCCAACGTGGGGCCAGGGCGCTCGCAGCTTTTGAGCCAGGCATTCCAGGCGTCAAACAGGACATCGTCTTCAAAGCCCGGCAGCTCCGCCCAGCGCACCGGCACCCAGCGGCTCTTGGCTTGCATGATGACGGGCGGCAGCGGGCCCTTGTCGTCGCCCCGGCTGATACTGACTGGCGGCGTTGAGGTCGATGGCGGTGCAGGAAAGGTCGGCAGCCGCTGCTGGCGCATGGCGCAAGAGGCCAGGCAAAGCATGCTGGCGATAATTGCCGTTGTCCTCAGCCATTTGTGAAGGTATGTCATGTCCTTATTGTTGCTTGAAGCGCTGGGCGCGCTGCTCCTGTTGGTGTTCATCGTCTGGTGGACGATGTTTTCGGGCCGCAAAAATGGTGAATTGAAGGACCACACCGCCGACGAAGACAAAAAACCGTCTGAAAAGCCCTAAGAACGCTTTTTCGGGCTTCAAATCAGTCCTGATCCTAACGAATAGGCGCTCAAACGCTCCTGCTTTTATAGCGTTTTCTGCGCCTTACTTGCTGGCATCACGCAAGAAGTTGGTCAGTTCCACAGCTGATTTCACGCCCATTTTGTCAAACACCCTGGCGCGGTGAACCTCTACCGTGCGCACGCTGATCTCGAGCTGGTCGGCCACCAGCTTGTTGGGCAGGCCGTTGACGACCAGTTGCATGACAGCTTTTTCGCGGTCGGTCAGGCTGGCCAGGCGGGCTTGCACGCTGCTGCTGGCGTTGTGCTGGGCCAGCGCGGCGGCAGACAGCGCCAGTGCCTGCTCGATGCGGTCAACCAGGGCGTTGTCTGAAAACGGTTTCTCGCAAAAATCAAACGCGCCCTGTTTGACGGCCGCCACAGCCGTGGGCACATCGGCGTGACCGGTTAAAAAAATCACCGGCAGCGTGGGCAGCAGGCCGTAGCCAATCAGCTTGTCAAACATGGCCAGGCCGCTCAGGCCAGGCATCCGCACATCCAGCAGCACACATGACGGCGTGCTCACTGCAAAGCCCTGGGACACCCGCGCATCAAAGTCTTCAGCGCAGTCATACAGCTCACTTTGAAGGCGGCGCGAGCGCAGCAGCCAGGCCAGCGCCTCCCGCACACTGCGGTCGTCGTCAACGATGTAAACGGTCGCGTCTTGTACGGGTTCCATACAGGGGTCCTGCTCAAAGAAAAAGGTGGGGGCCGTCGACAGGCAAGGTAAATCGAAAGACCGTCCCCCGGGGCTGGGCGGCTTCAAAGCCCAGAAAGCCGCCGTGCTGTTCAATGACCGTGCGGCACAAGCTCAATCCGAGTCCCATGCCTTCAACCTTGGTGGTAAAAAACGGCGTGAACAGCTGACTTGTCACCTCAGGCGTAATGCCGTCGCCTTGGTCGATGACGGTAAATTCAACCCAGCGGCTGTCGCCCTTGGCCGCCGCGGGCCGCACCTGCAGCGTTAACACTCGGTTGGCCGTGCCTTCCAGGTTTTGCATGGCCTGCATGCCATTGCGCGCCAAGTTCAGCAGAACCTGTTCGACCATGGTGCGGTCGCACAGCACGGCGCTTGCCTGGGGGTCCACCGTCATCACCACCCTGACCGACAACTTGCGCGCCTGCAAACTGACCAGCGGCATCACCGCGTCGAGCAGGGCCTGCGGCGCGACGGCTTCGCGCTCCTGGTCGCGGCGGCGCACAAAGTCACGCACGCTTTTGATGACCTTGCCCGCGCGTTCTGCCTGCTCGGCAATGCGGCTGACGGCGAGCTGTAAATCACTTGAAAGCGTGGCGGGTGGCGTGTGCGCTGTGTCCTTGAGCAGGTTCAATGACCCGGTGGCATAGCTTGAAATCGCTGCCAGCGGCTGATTCAGTTCATGGCTGAGCAGCGACGCCATCTCGCCGACCATGGCCAGTCGGGCGGTGGCTTGCAGGCGGTCTTGGCTGGCACGGGACAGCTCTTCAACCCGGCGCTGCTCGGACACGTCCAGAATTGCGCTCATCCAGCCGGTGTGCTTGCCCACCGCATTGATCAGCGGTGCTTCCATGATCAGGACCGGAAAGCGCGTGCCGTCGGGCCGGATGAAAACCGATTCGTGACCCTCCCGGGGCAGGTTGTTGCCAGCCAGGCGAATGGTCTGACGCTGCTGGTAGATATCGGCCAGCTCGGGCGGCCAATAGGGCGACGGAAAACTGTGGTTTAACAAGTCTTTGGCCGCCATGCCCACCATCTGGCAAAAAGCCGGGTTGACGTAGGTGATCCGGCCCGACAGGTCACGCGCGCGCAGCCCGGTCACCAACGAATCTTCCATGGCCTTGCGAAAGGCCAGCGCCTCGCCCAGGTCGTGCTCGACTTTCAGGCGCCGCCGCATGTCGCGCGTCAGCAAAAACAGCACCGCCATCAGCGCCAGCGACATGGCAGTCACCAGGGCTGTCAGCACGTTGGGGAACAGCCCCTGCAGCCCCAGACGGCTTTCCAGTCGCAGCACCAGCGTGTTGCCCGGCAAGTCGAGCAATTGGCGCGCCACAAATACCCGGCTGCCGCGCATGGTGGGGCCATGCAGTGCCAGGCGCGTACCGTCGGCCTCGGTGAACGACAGGCTTTGCCCGCGTACCAGCTGCTTGCTGACCAGTTCGGCCAGCACATCTTGCAGCGCATAGGTGGCTACGGTGTAGCCAGACAGTCGCCCGGCGGTCACGATGGGCAGGCAAACATCCATCACCTCCAGCCCCAAGCCATCGGCTTGCGGCACAAAATAGCTGGTTGAATAAGCCGCACCACTGAGGCGCCTGGCGCCAGCGCAGGCCGATGCCACATCGGCCTGCGCGTTGCCTCGGCCAAAGCGTTCAAAAATCGCAGGACGGTAAGGTGTGTTGACCGGGCTCACAATGGCCAGCGTGTCGCTGCGCCATTCCAGCCGCAGGATCTCGCGGTGCTCACGCAGCAGCTCAGCAGCGGCCACCAGCCAGGCATCAACGTTGGGACCACCGGACTGCATCGCCTGAAAGCTTTGAATGTTGCGCGTCAGCCCGCTACGAATGTCCCCCACAACCTCACTGGCGTCGCGCTCGAGGCGGTTTTCAATCTCATTGTCTTCATAGCGGCCAGCCAGCCAAACCAGTGTGACCAGCAGGCTGAGCACCAGCGCCACCAGCAGCGCCCACAGCACCGAGCGCCGTATGCGCAGCATAGGGCGCAGCATGTTGCGCACTGAGCTCACAACAATCGGTGGTCAAGCGCTGGCAAGCGCAAGCGCTGCGCTGCCAGCGCGGCGTGGTCAATATCGGCCAGCACCACGCCCGGCCCCTCGGCCTGCTGGGCGATCACCTGGCCCCAACCGTCAACCACCATCGACTGGCCCCAAGTGCGGCGGCCATTTTCGTGCAGCCCGCCTTGCGCGGCGGCCAGCACACAGGCCAGGTTTTCAATGGCGCGGGCGCGCAGCAACACCTCCCAGTGAACCCGCCCGGTGGTGTGGGTAAAGGCGCTGGGCACCAGCAGCAGGTCGGCGCCGTCCTTGGCCAGCGCTCGGTACAGCTCGGGAAAGCGAAGGTCGTAGCAAATGCTCAAACCCACGCGCCAGGTGTGACCGTCAACCGATGGCAGATCAAAGCGACAAGGGGCTTTGCCCGGCATCAGCACGCGCGATTCATCGTAGCGTTCGGTGCCGTTGTCAAAGCAGAAAAGATGCATCTTGTCGTACCGGGCCACGCACTGGCCCAGCGGGTTGAACACCAGCGTGCTGTTGTAGACCTTATCGGGTTCGCTGGCCTTCAGCGCAATCGTGCCGCCCACCAGCCAGAGCTTGAAGTCTGCCGCGCACTGGCTTAAAAAATCCTGCAGCGGGCCCTGGCCGTAGGCTTCGCTGATGGCCAGCTTGTCGGTGTCCTTGTGTCCCAGAAGGCAAAAATACTCAGGCAGCACGGCCAGCTCGGCGCCTGCGTCTTTCGCCCGGCCCAGCAGTTGCCTGGCCGCTGCAAGATTGCGCGCCACGTCCGGCGTGGAGACCATTTGAATCGCGGCAACTTTCATGGGCTTTAGCTTGGTACGGGGCTCTGACTGGCGTCAGGGCGTCCGTTCAACCTTGGTGATTTTTGGGTCTGCCCAACTGCCATCAATATGAAACTCTTGCGTGTTGGCCTTGATCAGCGGCTGGCGCAAAAAGTACTGCGCCAAAAACGTTCCCAGGCCAACCACCGGGTTGATCACGGCCGTGATCAGCGATGCCGTGCCCGCATTGATCTCGGGCACCACCACCACCCTCAGGTCTTGGGTTTCTTTGGCAATATCGGCACTGCCTTCCATCAGCACGGCTGCATTGATGCCTTTCATTTGCAGGTTGTTGGTCGCTGCAATGCCCTGGTTGATACCGACGTCGCCGCGCACAAAGTCAAAGGCAAAACCCTCCGAGAACACATCCCGAAAATCGAGCGCCAGGCGGCGCGGCAGTGACTGCAGGCTCAGCACACCGAGCAGCTTGGCAATACCGGGGTCGGCCTTTAAGAACTGGCCGGAATCGATATTGACGTTGAACTGCCCGCTCATGCTCGGGAAGTCCAGGCTCAGCGGCGAGCCCAGCCAGGCGATCTGGCCTTCCATTTTGCCCTTGCCCCGCCGTATCACGTCCCCCATGCCAAAGCGCTTGAGCAGCTCACCCGAGTCCATGATGTCGAGCTTGAAATTCATCGTTGTGCGCCTGCGTTCGGTCAGCGTGCGCGGCCCGCGCGCTAAGGCTGCTGGTGGACTGCCAGGGGAATCGATGGCGACCCAGTTGCCGGTGGCCGCGAATACCGCCTCAGGTGTGGTGATGTTGAATTTGTTGAGCCGCCATTCGCGTGCGACCGCGGAGGTGGGAGCCGCTCGATTGACCGCATCAATTTCAATCCGCCCCAGTTTCTTGCCGCGCAGCTCCAGGTTGTTGATCACAATGTCCAGTGCTGGAATGCTGGCGGGTTGCTCGTCGAGGATGCTCTCTACCTCGCTGGCGGTGCTGGCTGCCAGGCTCAAACGCGACAGTCGCGCCATCACCCGGCCCGCTGGTGTGCCGGGCTGCCTGAACTCCAGGTAGCCATTGAGCTCGCCCGCATCGATGTTGGCCCGCCAGTTTTGCCCTTCGCGCGTGCTGCCTACCACAAGGTTGTTCAGCTTGCGGCCATTGATGACCAGCTCTTTGGCGCGAATGGCGATCTGGGTAGGCAGGTAGCTTTGCGCCTGCGATGCGCCAGCGACCGGCGCGGTGAGGGCTGCAGGGGTGCCCGCGGCGCTCGAAAACACCTTCTCCCAGGCGTCCAGATTCAGGCTCGCCAGGTTGACGTTGGCGGCGACTCCGTTATCCGGCGTGGCGGTCGATTCGCCGGGCTCCAGCCCCACGCCGATGCTGCCGCGAATCACCCGCGCAGGCTCGGTGCTGATATCGCGCACGTACGCCAATGACAGTAACCGGCCGATGCCCAGAGACAGGTAGTCTTGCAACTTTTGTCCAGGCGCCATCGACTCGCGCACCAGCGTGTTTTCAAACCTGAGCGGCAAAGCAGTCTCTGCGGTTTTATCCAATGGTGCAGGCAAGGCCAGGGCCATGCCTTGCAGGTTGCTGGTGACGATGACTTCGACCGCGTCCCGGTTAAAACCCAGCGCAGCTGTATAGGCGGTGCTGCCGCTGGCGCTTGGTGCCAGGCGGGACACGGGCCCCAGGTTTTTTGCTTGCCGCAAGCCTTCCGCGGTCACCGTGCCCTGCGCTTTGAAGAGCACGGGGCTGTCCAGCTCGCCGGGTACTGTTTTTCGGTTGACCGGCCGCGTGCCGCCATCAAAGCGCACGTCACCGCCCAGCAAATGGGCCTGTGCGCCGGACACGCTAAAGCTGGTCTCGGTAAAGGTGACCATGCCCTTGAGGCGCGCCAGCTGCGGCGATTCAGGTGTGAACTGCACATCATTGCCCGGCAGGGTCACGCTGCCCTTAACCCGCGTGTTGTTGACGGCGTTCAGCGGCAGGTCCAGGCGCAGGGCGTAGTCGGCCACGCCGTTGGCAGTGGCCTTGGCCAGCACGTTGCTGGTCATGGCGGCTAACGGCGATGTATTGACAAAACCCAGCGCCTCGCCCAGCGGACCTTTGAGCTTTGCCGTCAGGTCAAGCGTGGCCGAATGCATCAGGTCAGGGATGCGTGCATCGACCCTGAGCAACTGCAAGCCGGGCGAGCCGGCCACCCGGGCCGCCGCGTTGTTGATGTCCAGTGCGGCACGGTGAAAAACCATCTCGCCGGTGACGTCCACCAGCCCCGGCCAGACGGCATTCTTGCTGGACTGAATCAGTTTGGGCACATAGTCATAGCGCCCATTTTTGATTTTGGCGGATATTTTGAAATCGCCTTTGGTCGGGTCTGAAAACGGAATCAGGTCGACCGGCCCTTTGACCAAAAATTTCACATCGCTTAGATCACCTTGCAGCACCGCATCGCGCACATAGTGGCGCACCGGGTCAGGCAGCACCAGCGGCAGGTAGCGGTGCACGCGCGCGCCGTTGCCCCGGTTCAGCACACCTTTCAGATCCAAAATACCCAGCGACGTGTCGTCCTTCGAGCCAGGCTTGCTGTCGCCGGAGCGCCAGTTGGCCTCCGCTGTGCCTTCGGCGTCTGCACCGCTGAAGCGTATGTTTTTGAGGGAAATGTCCAGCTTGCCTTGGTTGATCGTCCATTGCGTGTCCATGGCCAGCTTGTCAACTTTCACGCGGGGGTCTTCAAACACGCCAGGTAAATCAAGATGCCCTTGGATGATGCTGACCTGCGCCTTGCCGCCGGCCTCAGAAATGTCGAAGTCCGCCGTGCCAGCGCTGATGCCGGGCCGGCCGGGCTGCTGGTGCGGCAGAGCTTGCGGGCCTGCAGCTTGCGGCGCATTGCGGCGCAATGCGCCGCTTGGCAACGCGCTGAGTTCCAGTCCTGTGACGCGGCCCTTGGCGTTGAAGGTCACAGCCTGAGTGGCACTGTCGGCTGGCAGCTGCCAGCTCGCTTGAAGTGTCTCGACCAGACCCTTGGGCGCGAATGACGCCATCAGCGCGTGGGTGCTGGTGCCCAGCGGTAAGCGGCTGGCAATCTGGGCCATGGCCGCCAGGTCAAGCTTGTCGGCTTTCAGCGTGTTTTTTTGCTCGGTTGTGCCTGCCGTTCCCAGGCGGCTGAAGACCAGGTTGCCGCCTGGCCACTGCAGACCATCTGGCGTGTCAAAGCGCAGGTTCTCGGTTGAAAACTCAAAGCCATCGGCCAGCAACTTGCCACCCACCCGACCCATGACAGATCTGACAACCAGCGGCTGCAGAGTTTTGCCGAGCTGCACATCCACATCCTTCATGGCCACATCGAGCGTGGTACCGCTGATTTGCCCTTTGCTCACGTCTGCCCAGGCACGCAGGCTGCCGCTGCCAGCACGCGGGTCCACATCAAAGGTGTTTGGCAAGTATTTTTTGATCTGCGAGACATCGGCAACACGGCCAAATTCTGCATACAGCTGACCCGACCAATCGGTCCACTGTCCGGCGCCTGTGGACAGCCAGGGCTGGCTAAACTCGCCGCGCACACTGAAGCGGTCGCCCCAAAGGGAGGGGGGCGTGGCGTCCACGCGAAAGGCGTGGTGCCGCGTACCGTTGCGCATCACCGCATCGACCTGCCCCAACACCAGCATGGGGGCCGATGCACGCTCGTCGGTCCAGCGCAGCGTACCGGCCTGAATGGCAAATTCTGTTTGAGAGAAAAACCAGTCGAAGAGGGCGGTGTCGTCCGCCCGGCCCTGCGCGATTTCAATGCCGCCGATGTACAGTTTGCCGTCCAGCGTTCGGCGTATGTCCAGCACCGGCTGGTCAAGCACGAGTTGTTCAAAGCCGCCGCCCCATAGCGATATGGCCGACAAGGCCACCAGCACGCGCGGCAAAAGCAGCGCCTGGCGCCCGGCGCTGTCTTGCAGGGTCACACCCTGCAGCTCAAAAGAAGGAATCAGGCCTTGGGACTGTGCGGTTATCCGGCCAATGCGGACCGGAACACCCAGGGCCTTGCTGGCAGTGATTTCAAGTCGTGGGCGAAATTCTTCAATACGCGGCACAATCCAGCCGTGAAGCAGTGCCCAGGTGGCACCCACCAGCAGCCAGAAAGTGAGCAGCACCCACACGGCAATGCGCGCTGCGAAAGCAAGCCATCGCAAGCGTGCAGGCACAAAGTTTGGTACTCGGGCGGGTTTTTGGGTCATCGGCAGGAGAATTATGACTGTCTGAGCTGTTCAGTGGCGCGCCTTTCAAACCGGGACTCCATGAAGTTTTGTGAAATAGTGTGATGTTTTTATCTGCCAGCCCATCCGCAACAACGCAAATCAAGGCATCGGACTACTCGCGTTTTGTGCAACGCATTCGCCGCCGTTACGCCGCCCAAATGCCTTTGCTGGAACACGGCGCCCCGCTTCATGCCACCATGCAGGCTGCTTGGCTGGCCTTGCGCCAGCAGGGTCTGGACACCGGCGCCTCTCTGCGCGTACTGCGCCAACTGGTGATGGAGCGGCTGGTGGTTCTGGACTGTGAAGACCAGGCAGATTTGAACCTGGTGACCCGCGCCATGACCGAGCTGGCCGAGCTGGCGCTCGATGCAGCGATGCAGGAATCGCAATCTCGTCTTGACGCGCAGTATGGTGAGCCCTTGGCGCCCGACGGCAGCCGTGCCCAGATGTGGGTGGTGGGCATGGGCAAGCTGGGCTCGCGCGAGCTGAATGTGTCCAGCGACATTGATCTGATTTACGTCTACGACCATGACGGACAAACTGCCGGGCGCATTGACAACGGCACACACCGGCGCGGCAGCATTTCCAACCATGAGTATTTTGCCCATCAAGTCAAGGCGATTTACGCGCTGATTGGCGAGACCACCGAACACGGTTTTGTCTTTCGTCTGGACTTGGCACTCAGGCCGCATGGCAGCTCGGGCCCGGCGGCGCTGTCGCTGTCAGCACTGGAAGACTACTTTCAGGCCCAAGGCCGGGAATGGGAGCGCTTTGCCTGGCTCAAGAGCCGTGTCGTAGCACCGCAAACATGCCTTCAACATGGTTCTGCGCTGGCTTTGCGCGCGGTTGTGTTGCCCTTTGTCTTCAGGCGCTACCTCGACTACAGCGTGTTTGACGCGTTGCGGATTTTGCACCGGCAAATCCGCGAGCACGCCGCCAAGCGCAGCGCCGGCCGGCCCGAGCGCGCCAACGACGTGAAGCTGTCGCGCGGCGGCATTCGTGAAATTGAATTTACCGTGCAGTTGCTACAGGTCGTGCGTGGCGGGCAGTTTCCCGAGCTGCGCACCCGCCGCACCGTCGATGCCTTGCCGCGTCTGGCCAAAGCCGGACTGATGGCGCAAGCCATTGCCGATTCACTGGTGGCTGCGTATCAATTTTTGCGCCGTGTCGAGCACCGTATCCAGTATCTGGACGACCAGCAAACCCACGCCCTGCCGACCCGGGACGATGACCTGGCCTGGATTGCGCAAACCCTGGGCTACCCCAACTGCTACTCGTTTTTGCATGACCTGGATGCCCACCGCGAGCTGGTTGCCCAGGAATTTGACAGGCTGCTGGGCGGCAAGCCGGATTGCAAAGGTTGCGTCAAAACCCCGGCCGCCCCCGAACCATTGGACGCCTTGCTTGAGCATTTGTCCGACCAGTGGCCTCAGCATTTTCGGGTTCGTCTGCAGCAGTGGCGCACCCACCCCAAGGTGCTGGCCCTGCGTGATGACGCCAGGGCCCGGCTGAGCCAGCTGGTGCAGCGCACCGCCCAATGGCTGGCTGAAGGCAGCGTGAGCGAGGCAGCCGCCCTGCGCATCATGGACTGGATAGAGCCCCTGCTCAGGCGCGAAAGCTACCTGGCCTTGTTGCTCGAGCGTCCGCAAGTGCACCAGCGACTGCTGCGTTTGTTAGGTGCAGCCAAATGGCCCGCGCGCTACCTGCTGATGCACCCCGGGGTGATCGACGAACTGGCCAGCGAACAGATGCTGCATGAGCGTTTTGATGCGGTCAGCTTGGGGCAGGAGCTCAAACTGCGGCTGGCCTCGCTTGCCCGCACCGGCGAGGACGACGAGGAAACCTGTCTGAACCTGCTGCGCCGCGCACACCATGCCGAGGTGTTTCGCACGCTGGCGCGGGATGTTGAAGGTGTGCTGAGCGTCGAACAGGTGGCCGATGAGCTGAGCGCACTGGCTGAGAGTGTCCTGGCCATCACCGTCGACTGGTGCTGGCAGCGCCTGAAAAACCGGCACCGTGAAAGCCCGCAGCTGGCCATCATCGCGTACGGCAAACTGGGCGGCAAAGAGCTGGGTTACGGCAGTGACTTGGACCTTGTGTTTGTCTACGAAGACGAAAACGAACAGGCATCCGAAGCGTATGCCCTGCTGGTGCGCAAGCTCATCAACTGGCTGACTGTCAAGACCGGCGAGGGCGATTTGTTCGAGATCGACACAGCCTTGCGGCCCAACGGCAATTCGGGCTTGCTGGTCACCAGCTTTGAGGCTTACGCCAAGTACCAGCAGCAGCGCGGCAGCAACACCGCCTGGACTTGGGAACACCAAGCCATGACACGAGCCCGTTGTGTCTTGGGTGCAGAGCCACTGCGCCAGAAATTTGAAAAAATCCGTCAAGGTGTCATCACCGCGCCACGCGACCCTGCCTTGCTGCGCGCCGAAATTGTGGCCATGCGCGACAAGGTTCGGGCTGCACACCCCATCAAGGGCAACTTGTTTGATGTCAAGCACAGTTCAGGCGGCATGGTGGACGTCGAATTTGCGGTGCAATACCTGGTGCTGTCCCAATCAGCCGGGTATCCGGATATGGTCGCCAATGTCGGCAACATTGCCTTGCTGCAGCGGGCGGAAGCGGCTGGCTTGCTGCCGCCCGGCGTAGGGCAGGCGGCGGCGATGGCCTACCGGGCGCTGCGTCGCGTTCAGCATCAGGCGCGCCTGAATGAAGCACCCACCCAGGTGGCCCCCAGCGAACTGCAGACTGAGCGCGATGCCATCGCCGCGCTGTGGTCGGCTGTTTTCAGTGTTCTACCCGTCCCATCAAAACCCTAAGCCTTAAAGATTTCGGGTTATTTTTGGGCTGGCGGCTGATAAGCCAGCAAAATATGGTTTTTTCGCCGTTCGAGCATACCTACGCCCATGGGCCTTCATTTGTCTGATTTCCTTCCGGTTTCTCGTCCAGCTGCCGACTTTTTCGGTCGGCGCCCGCTTGTCTGCACAACGCTGGTTTTGCTGTCAGTGCTGACGGTTTTGGGTCTGGGTGGGTGCGCTATCAACGCGCCGCCCCTGACGCTGCCAGTGGCTGCGCCGCCCCGGTGGTATGCGCCATTACCACCCGCCAAGGCACAAACCACACCGATCGTCACCAGCAACACCAGCAGCCTGCCGCACAACGGCAGCCTGACCAGCCTGTCGAAGTGGTGGCAGCAGCAAAACGACCCGTTGCTGGTCGAGCTGATCGATGCGGCGCAACTGGTCAGTCCGTCGGTCATCACGGCGCGCTCCAACATCCAGCAGGCGCAGGCTGCGCAGGTGGTCTCGCAGGCGGCTTTGCTGCCCACGCTCGATGGGATTGGCGGCTTGAGCAGAACTCTGAATGCACCTGTCAATCGAACCACCGTGCCTGCTCCGATCAATGCGGCCCAGCTGGGCCTTCAAGTCAGCTGGGAGATAGACCTGTTCGGCCAGAACGAGGCCAGCCTGAATGCTGACAAAGAGCGCTTTTTGGGCGCGCAGGCCCGGTGGCATGAAGCCCGTGTGCTGGTAGCGGCTGAAACCGCCAAGCAGTATTACAACTTTCGCGCTTGCGAAAAGCAGTTGTTGGTGGTGGATGCCGATGTGCGGTCCAGACTCCAAACCAGTCGCCTTAATGAGCAGCTTGCCAAGGCGGGTTTTGTTGCACCCGCCACCGCCGGTTTGGCGCGGGCAACGGCGGCTGAAGGCAAGAGCCGTTTGACTCAGCATCAAGCTGAATGCGAACTGGGCATCAAGGCCATGGCCGCCATGACAGCCTGGACCGAGCCCGATTTGCGGCAAAAACTCGCACTGGCTGCACCGGCTGGCATTCACCAGGGCATTGCAGATATTTCCAGCGTGCCGGCTGAAGTGCTGGGCCAGCGGCCCGACGTCTACAACGCAGCACGCGAGTTGACGGCCGCCAGTTTTGAAGTCGGCAGCGCACGGGCCCAACGCTACCCGCGCCTGAGCATAGGCGGCACGATTGCGCGCAACAAAAGCAGCACGCGCGGCTTCACCCAGAATTACGACACCTGGTCGTTTGGCCCGATTTCATTGACCGTGCCGCTGTACGACGGCGGTGCCGCCGATGCCAACGTCGACGCCGCCAAAGCCCGCTATGAGGAGGCCGCCGGCAAGTACCGGGGTATCGTCAGGCAAGCGGTACGAGAGGTTGAAGAAGCGTTCGTCAACCTGCAGAGCACGGCGGACAGAGGCGAGGACACACGAGTGGCGGCACTCGGTTACAGCGCATCGTTTTCTGGCACAGAAGCACGCTACAAAGCCGGTTTAGCCAGCCTGGTGGAGCTCGAGGAAGCCCGGCGCGTGCTGCTGGCGGCGCAAAGCGCGCTGGTCAGCCTGGAGCGGGAACGGCGCAGCGCCTGGATTGACATGTACCGCGCCTTGGGTGGTGGCTGGAACACGGCAGCGCTGCCTGCCACGCCCATGATATTTGGTATTCCCGAGGCGTTTTTGCCCGGCTGGTAAGCCATTTGAACCCATTTGGCCCTGAAAGACTTTTAAAAAATACCCATGAACCTTTTTCAACGCCCACGCCGCCCGCTTCAATATGCTATTTTTTCAGTAGCTGCTGGCCTTTTTATTTATTGGGCTACGGCCATTGTTTCATCCTCATCCAGGGCGGCTGACGATAAAAAATCGCCGCCTGCCAAAGCGGCGCTGACGGTCAGCACGGTGCAACCCATGATGCTGAAACTGCCTCTGCGGCTGCCTGCCAACGGCAGCATCACCGCCTGGCAAGAGGCCATCATTGGCAGCGAAGCCAGTGGCTTGCGGCTGGTCAGTGTCAATGCCAATGTGGGTGACAAAGTGGCCAAGGGACAGGTGCTGGCGACCTTTGCCACCGAGCAGGTCGGCGCTGAGGTGGCCCAGGCCCAGGCCAGCTTGCTGGAGGCCCAAGCGAATGCGCAGGATGCCGCCATCAATGCCGACAAGGCGCGCACGCTGCAAGCCAGTGGCGCCTTGAGCGAGCAGCAGATCAACCAGTACACGACGCTGGACAAAAGCGCCAAGGCCCGGCTGGAGGTGGCCCAAGCCGCGCTGGCCGTGCAGCAGGTTCGGCTCAAGCAAACCGCGGTGCTGGCGCCTGACAGCGGTGTCATTTCCAGCCGCTCAGCCACGCTGGGCGCGGTGGTGGCCAGCGGCACCGAGCTGTTCAAGATGATTCGCGGCGGGCGGCTGGAGTGGCGGGCTGAAGTGACCAGTACCGAAATGGCGGGCATCAAGCCCGGCACCCAGGTCATGGTCACGGCGGCCAGTGGCGCGCAGGTGGTGGGCAAAACGCGAACCATTGCCCCGACGGTGGACAGCGGCAGCCGAAATGGACTGGTTTATGTCGATTTACCGTTTCACGCCAATATCAAGGCGGGCATGTACGCCAAAGGCGAGTTCTTACTGGGCGCCAGCAATGTGCTGAGCCTGCCTCAGCAGGCGCTGGTGCTGCGCGACGGCTTTACTTACGCCATGCGGCTGGAGCCGGGCAACAAAATCAGCCAGGTCAAGCTGCAAACCGGTCGCCGGGCCGACGATGCGGTGGAGGTGCTGCAGGGGGCCAAAGTGGGCGAGCAGTTTGTGGCCAGCGGTGCGGCTTTTCTGACCGATGGCGACACCGTCAAGGTGGTGGCCGGGCCTGCTGCCGAAACGCCTGTCGGCCCCAAAGCCGGAAAATAGTCCCCAAAGCCGGTTTTAACCATCAAATCGGCCTTCAGCCTAATGAATACATGAGCGAAAAGCTATTAAAAAAATAGCAAACAGGAAATCACATTTATGAACGTTTCCGCCTGGTGCATCCGCAACCCGATTGCTGCCGTCATGTTTTTTGTCATGCTTTGCTTTGCGGGCGTGCTGGGCTATCAGAACATGTTGGTGCAGAACTTCCCTGACCTGGAGGTACCCAACATCATCGTCAGTGCCAGCTTGCCAGGTGCCTCGCCAGCCCAGCTGGAGACCGAGGTGGCACGCAAGATGGAAGCCGCGATTGCCGCGCTCCAAGGCCTGAAAAACATCTACACCAAGGTGCAGGACGGTGAGGTCACCATCACCGCCGAGTTCAGACTGGAAAAGCCCAGCCAGGAGGCGCTCGATGAAACGCGCTCAGCCGTTCAGCAGGTGCGTGCCGACATGCCGGCTGACCTGCGCGACCCGGTGGTCAGCAAAATCAATATTTCAGGCGCGCCCGTGCTGGCCTACACGATCAAGAGCAGCGTGCTGGACGACGAGGCGCTGAGCTGGTTTGTGGACGACACCCTGACCAGAAGCCTGCTGGCGGTGCGTGGCGTCGGGTCAGTCACCCGGGTCGGCGGCGTGACACGCGAGGTGCGGGTCGCCCTCAACAGCTCAAAAATGCAGGCGCTGGGCGTCAGTGCCGCCACCGTGTCGCGCCAGCTGCGGCAAGTCCAAATGGACACGTCAGGCGGCCGGGCTGACCTGGGCAGCAGCGAGCAGCCGCTGCGCACGCTGGCGACCGTCAAGTCGGCTGCCGAGCTGGCCGGGCTGGAGCTGTTGGTCGGGGAGGGGCGCAAGGTCCGCCTGTCGCAGGTCGCCGATGTGCAGGACACCACCGCTGAGCCACGTTCTGCGGCACGGCTCAATGGCGCGCCGGTGGTGGGCTTTGAAATCTCGCGTTCTAAAGGTGCCAGCGAGGTGGATGTGGGGCGCGGCGTTCGGGCTGCCTTGGCGCAGCTCAAGGTCAGCCACCCGGACATGGTGCTCAGCGAAGCCTTTGACTTTGTGACTCCGGTGGAAGAAGAATACTGGGCATCGCTGATCCTGCTGGCAGAGGGCGCGCTGCTCGCGGTGCTGGTGGTGTGGCTGTTTTTGCGCGACTGGCGCGCCACCTTTGTGACGGCGGTGGCGCTGCCGCTGTCGGTGATTCCGGCCTTCATCGGCATGAACTACCTCGGCTTTTCCATCAATGTGGTCACGCTGCTGGCCCTCAGTCTGGTGATCGGCATTTTGGTCGACGACGCGATTGTCGAGGTGGAAAACATCGTGCGCCACCTGCGCATGGGCAAAACGCCTTACCAGGCAGCGATGGAGGCCGCCGATGAGATTGGCCTGGCCGTGATTGCCACCACTTTCACGCTGGTGGCGGTGTTTTTGCCGACGGCTTTCATGAGCGGCATCGTCGGCAAGTTTTTCAAGCAATTTGGCTGGACGGCATCGCTGGCGGTGTTTGCATCGCTGGTGGTGGCGCGCATGCTCACGCCGATGATGTCGGCGTATCTGCTCAAGCCCATCGTTGACTACACCGAAAAAGACGGCGCGGTGATGCGCTGGTACATGGCTGTCAGCCGCTGGTGTTTGCAGCATCGCTGGTGGACAGCCCTGGCGGCGGGTGGGTTTTTTGCGGGCTCGTTGATGCTGATCCCGCTGCTGCCGACCGGCTTCATCCCACCCGACGACAACAACCAGACCCAGGTCTACCTGGAGCTGGCCCCTGGCAGCAAGCTGGCAGACACGCTGGTCGCTGCCGAGACCGCACGCCAGCTGTTGATGAAGGTAGAGCATGTCAAATCCATCTACACCACCGTCGGTGGCGGTTCGGCGGGTACCGACCCCTTTGCCGCCAGCGGATCGGTTGAAAAGCGCAAAGCCACGCTGACCATTTTGTTGGCCCCGCGCGGCACCCGGCCGCTCAAGCAGGTGGTGGAAAACAACATTCGCAAGGCTTTGACAGAACTGCCCGGCGTGCGCAGCAAAGTGGGCCTGGGGGGCTCAGGTGAATCGCTGGTGCTGGCGCTGACCAGTGAAAACCCGGCGTCTCTGGCCGCTGCCGCTGCTGCGCTTGAAAAAGACCTGCGGACCATTCCCGGTTTGGGCTCGGTGGCGTCCAGCGCCTCGCTGGTGCAGCCCGAGCTGACGGTGCGGCCCGACTTTGCCCGCATGGCGGATCAAGGCGTGACGAGCGCTGCGATTGGTGAAACCCTGCGCATCGCCACGGTAGGTGACTACAACGCCGCCTTGCCCAAGCTCAACCTGTCGGGGCGGCAAGTGCCGATTGTGGTGCGTCTGGCAGACGAGGCCCGCGCTGACCTGGCCGCGCTGGAGCGCCTGATGGTGCCCGGTAGCCACGGCCCGGTGATGCTGGGTCAGGTCGCCACACTGCAAGTGTCTGGCGGGCCAGCGGTGATTGACCGCTTTAACCGCCTGCGCGACGTCAAGTTTGAGATCGAGCTGTCGGGCCTGCCGCTTGGCAACGTCACCGCGCTGGTTAACAAGCTGCCAGCGATCGTCAATTTGCCCGCCGATGTCAAACAGGTCACCATTGGCGATGCAGAAATCATGGGCGAGCTGTTTGCCAGTTTTTCTCTGGCCATGCTGACGGCGGTGCTGTGTATTTATGTTGTGCTGGTGCTGCTGTTCAAGGACTTGCTGCACCCGGTCACGATTCTGGCGGCGCTGCCTTTGTCGCTGGGTGGCGCGTTTGTGGGCTTGCTGGTGGCTGACAAAAGCTTTTCCATGCCCTCGCTGATTGGCCTGATCATGCTGATGGGCGTGGCCACCAAAAACTCTATTTTGCTGGTGGAATACGCCATCGTTGCCCGGCGCGGCACACCTTTGCCCGAGGGTTTGCCGGGCCCAGCCGCCGGGCCGCTGCACGGCAGCGGCGGTGGCATGTTGGTTCCGGGCATGTCCCGACTTGACGCGCTGCTCGATGCCTGCCACAAGCGTGCCCGGCCGATTGTCATGACCACCATCGCCATGGGCGCCGGCATGATGCCGATTGCCTTTGGCTGGGGCGCGGCAGACAGCAGCTTTCGCAGCCCCATGGCGGTAGCGGTGATCGGCGGCTTGATCACCTCAACCTTTCTGAGTTTGCTGGTGGTGCCCGCAGTTTTTACTTTTATTGACGACCTGGAGCAGTGGATCGCGGGTCTTTTTCGTCGCCAACCCAAGCCAGGCGCACCGCAGCCGCAAGGGCCGGCTTTATAATTAAAGGTTTCCGTAATATTGTCAATTTATCTGATACCCCATGCAAAAACGCGTACTCCTTTCGGGCGCAACTGGCCTGATTGGCGGCGAGTTGATGCTCATGTTGGCTGCCAAAGGCATTCACAGTACAGCCGTGGTGCGCGCCGCTGATGCAGACAAGGCCAGAGCCCGCATGCTGGAGCGGCTGCAAAAAAGCGCCCTCTGGAAACCTGAGTTGGCTGAGCTTGTGTCCGCCGAAGCAGGCGACATTGAGGCTCCCGACTTTGGCCTGAAAGCCAGCGTGTTGCAGTCAGCCGATGTGATTTTGCATTCGGCGGCCAGCACATCCTTCAAGCCGGATGCGGGTGTGTATCCAGTCAACATCAAGGCGGCTGGCAACTTTGTCGGCATCTTGAAAAGTCTCAAGCCCTCGCAGCGCGGCTTTTTTGTCGGTACTGCTGCGGTGACGATGGAGCCGCGCGGCGTGATCACCGAAGACATGCCTTTCGCAGGCTACGCCAATGACTACATCCGTTCCAAACGCGATGCTGAAACGTTGTTGCGCGCCAGCTGCGCACCGTTTGTGAGCCTGCGTCCCGGCATTGTGCTGTCGCGCGGCATTGACGATGCCAAGCTGGCCAGAAACATGTTGTGGTCGATTCCTGTGATGGCTGAGTTGGGCGACGTGCCGCTTGACCCGTTGGCCAGACTGGATGTTTCGCCTGTCGATTTCATTGCCGGCGCCTTTGCCGAGATGCTGCTCAAAAACGATCTCGCGCATGATTGTTATCACGTCTCTACCGGCGAAGCTTCTTTGACGCTGCGGGCACTGGCCGATGCCTTGACGCCGTCCATGCCTGGCATCACTAAGCTTGGCATGCGAGGCCCTGACTATGTTCCTGCGCCAAGCTTTGCACGTCAGCGTTGGATGTTTGCAGCACTACAGCCTTATTTGCCCTTTCTGACCGCCGATGCAGTGTTCAGTAACACACGCTTACGTGGTGAAATCGGAAGTTTGGCCATTGCGCCTACGCCAGCCAGTTATCTTGCTGACATGCTGGGGACTTTTAGCCTGTCCGACGCGGTCAAGCAGATGTATACGCCATGATGTCCACTTGGGCGCTTCATCTGTTGTCTGGCAAGAAATGCTAAGCTCTCGGGTTGTATCGTCGTCTTATTGATGGGGGCGAGTTAAGTTGCGTACTGATGAATTCTGATCTGATTAATCTTTTTGGGGAAACCTTCGGAATACCCGAAGAGAAATTGGTGCCGGGCGCAACGCTGGAAAGCCTGGGACTAGACTCGCTGGCGGTCATTGAGTTTCTGTTTCAGATTGAAGACCAGTTCAACATCCAGATTCCTGACCAGCCCAGCCCTCCGCGCACACTGGAAGAAATGGTTCAGTTGGTTGAGCCGCTGATGCCCAAAGCCCAGAGCAGCAGCCCGGGCGCCGCCTGATGGCTCAATCAAGCGACACCATCTGAGCCCACACCATGCGCCGCGTTGCCATCACCGGTTTAGGCATAGTTTCTTGCGTAGGCTTAGGTCGCAACACTTTTTTTGAATCGCTGTTGCAGGCCAGATCAGGCATACGCTCAGTAGACGTCAGGTTCCCCTCAGGACCTGAAAATGTGCTGATGGGCAGCATTGACTTCAATCCCGATGAACACTTTGCAAAAGCCATGCTGCTGACCATGGACCGTGTCAGCCAGTTCGCGCTTGTCGCTGCGCGTGAGGCCATGCTGCAAGCGGGTCTTGGCACGGGACTGACGGGCCTGCAGCCGGAACGCTTTGGTGTGTCAGTGGGTACCGGTAGCGGCGGCGCGGGATCAATGGAGGCAGCTTACGCTTCATTATTTGAAAAAAAAGTCGCGCGGCTTCGCCCGATGACTGTGGTGCTGGCCATGCACAACGCCATGGCGGCGCACCTGTCCATGGCTTTTGGGCTCAAGGGCCCGAGCAGCACGGTGTCGAATGCGTGCGCGTCGTCGGCGACCGCCATCGGCGATGCTTTTCGCCAGATACGCCACGGCTATGCCGACGCCATGCTGGTGGGCGGTTCTGATGCGCTGCTCAACATGGGCACGATCAAAGCCTGGCAAGGCATGCATACACTGGCTAAACCTCATGCCGATGGCCCACAAGCCTCATGCCGGCCGTTTTCAAGCGACAGGTCAGGGCTGGTGTTGTCCGAAGGCTCGGCCATGTTGGTGCTTGAAGACTGGGACGCTGCCCAGCGCCGGGGTGCCAACATCTTGGCCGAACTGGCAGGCTATGCCTCCACCACCGACGCGCATCATTTGACGCAGCCCGAAGCCCAGGGCCAAGCTGCCGCCATGTCTTTGGCTTTGCGCGACGCGGGTCTGAATACCAGCGACATCGGTTACCTGAACGCGCACGGCACCGCCACCGATGTGGGCGATGTGGTGGAAACCAACGCCATCAAGCTGGTTTTTGCCGATGATGTCAAACAGCTGGCTATCAGCTCGACCAAAGCTGTCCATGGGCACGCCATGGGCGCTGCCGGTGCGATTGAATTTGCTGCAAGCGTGATGTCCTTGCAGACCGGGCAGCTGGCACCCACTGCGTTTTTGCAGACGCCTGACGAGCGCTGCGACCTTGACTATATTCCGCTGGAGGCCAGGCGAGTGCAAGGTCTGCGCGCCGTGATGTCCAATTCGTTTGCTTTCGGCGGCTCCAACGCAGTGCTGGTTGCCAAAGCGGTTTAATTTGTAGCGCGAATCTTGCTGACCAAAGCGGTGGTCGAGTAGCCATCCACAAAAGCAATCGCCAAAGCCTTGCCGCCGTAACTTTCAACAAGCGCTGTCTCGGCCAGCTTGCGCATGTCGTAGTCGCCACCCTTGACCAGCACATCGGGTTTGAGCGCACTGATCAGCTCAAGTGGCGTGTCATCGTCAAACCAGGTGACCATGCTGACGGATTCAAGAGCGGCCATGACTGCTGCGCGATCTTGTTCGTTGTTCAGCGGTCTGTCAGTGCCCTTGCCAAGCCGCTTGGCAGACGCATCGGTGTTTAAGGCCACCACCAAGCTCGCGCCTAGCGCCCGTGCCTGCGCCAGATAAGTCACATGACCCCGGTGCAGCACATCAAAAACACCATTGGTAAACACCACAGGACGGGGCAAACTGGCTACACGAGCCAGTGCATCGGCCGCAGCGGTGAGCTTGGTCAAAAATCCGGCTTCAATCACACGGCTTGCGGCTTGGTGTCAGTGGCTGCGGGCGCAACGGCGATGGCACCTGCAATCTCACGGCCCAGTTCCTTGCGGTATCGGTTCAGTTCCTGCACGGTCTTGAAGCTCTGGTTCATCAACAGACTCATGTTGTGCAGAATGCGCTCGACCACTTTGCCCTCCCACACGGCATCAAAATGGATTTGCTTGTCGAGCCAATGCTCGAGCCAGTCTGGGTTGGGCAGCCTTGACTGGATGGTGTCGCGCGGGAACAGCCCCTTGTTGACGTGAAGATTGGTAGGGTGCAGCGCCTGAGCCGTGCGGCGCGCGCTGGCCATCAGGACCCCGACTTTGGTAAACGCGGCCCGTGCGTCGTTACCCACATTGTTGATGGCACGTTTCATGTAACGCAGATAAGCGCCACCGTGACGCGCTTCGTCCTGGCTCAGTTGGGTGTAAATCTTTTTGATCACGGGCTCGGTGTGCCATTCGCTGGCCCGGCGGTACCAGTGGTTCAAACGGATTTCGCCGCAAAAATGCAGCATCAGCGTTTCAAGCGGCGGTGCGGGTTCGAATTCAAAACGGACTTCGTGCAGCTCTTTTTCAGTCGGTGCCAAATCGGGCCTGAAGCGTCTGAGGTATTCCATCAATACCAGCGAGTGTTTTTGCTCTTCAAAGAACCAGATCGACATGAAGGCCGAAAAATCGCTGTCGTTCTTGTTGTCACGTAAAAACATTTCTGTTGCCGGCAAGGCTGACCATTCGGTGATGGCGTTCATCTTGATGGTTTGTGCCTGCTCGTCGGACAGCTTGGACGGATCAAAACTTTCCCATGGAATATCCTTGTCCATGTCCCAGCGGACAGACTCGAGCTGTTTAAACAATTCAGGGTAAAGCATATGAATTCCTTTATACCGCCTTCATACGATGTCAGGCATCTGGGTCTGTGACGAAAAATATGCCGTACTGGATGCCAGCCATCAAAACTGTGACAATTTTAGGCGCGTTATGTGACAAATAGCCCCACGCAGGGGTATTACAAGCGCAGGGACTTGAATCTTGCTCTGTGAATCCAGCGTATAAACCACCATCGTTGTGGCACTTCCCGTTGGCTTTTTATTCCCCAAACCATCATGCGCTCTTCACATATCAAATCTATCCGCATATCCGCTGCTCTGCTCATCGGCTTTTTTAGCGTGTCGTGGACGCATGCAGCAACGCCTGCAGACGGCGCCTGTCCCGCTTTGCTGCAGCAAAATGTGTTGCGTTTGCAGGATGAAAAGCCACAGTCGCTGTGTCAGTACGCCGGCAAGGTGGTGGTGGTGGTCAACACCGCCAGTTTTTGCGGTTTTACGCCGCAATACGAGGGCCTGGAGGCGCTTCATGCAAAATACAAGGATCAAGGACTTGTGGTTTTGGGCTTCCCGTCGAATGACTTTTCGCAAGAAACCGGCAGCAACAAACAGATTGCGGATTTTTGCGAAAACACCTTTGGTGTGAAGTTCCCCATGTTCACCAAAACCAGTGTGACCGGCAAAGATGCCAGCCCCCTGTTCAAGCAGCTGAGCGCCAAGACGGGCACCACGCCAAAATGGAATTTCTACAAGTATGTGATCAGCCGCAATGGCCAGAGCGTGGAAAGTTTTAATTCAATGACCGACCCAAAAAGCAAGTCTTTTGTCCGGGAAATTGAAAAGCAACTGGCCAGCAAATAGGCCCGCTGGATCACAAAAATACGGCAGAATTTCAACCTGCCAGTATTTATCGGCCACGAAAATACCAATCAGTCACTATTTGACTAATCAGTATTACTGCTCTATGCTGTCTTATGCTTGACGCCAGGTTCACAAAAACTTACCCCATTGTCGCGTGTTGTCCGAGGAACTTCAGGGTCGATGATCGTCTCAAACGAGCGTCTGTCCGTGCAACCATAGGCGGTCAGTTTTCATTGTTGCGAAGCCGTTTGAGCCACCTGGTCTCAGATGAAATCCCGGGGCGGTTTTCCTCCTCCCTCCCTTCCTTGTTCGCATCGGGGCGCTTGGCAACATTTTTATCTTCTGCACGCTGATGACCACCAGCGCGACGCCCCGAATCGCCATCGTTGGCTCCGGCATTTCCGGCTTGGCCGCATCCCATGCGCTGCAAGGTCAGGCCGCCGTCACGCTTTTTGAGGCTGCCGACTACTTTGGCGGCCACACGCATACAGTCGACGTTACTTTGCCGGCTACTCAAGGGCCTGTGACATACGGTGTGGACACGGGCTTTCTGGTGTTCAACGAGCGAACCTATCCCAACCTGATCAAGCTGTTGGCCGACCTGAAGGTTGAAACCGCCAAGTCGGACATGTCCTTTTCAGTTCAGGTTCCGCGCGCTGATGGTCAGCAACTGGAGTGGAGCGGCTCGTCGCTGAGCAGCGTGTTTGCACAGAGAAAAAACCTGGTGAACGCCAGGTTTTTGCGCATGCTCAGCGACATCATGCGCTTTAACAAAGTCACCACGGCACTGGCCAATGCGAACCTCGAGACCGCCATGATGCAACCGCTGGGCGATTTTTTGAAGGATCAAAAACTCTCTGATGAATTTCGCGACTGGTACTTTTTGCCGATGATGGGTTGCATCTGGTCTTGCCCGACCGACCAGATGCTGCAATTTCCCGTCGCCACCATGATCCGCTTTTGCTACAACCACGGCCTGATTCAGGTCACCAACAGGCCGCAGTGGTGGACCGTCAAGGGCGGTGCCCGGCACTATGTTGAAAAAATCATCGCCCCTATTGCTGACAAGCGTTTGAACACGCCTGTCAAACTCATCACGCGTGATGCGGCTGGTGTGCATGTCACCACCAACGCCGGCACTGAATTGTTTGACAAAGTGGTGCTCGCCACCCACTCGGACCAGTCCCTTGCCATGCTGCAAGCGCCTAGCGCTGCCGAGCAAAGCGCCTTGGGCGCCATTCGCTACCAGCCCAACCGGGCCGTGCTGCACACCGACACCTCGGTGTTGCCGCAGAGAAAAATAGCCTGGGCCGCCTGGAACTATGAGCGTGCCCAGCAAACCGACCGCGAATCATCACAGGTTTGCCTGCACTATCTGCTCAACATGCTGCAGCCGCTGCCGTTTACGCAAAGCGTCGTCGTGTCATTGAATCCGCTCAAGGAGATCGCACGTCAACACATCATGGCTGAATTTGACTACGCGCACCCTGTGTTTGACCTGGCCGCTATTCGCGCCCAAGGCGAGGTAGCGGCTCTTCAGGGTCAGCAAAACACCTATTTTTGTGGTGCGTGGACAGGCTATGGCTTTCACGAAGACGGTTTGAAGTCTGGCTTGAAGGTGGCCGAGCAAATTCTGAAGCCTCAAGAGGTAGCGGCGTGACAGTCCAGTCCCTGCTGAGCGACGCCCCCTCGGGGGGCAGCGCATCACATGCCATGAAAAGCGTGGGGGTTCCATTGCTTGGCTTCGGCCAGGTTCGCCACACGCGGCTAAAACCTGCAAGAAATGCTTTCGCTTACCCCACCTATTTTTTAATGCTGCCCATGCGCGCCATGCAGACCAGCAAGGCGCATTCGCTGGCTCATAACCGGCCGGGGTGGCTCAGTTTTCATGACCGCGACCACGGTGATGGTCGTGACAACGCGGTGGCCTGGCTGGACGAACTCCTGAACCGCGAAGGCGTGGAAGATGCGGCAGGAGAAATCTGGCTGCACACCTATCCGCGCGTGCTCGGCTACACCTTCAAGCCCGTCAGCTTTTGGTACTGCCATGCTGCCGACGGCACCCTGCGCGCCATTGTGGTTGAGGTCAACAACACCTTTGGCGAACGCCATTGCTACCTGCTGGACCGGCCGCAATACGGGCACGAGCTGACGGCCGACAAGGTGTTTCACGTCTCACCTTTTTGTACGCTAGAAGGCAACTACCGCTTTCGCTTCATGCGCAGCAGCTCTGGGGGCATTGAAAAAACCGTGGCCCGCATTGACTACGACGATGCAGCAGGCCCGCTGATAGAAACCAGTGTGAGCGGCACACTCGAGCCCATCACGCACAGCGCCCTGCGCAAAGCCTTGTGGCGCTACCCGGCCATGACCTTTGGCGTGGTGGCACGCATCCACTGGCAAGCTTTCAAGTTATGGCGCAAACATGTGCCTTTTATTTCCAAACCCAAGCCACCGGAAGTATTTGTAACGCGTTGACTTTTTCTATGCACCTCTGATGACCACAAGCAACACCTCCAACAACAGCCCTGCTTTTACCCTGCCGGCTGGCGCACCGTCGGCTGCGCGTGCCACCCTCAAACTGTTGCTGCGCCTGAAACACGGCACATTGACCGTCAAACTGCCTGACGGCTCGGTACAGCGCTTTGGCAATGGGCAGGGTCCTCAAGCCAGCCTCCATTTGCTGAACTGGAACGTGTGCAGCGCCGCACTCAAATCGGGCGACATTGGTTTTGCTGAAAGCTACATCGCAGGCGACTGGACCACGCCGCATTTGACCGACCTGCTGCAGGTCTTCATCGTCAACCGCCAAGAAGTTGAAGACGTGATTTACGGCACCTGGCTGGGCCGCTTTGCTTACCGCGTCAAGCACCTGCTCAACCGCAACACCAAAGCCAACAGCCAGAAAAATATTCACGCGCATTACGACTTGGGCAATGCTTTTTACGAGTTGTGGCTAGACAGCACGATGAACTATTCGTCGGCCATTTTTGAAACGCCTGACACCTCGATGAAAGACGCCCAGCACGCCAAAGTACGGCGAGCGCTGCGCATGGCGCAAGTCAAGCCCGGCGACCGAATACTTGAGATCGGCTGCGGCTGGGGCGCGCTGGCTGAAAAAGCCACCAGCGAATTCGGCGCGTCTGTGGTGGGCGTGACGCTCAGCACCGAACAGCTGGAATGGGCCAACAAGCGCATGCAGCGCGAGGGCGTTGCCGAGCAAGCTGATTTGCGCTTGCAAGACTACCGCGACATTGGAAAAGCGGGTCACTTGTCAACGCAAGACGCGCCGTTCGACGCGATCTGCTCGATCGAAATGATAGAAGCCGTGGGACGTGAATACTGGCCCGAGTACTTTCAAACCGTGGCGCGTCTGCTCAAACCGGGTGGCCATGCCTGCATTCAAAGCATTGTGATCGCTGATGAGCTGTTTGAGCGTTATCTCACCTCGACTGACTTCATTCAGCAATATGTCTTCCCCGGTGGTTGCCTGCCTTGCCCGAAGGAGTTTCGCGCGCAAGCTGCCAAGGCTGGCTTGCAGGTGGTCGACGAATTTTCTTTTGGCCAAGACTATGCCCGAACCCTTCAACTGTGGCACGAGCAGTTTGCAGCGCAAAAAGCGCATGTTTTGCAGCTTGGGTTCGATGAGCGCTTCATCCGCATCTGGGAGTTTTATCTGAGCTATTGCGAAGCAGCTTTTCTGGAGGCCAATACCGACGTGGTGCAGTACACACTGCGCAAACCGGCATAACGCGATGACAGCCAAGCACGTGCTGTTGGGCGTTTTAGGTGTGGCTGCTGTCGGGCTTGTCCATGCCCAGAGTGCAGAGATCCGAACCGAAAGTGCCGCTGCGCCCACAAGCGCTGTGACTGCCTTGGCTACCTCCAGTACGGGAGACACAAGGCCAGAATTAGGCACCCTGCTGCCGCAGTCGCGCCTGATAGGCAAAGGCCGGCTCACGTTTTGGGGCGTTCAGGTGTATGACGCCCGGCTATGGGCTTTGCCCGGCTTCAAGCCCGACACGTTGGCGGTGCACCCGTTTGCGCTGGAGCTGGCCTATCTGCGCGGGTTTGACAACCGGGATATTGCCGAGCGCTCTATCGCCGAGATGCGCCGCTCTGCATCTATCAGCCAAGCACAGGCCAAGGCTTGGATTGACGAGATGATGCGTGTGCTGCCAGATGTTAAAAAAGGCGACCGCATCATGGGCATTCACCGCCCCGGTGTGGGCGCGCAATTTTTCATGAACGGACAACCCACGGGCGAGATTCGTGACGCTGAATTTGCACGCCTGTTTTTTGGTATCTGGCTGTCGCCCAAAACATCAGAACCCGAACTGCGCGCAGCCCTGCTGGCGGGATTGGGCTGAACGTGGCCAGCGCTTTCGGCAAACGCAACGGTCTGGCTTACGGCTTTTTAGGCTTGCCGCTGGCGTTTGTTGCACTGCCGCTGTATGTGATCTTGCCCAACTACTATGCCAAAACCTTCGGTATACCGCTGGCGACGTTAGGAGCCATTTTGCTGGGTGCACGCTTGTTTGACGCGGTCATTGACCCGCTGCTCGGCCGGCTGAGCGATAGTCTGTTCGCGCGTTCAGCCGCGTCCGTTCTTCGGGCGGGCCTGCTCGCTGCGGTACTGCTGGCGCTGGGTTTTGCGCTGCTGTTTTTTCCGCAGGTGACAACGCCTGGCGCGCTGGTGGTGTGGGTCAGTGCGATGCTGGTGGTGACCTACGCCGCCTACAGTTTTTTGAGTGTCTCGCACCAGTCCTGGGGCGCGATGCTGGGCGGCAACGAGGCCGAGCGCAGTCGGATCGTCGCCTGGCGCGAAGCGCTGGGCTTGGTGGGCGTGGTGCTGGCATCAAGCACACCCGTGGCATTGGGTCTGCCTGCCACCACCGTTATTTTCTTTGTGGTGCTTGCCATCGGCTGGCTGGCCTGGACGCGCGCGGTGCAACCAGCGACCCAAGCCAGTCATGCCGCGCAGACAGGGGCCATCTGGTTGCCCTTTAAACACAGTAACTTCAAACGCCTGCTGCTGGTGTTCATGCTCAACGGCATTGCCAGTGCGGTGCCCGCCACGCTGGTGCTGTTTTTTATCCAGGACCGGCTGCAAGTACCCGCCACCATGGAGCCGCTGTTTTTGGGCAGCTATTTTTTAACCGCAGCGCTGTCGATTCCCTGCTGGCTGGCCATTGTCAAGCGGATTGGCCTGGCCAAAGCCTGGCTGTGCGGCATGGTGCTTGCGGTTGGCGTTTTTGCCTGGGCCACACAAGTCGGCGCTGGGCAAAGCACGGCGTTTTTGGTCATCACCTCCCTGTCGGGTGTGGCACTGGGCACCGACCTGGCGCTGCCCGGTGCGCTGCTGGCGGGCGTGATCCAAGGCAATGGTGATTCGGGCAAGTCAGAAGGCGCGTATTTCGGCTGGTGGAACTTCGCCATCAAGCTCAACCTGGCACTGGCCGCGGGTCTGGCGCTGCCGCTGCTCGGACTGTTTGGCTATTCACCCGGCGCACGCAGCCCTGAGGCACTGAATGCGCTGGTCACCGCTTATTGCGTGCTGCCTTGCGTGCTGAAGCTGGCAGCTGGCGGCGCTCTGTATTTTTTGATCATCCAGCCCTCATCTGACCGTTTAAAGGCTACCGAATGACTTTGTTCAATACATCAACGCGTCGCATCGTGTGTCTGCTGGCTGTCAGCATGGCCCTGCTGGCAGGCTGTGCCGCGCCGCAAATCGCTGACTACGCCAGTGAGAAACCGGTGCTCGACATGCGCCAGTACTTCAACGGCACGATTGATGCCTACGGCGTCTTCACCGATCGGTCGGGCAAAGTGGTCAAACGTTTTACCGTGGTGATGGACTGCAAATGGACAGGCGCACCTGGCCAGGAGGTTGGTGTGCTGGACGAGGCCTTCACCTATTCAGACGGCACCCAAGACCGCAGGGTCTGGACGCTCAAACGCGGCGCTGACGGCAAGTACACCGGCACAGCTGCCGACGTCCTGGGCCAGGCCAACGGTGAAGAAAAGGGCAACACCTTCCGCTGGGGCTACACCCTGAATCTACCGGTTGACGGAAAGATAATTGAAGTCCAGTTTGACGACTGGATGTACCTGATGAATGACAAGGTCATGCTGAACAAAGCCACCATGAGCAAGTTTGGCTTCAAGCTCGGCGAAGTGACCCTGTCGTTTGTCAAGCGCTGAAAAGTGCCTCTTTTGCTTTTCCCGGGCATCAAATTGGCTCTCAACCAAATAAATAAATGAGCGAAAAGCTCTCAAAATAATAGTGAACAGAAAGCATGGCCATGCCTTTTAACCTTCCCTTAAACGACTGGCGCGGCAAAACCGTGTGGGTGGTGGGTGCGTCCAGCGGCATTGGCCGCGCCACCGCGCATACGCTGCATGGGCAGGGTGCCAAAGTGATTGTTTCGGCGCGCAATCAGCAGGCATTGGACACTTTTGCTGCCGAGCACCCTGGGGCCACGGTGCTGGCAATGGACGCCTCCGACGCCGCGTCAGTCGAGGCCGCGGCGCAAACCGTGCTGAGCGCTGGCCCGCTGGACTTGGTGCTGTATTGCGCAGGCTACTACAAAGAAATGCGCGCGACCCAGTTTGACTTGGCCAACATGCTACGCCACAACCAGGTCAACTATGTGGGTGCGCTGTACTTGCTGTCTGCCGTACTGCCCCACTTTTTGGCCCGCAAGGCGGGGCATATCAGCCTGGTCAGCAGCGTGGCGGGCTACCGCGGCTTGCCGCAAGGCTTGGCCTACGGGCCGACCAAAGCTGCGCTCATCAACCTGGCAGAAACGCTGTACGTGGACCTCAAGGACAGCCATGTTGGCGTGAGTTTGATTTGCCCGGGCTTTGTGGAAACACCGCTGACGGCGCAAAACAAGTTCAGCATGCCCGGCCTCATCAAACCCGAGCAAGCTGCCGATGAAATTTTGCGAGGCTGGGCCAAAGGTCAGTTTGAAATTCACTTTCCCAAGCGCTTTACGCTCTTCATGAAGGCCCTGGCGCTGCTGCCTGCCGCCTTGTACTTTCCGGTGGTTCGCAAATTCACAGGTTTATAGTCGGCAAGTGCATGCGTCTTTGACCAGCTGACGTTTGCCCAAAGACTCTCAAGCCTGATGAATGTGATGTGAATGACTGACAAAACTGCGGCGGCGCTTCTTCCCTTTGCAGGCATTCGGGTGATTGAATTCACCCACATGGTGATGGGCCCGACCTGCGGCATGGTGCTGGCTGACCTGGGGGCTGAAGTCATCAAAATCGAGCCGCTCCTGGGCGACAACACGCGCAAGTTGATGGGCTCGGGGGCCGGGTTTTTTGCCATGTTCAACCGCAACAAGAAAAGCATTGCACTGGACCTGCGCAGCCCAGGCGGCAAGGAAGCCGCCCTCAAACTGATTGCCAGCGCCGACATCGTCAGCGAAAACTTCAAACCCGGCACGATGGCCCGCTTGGGCCTGGACTATGCCGCGCTATCCAAGCTCCATGAGCGCCTGATTTACGTCAGTCACAAGGGGTTTTTGCCTGGCCCGTACGACCACCGCACCGCCCTCGATGAAGTGGTGCAAATGATGGGTGGCCTGGCTTACATGACAGGCCGCGAGGGCGACCCGCTGCGGGCCGGGACCAGCGTGAACGACATCATGGGCGGGATGTTTGGTGCGATGGGGGCCATGGCTGCGCTGGCGCAGCGCGCTGTCACGGGCAAGGGGCAGGAAGTGCAGTCGGCGCTGTTTGAAAACAACGTGTTTCTGATGGCACAGCACATGATGCAGTTCGCCGTGACCGGGCAGGCCGCTGCGCCCATGCCCAGCCGCATTTCTGCCTGGGCGGTGTACGACGTGTTTACCGTCCGGGGCGGCGAGCAAATTTTTCTGGCGGTGGTCAGCGACACGCAATGGATTGAGTTTTGCAAGGCGTTTGAGCTGGCCGATTTGCAAGCCGACCCGCGTCTGGTGACCAACAATGACCGGGTGCGCGCGCGCGACTGGCTGATGCCGGTGCTGCGCGAGCGCATGGCGCAGCACAGCGCTGCAGAGCTGAGCCGGGTGTTTGAAGACCACGGCTTGCCGTTTGCACCCATCATGCAGCCACAGGATTTGTTTCATGACCCGCACCTGCTGGCCACGGGTGGGCTGGCGGCCATGCAGTTACCCGACGGTCGTCAGACGCAGGTGCCGCTGATACCGATCACCATGGGTGGCCACCGCCCGGGTGTGCGCAGTAACCCGCCGCGCCTGGGCGAGCACACCGACGCGCTGCTGCTGGAGGCGGGCTATACGGCTGACGAGATCAGGCAATTGAAAATGAGCAAGGCCGCAGGGTGACCAAAAAGCAGACAATTGGCGCATGACGCTGACTGAACTCAAATACATTGTGGCGGTTGCCCGTGAAAAGCACTTTGGCAAGGGCGCAGACGCCTGCCATGTGTCGCAGCCCACGTTAAGTGTGGCGATTAAAAAGCTTGAAGAAGAACTGCAGGTCAAGCTGTTTGAGCGCAACGCCAACGAGATCACCGTGACGCCGCTGGGTCAAGAGATTGTTCGCCAGGCGCAAAGCGTGCTGGAGCAGGCGGATTTGATCAAGGACATTGCCAAGCGCGGCAAAGACCCTCTGGCGGGCAGCCTGCGCCTCGGTGTGATTTACACCATAGGCCCCTATTTGCTGCCAGACCTGGTGCGGCAGTCGATTGCCACATTGCCGCAAATGCCACTGATGCTGCAAGAAAATTTCACCGTCAAGCTGCTCGACGAGCTGCGCAACGGCGAGATTGACTGCGCCATTCTGGCCGAGCCTTTCCCCGACACCAATCTGGCGATGGCGCCGCTGTATGACGAGCCCTTCATGGCGGCGGTGCCCAGCGCGCACCACCTGGCGGCGCGCAGCAGCATCACGGCAGAAGAAATCAAAAAAGAAACCATGCTGCTGCTGGGCAATGGCCACTGCTTTCGCGACCACGTGCTGGAGGTTTGCCCTGAATTTGCGCGGTTTTCCAACACGTCTGGCGGCATTCAAAAAAGCTTTGAGGGCTCGTCACTCGAGACCATCAAGCACATGGTGGCCGCTGGCATGGGCATCACGCTGGTGCCGCGCCTGGGTGTGCCCAAAGAAGCACTGGTAGCGCCCGCTGCCGGCAAGAAAAGCAAGCTGGCTGCCGAGCAACCGTCCTTCATCAAGTACCTGCCTTTTGAGGGGCATGTTCCCTCAAGGCGAGTGGTGCTGGTCTGGCGCCGCAGCTTTACGCGGTATGAGGCGATCGCCGCACTGCGCAACCTGATTTATGCGTGTGAGTTGCCTGGGGTGACGCGCTTGTCCTGACCGTTGATTTTTTAAATACGCACGTCTTAACCTTTCAAGAAAACCATGGCTAAAAATGCATCCAAATCCGGCATCCATGTCGGTATCAATATCGGTATCAGTGAGAAAGACCGCGCGTCAATCGCCAAAGGCCTGTCGCATTTGCTGGCCGATACGTACACGCTGTACCTGACCACCCACAACTTTCACTGGAACGTCACCGGCCCCATGTTCAACACCCTGCACCAGATGTTCCCGTTGGCCGACAAAGCCAGTGACGAACCAACAGCTGATTTGCTGACCCAGCGGCTGACGGTGCATGAGCAAACCGCGTGGATGCTCCGCTCACTCCTTGAAGAGTGATAGTTGCAAACTAAGCTGGCGCTTTACCTTCAGCTCATCCGCTGGGACCGTCCAGCGGGTTGGCTGCTTCTGTTGTGGCCCACGTTGTCAGCGTTGTGGCTCGCATCGCATGGCTTTCCGGGTTGGCATCTGACGCTTGTTTTTACCCTCGGTACTTTTTTCATGCGCAGCGCGGGCTGCTGCCTGAACGATGTGGCCGACCGTGACTTTGACCGTCACGTCAAGCGCACCGCCGAGCGACCCGTGACCAGCGGCAAGCTGCCCGCCAAAGAGGCGCTGGCGGTTGGCGCGGTGCTTGCGCTGTGTGCTTTTGGTTTGGTGTTGACGACCAACATCACGGCCATCACCTGGTCATTCGCGGCGCTGGCCATCGCCATCATTTACCCGTTTGCCAAGCGTTATGTGGCGATGCCGCAGGCGGTGCTCGGTGTGGCGTTCAGCTTTGGCATTCCCATGGCCTTTGCCGCAGTGCAGTCGCGCGTGGGTGCTGTTGCATGGCTGTTGCTGCTCGGCAATCTGTTTTGGGTGATTGCGTACGACACCGAATACGCCATGGTGGACCGGGACGACGATTTGAAAATCGGCATGAAAACCTCCGCCATCACCTTGGGGCGTTTTGATGTGCTGGCTGTATTTGTCAGCTACGTTTTATACCTTGTCATTTGGCTAAATGTGCTCTTAAGCCAATTAAATCATGGGCAATCAGCTATTTATTTAATAGCGCTTGGCTTGGCGCTTGGCCAAGCCTTGTGGCACATCTGGCTGATACGCAAACGCCAGCGTGACGACTGCTTCAAGGCGTTCAGGCTTAACCACTGGCTCGGTTTTACCGTGTTTGCGGGTATTGCGTTGTCGTATGCCGCGCTTTGAAGCAGCGGCTAGGCCGAGCCAAACTCATCACCCATGTGTGTGGCCCGATGCTTGGCCGCCATCATGGCGCGCATGAACTGGGTCTTCACCTTGTCCTGATCCATCGAGGTGATGGCCGCATAAGTGGTGCCTCCCTTGGACGTGACACGTGAGCGCAAAACTTCAATCGGTTCATCGCTGGCCTCGGCCAGGGCAGATGCGCCTACAAACGTGCCAACGGCCAGCTTGTGCGACTGCTCGCGCGTCAAACCCATGGCCACACCGGCTTCCATCATGGCCTCGATAAAGTAAAAAACATAGGCCGGGCCGGAGCCCGACAGCGCCGTGACGGCATCAAGCTGGGTTTCATCGCTGAGCCACAGGTGATCGCCGGTGGTGTTGATCACTCTGTCCACCGTGCCCCGGCCTGCCAGCGAGACGGCGGGCCGCGCAAACAGCGCCGTCATGCCCTTGCCCACCAGGGCTGGCGTGTTGGGCATGGCCCGTACCACCTGTTCGGTGCCCAGCCAGCGGGCGATGCTGTTAGAGCGAATGCCAGCGGCCACGCTCAAGTGCAGTGCCGACTGGGTGTGAAAGCGGGTTTGCAGCGCTGCGTCTTTGAAGGTTTGCGGCTTGACGGCCCAGACCACCAGAGCGGCGCTGGTCAAATGCGGGCTGGGTTCTTCACGCACTTCGATGCCGAATTTTTCGGTCAGCGCGGCGCGTTGCGCCGCCACCGGCTCGACCACCTGAATGCTGCTGGCAGGCGCGCCCCGCTTGATCAGCCCGCCAATGATGGCGCTGGCCATGTTGCCGCCGCCAATAAAAGCGATGTGGTCGTGATGTATCGTTGCCATGCGTCTGTTCCAGTCATTCCAAAAATTCAAAAGCCAAAAACTGCGTGATTTGCCGGGGATTGAAGTTGTCGTCGCTGACAAACAGCAGCGTGCGCTTGCTCGGCTGGCCATCGAGTCCGGGCAAATTTGGCCCCCAGCACATGCCCTCGGTATTGTCCAGCCTGCTCAAAGCCGGGAAGCTGGCAAAGTCTGCCACCAGCGTTTTGGGCGCGGCGGTGTGGTTGCCGGGCTTGAGCGCTGTCAGGTTCAAGGTGTCTGAGCCTTGGCGGGTGTCAATCGTGTACAGCCGCATGGCGTTGCGCTCTTTGTCCCCCAGCCCGGCCATGTAAGCCCGTTCCAGCACCAGCATGCGATGCGCGTCCAGCATCAACACCTCAACCACGCCGTTGTCGGCGTCTGCCGTGGCAGGGGCGGGCGCACGGGGAATGGCGTCAGGCACATAGGCAATTTGCCGCACAGCTTTGCCCGTGGCGATGTCCATTTGCGTGAAGCGACACGGCCCGCCGGGCGCTTGTAGCGTCGGCTCTGGCCCGTCCTGGCGCAGCGCGGCTTCCATCGCCAACCAGGCGAACTGTCCATCGGGCGTGATGGTCAGCCCCTCAAGGGTTTTATTGATGCGCGAACCACTCAAGGGGCCAAAGCCAAGCATGGCGGGCAGCTCAAAGGTGCGCACCAGTGTGCCGTCCCGCCGGGTTTGTTGCAGGCTGGGCGGCGCCAGCAGCAGCGCGTTGCCTTCGCTCGTCCACAGCAGGCTCTGGCTTGGTGCATGCCAGCGGATGGCTTCCGGGTCAGGCGATGTCAGGCCTTGCAAATACGTCACGCCGGTCAGCTCAATCCTGAATTCAAGGTCGCCCAGTTTGTCAGCGGTCATCGCCAGTCGCGCCGTGTAAAAGCGCGGCGGGCTCTGGCTGCCGCCGTCGTCACTGAGCAAATACAAAATGCCGCTGGCCGCATCAAAGTCTATGCCCGACAGGCCGCCCACGGTGCTGTTTTGGTATTGCAGCTTGTGCGGCAAACGCGTCTCGCCAATCAGTCGCAGCCGGGGCACAGGCGTCGTCGCTTGCGACCTGGCGCAGCCAGTCAGGACGGCCGCGCCTGAGCCGGCCAGAAACTGGCGGCGGCTAAAGAAGGTGAAGGGCTGGGGCTTTGTCATGCATGGCATGTTAGCCCGGGCCTCTGACATGGGGAAGACGACACACCAGCACCCGCGCCGCTTGCGCTACGCTTGGGGCCATGCGCTACATCCTTGCACTTGACCAGGGCACCACCTCATCGCGGGCCATGCTGTTTGACCACTCTGGCGCGGTGGTGGCGCTAGAGCAGGCTGAATTTACCCAAATCTTCCCGCAGCCGGGCTGGGTCGAACACGATGCGCAAGAAATCTGGCAAAGCCAGCTGAAAACCGCGCAAAAGTGCCTGAAAAAAGCTTCAAATCAGCCTCTAGACCAATCAATAAAGGCGCAAGATGATCCTGATTTAATAGCGTCGTCAAAGACTGAAATACTCGCCATCGGCGTCACCAACCAGCGTGAAACCACCGTGCTGTGGGACCGGCAAACCGGCCAGCCGCTGGCCAACGCCATCGTCTGGCAAGACCGCCGCACCGCCGGCCGCTGCGACGAACTGCGCGACCAAGGCTTCGCCGGGCTGATTCAGCAAAAAACCGGACTGGTGCTGGACGCGTACTTTTCAGCCACCAAGCTGGCCTGGCTGCTCGACAACATTCCCGGCGCGCGCGCCCGGGCTGACAAGGGCGAGCTGGCGTTTGGCACGATGGACTCGTGGCTGATCTGGAACCTGACGGGTGGCAAGACGCACGTCACGGACGCCAGCAACGCATCGCGCACCCTGCTGTTTAACATCCACACGATGCAGTGGGACGACGAGTTGTTGACGCTTTTCAACATCCCGCCATCGTTGCTGCCAAAAGTCGTCCCCAGCAGCGGCGTGGTGGGCGTGAGTGATGACTCACTTTTCGGTGCTTCCCTGCCGATTGCGGGCATTGCAGGTGACCAGCAGGCGGCTACCTTTGGGCAGGCCTGCCTCAAACCCGGTATGGCCAAAAACACCTACGGTACCGGCTGCTTCATGTTGATGAACACCGGCACCCAAAGCGTCGTATCTAAAAACAAACTCCTCAGCACGGTGGGCTGGCAGCTTGATGTCAGCGGAAAAAGGGCCACGACTTACTGCCTGGAAGGCAGCGTTTTCATGGGCGGTGCCACCATTCAGTGGCTGCGCGACGGCCTGCAAATCATTGATTCGGCGGCTGAAGTACAAGCCTTGGCCGAGTCTGTACCCGACAGCGGCGACGTGTATCTGGTCCCCGCCTTCACCGGCTTGGGCACACCCAACTGGGACCCTTATGCGCGCGGCGCGATGTTGGGGCTAACTCGCGGCACAACCCGAGCCCATATTGCGCGTGCTGCGCTAGAAGCCATCGCCCTGCAAAGCGCAGACGTCTTCACCGCTATGAGCCAGGACGCGGGCGTTGGCCTGAAAGAGCTGCGGGTAGACGGCGGCGCATCCGCCAACGACCTGCTGATGCAAATGCAGGCTGACTTTTCAGGCGTACCGGTGGTGCGCCCCAAAGTGACACAAACCACCGCCCTGGGCGCAGCTTATTTGGCCGGGCTGGCGGTGGGTTTTTGGTCTGGCGTGGATGAAATAGCCAGGAAATGGCAAATCGACCGCTGCTTTGAACCCCAAATAAGCCCAGACTTAAGGGCCGCCAAGCTGGCGCGCTGGCACAAGGCGCTGGCGCGCGCTGGGGACTGGGCTGAGGAATGATGGTTTGCTATAAATAAAGGAGCTAATGGGCCCATTATTTATTGGCCTAGGGGCTAATTCGATACCTAAAAGCGGCCTATTTGAGTGTCAAAATAGGTTTCAGGCCGGCTCTTCAGTGCGGCTTTTGCGGTCAGGTTTGGACACGCCAGAGCTGTGAAAGATGTACTGGCTCGCCCGACCCCCGGTTGCTTTTTCAAGATGCTGCGCTGGCCAAGTTTCTGGTAGCGCCAATTACAGCGGCAGTTGCAGCACTTTTGCAACAAAAAAAGGGCGTTGTCCCTGCTTTGGCAGCGGTTTCGGACCTTCGTGACCAGTATTTACGCTCGCCAGAATGACGCTGTGCTATTTTTTATAGGGTTTTGACGCTGAGGGGTGTTGACAACGATCCAAACTTGGGTAATACTCGCAGGCTTCGCTTGAAAAAGTGAAGACTAAGACAATAGCCTAATGGAAGCTCTGCAAGTGGTTTGCAGGGTGGACGACAGGCCCAAGACTGATTGGCTTGACAAAGCTCCGCGACGAAAAACGGATTTTTGCCTTGCCGGTGCAAGTTGGGAACACATTTAAATGATTCAAACGCAATCCAAACTCGATGTTGCTGACAATACGGGTGCCAAATCCGTGATGTGCATCAAAGTGCTGGGCGGCTCCAAGCGCCGCTATGCCAGCGTTGGTGACGTCATCAAAGTCAGCATCAAAGAAGCTGCACCCCGTGGCCGTGTCAAAAAAGGCGAGGTCTACAGCGCTGTGGTGGTTCGCACCGCCAAGGGCATTCGCCGCGGTGATGGCTCGCTGGTCAAATTCGACGGCAATGCAGCAGTGTTGCTTAACGCCAAGCTGGAGCCCATCGGCACCCGCATCTTCGGACCAGTGACGCGCGAACTGCGCACTGAAAAGTTCATGAAGATCGTGTCCCTGGCTCCTGAAGTTCTGTAAAGGCAGGTCATGAACAAAATTCGCAAAGGTGACGAAATCATCGTCATCGCAGGTCGGGACAAAGGCAAGCGCGGCACCATAACGCAGCGCACCGACGACGCTTATGTGCTGGTTGAGGGTATCAACATGGTGAAAAAACACACCAAGCCGAACCCACTTAAAGGCACCACCGGCGGTATCGTTCAAAAAAGCATGCCGATTCACCAGTCCAACATCGCCATTTTTAATGCGGCGTCTGGTCAGGCTGATCGCGTAGGTATCAAGCTGTTGGCTGACGGCAAAAAAGTGCGCGTCTTCAAGTCCAGCGGCGACGAAATCAAGGCTGCCTGAATAGGTAAACAGAATGGCTAAAACAATTACACAACAAGCTGCGACTCAGGCTCGCCTGCAGACGCAGTTCCGCGAAAAAATCGCACCGGCCCTGATTGAAAAATTTGGCTACAAGTCGCCAATGCAGGTTCCCCGCATCACCAAGATCACGCTCAATATGGGTGTGAGCGAAGCGGTGGCCGACAAGAAGGTCATGGACAGCGCTGTTGGCGATATGACCAAAATTGCGGGCCAAAAACCTGTCGTGACCAAGGCTAAAAAGGCTATCGCCGGTTTCAAAATCCGTGAAGACCTGCCCATCGGTTGCATGGTGACCCTGCGCGGCGTCAAGATGTACGAATTCCTGGACCGTTTTGTGACCGTGGCTCTGCCGCGTGTTCGTGACTTCCGCGGAATTTCTGGTCGCGCTTTCGACGGCCGTGGCAACTACAACATCGGCGTGAAAGAGCAGATCATTTTTCCTGAGATTGAATACGACAAGGTTGATGCCTTGCGCGGACTCAACATCAGCATCACCACAACGGCCAAGACCGATGAAGAGTGCAAAGCCCTTCTGACCGCTTTCCGTTTTCCGTTCAAGAACTGAGGCTCTCGCATGTCAAAACAAGCATTGCTGCAACGCGAAATCAAGCGCGACAAGTTGGTCGCCAAGTTTGCCAAAAAACACGCAGAACTCAAGAAGACGTCCAACGACTTCAAGCGCACCGACGACGAGCGCGCTCTGGCCCGTTTGGAGTTACAAAAGTTGCCCCGCAACGCCAACCCTACCCGCCAGCGTAACCGCTGCGCGATCACGGGTCGTCCGCGTGGTACGTTCCGTCAATTCGGCTTGGCTCGCGCCAAGATCCGCGAGTTGGCATTTGCTGGTGATATCCCCGGTATCACCAAAGCAAGCTGGTAAGCATAGGAGAACCGCAAAATGAGTATGAGTGATCCTATTGCCGACATGCTGACACGCATTCGGAACGCACAAATGGTTGAAAAGGCTGTTGTTCAGGTGCCGTCGTCCAAAGTCAAAGTCGCCATCGCGCAGGTTTTGAAAGACGAGGGCTACATCGATGGCTTCTCGATCAAACTAGACGACGGCAAGTCACAGCTGGAAATCGCCCTGAAGTACTACGCAGGCAAGCCCGTGATTGAGCGCATCGAGCGCGTCAGCCGCCCTGGCCTTCGTGTGTACAAAGGCCATGGGGCCATTCCTCAGGTCATGAATGGCTTGGGTGTGGCAATTGTCACGACGCCACAAGGCGTTATGACTGATCGCAAAGCGCGCGCTACCGGTATCGGTGGTGAAGTGCTTTGCTACGTAGCTTAATCGCGGCATTGAGGAGTAACTGAAATGTCCCGTGTAGGAAAAATGCCAGTGTCTGTACCAGCCGGTGTGGATGTGGTAATTAAACAAGACCAGATCAATGTCAAAGGCACCCTCGGTGCCCTGGCTCTGGCTCAAAATGCGCTCGTCACCATCACTCAAGATGGCGGCAAGCTGAGCTTTGCACCTGCGAACGAGTCGCGTGAAGCCAATGCCATGTCGGGCACCATGCGTCAGCTGGTCAATAACATGGTGGTCGGCGTGACCAAGGGCTTTGAGAAAAAGCTGAGCCTGGTTGGCGTGGGTTACAAGGCGGCCGCAGCAGGTACCAAATTAAACCTGACTGTGGGCTATTCGCACCCTGTGGATTTCGTGATGCCAGCCGGTATCACTGTTGCCACGCCAACGCCAACTGAAATTGTGATCAAGGGTTCTGACCGCCAGCGTGTTGGCCAGATCGCAGCTGAAGTTCGTGCTGTTCGTCCCCCTGAGCCTTACAAGGGCAAGGGCATCCGCTATGTGGATGAGAAGATCACGATCAAAGAAACCAAGAAGAAATAAGGAGCTGCATCATGTTGACCAAAAAAGAGCAGCGCCTGCGTCGTTCACGTCAAACCCGGATCCGCATCGCCACGCAAGGTGTTGCCCGTTTGACGGTAAACCGCACCAACCTGCACATTTATGCCAGCGTCATTTCTGGCGACGGCTCCAAAGTTTTGGCTGCCGCGTCTACCGCAGAGGTCGAAGTCCGCAAGGAAATTGGCACCTCTGGCAAGGGTGGCAATGTTGCCGCTGCGCAAGTCATCGGCAAGCGCATTGCTGAAAAGGCAAAGGCTGCTGGTGTCGACAAAGTTGCGTTTGACCGTGCTGGTTTTGCGTACCATGGCCGCGTGAAAGCGCTGGCTGATGCAGCCCGCGAAGCCGGCCTGCAGTTTTAAGAAGATTGGAATAGACGTATGGCCAAGTTTCAAGCTAAATCAGCAAACGACGCTCCAGACGATGGTCTGAAGGAAAAGATGATCGCGGTCAACCGCGTGACCAAAGTGGTGAAGGGTGGCCGTATTCTCGGTTTCGCCGCTCTGACGGTGGTCGGCGATGGCGATGGCCGTGTTGGCATGGGTAAAGGCAAGTCAAAAGAGGTGCCTGCTGCCGTTCAAAAAGCCATGGAAGAAGCGCGTCGTAATTTGAATAAGGTGTCGTTGAAGAATGGCACGATCCATCACAAGGTGTCGGGTCACTGGGGTGCCGCAAACGTCATGATGATGCCGGCAGCCAAGGGCACAGGCATCATTGCTGGCGGCCCGATGCGCGCTGTTTTTGAGGTCATGGGCATCACCGACATCGTGGCAAAAAGCCATGGCTCGAGCAACCCGTACAACATGGTGCGTGCAACGTTGGATGCGCTTAACAAATCGACGACTGCTTCGGACATTGCGGCCAAGCGTGGTAAGTCAGTCGAAGAAATTTTCGGCTAAAGCGACTGCTTGAGGATCACAAAATGACAACTGAAAACAAATTGAAAGTCCAGCTGGTTCGCAGCCCGATTGGCACCAAAGAGTCGCACCGCGCTACCGTGCGCGGTCTGGGCCTGCGCGGCGTCAACAGCGTCAGCGAGTTAGAGGACACACCCGCAGTGCGCGGCATGATCAACAAGATCGCGTACCTGGTCAAGATTGTCTGAGCTTGATGCTCAATAGGAATTCAAAATGGAATTAAATGGAATCAAGCCTGGAGAAGGCGCCAAACATTACAAACGACGTGTAGGTCGTGGTATTGGTTCGGGCATCGGTAAAACAGCAGGCCGTGGGCACAAAGGTCAAAAATCGCGTGCGGGTGGTTACCACAAAGTTGGCTTTGAAGGCGGTCAGATGCCGATGCAGCGCCGGTTGCCCAAGCGTGGTTTTAAGTCACAGTTGCTGAAGTTCAATGCTGAAGTCAGCTTGTCGGCGCTGGAACTGCTCGGCTTGCCAGAAGTTGATTTGCTGGTGCTGAAAACCGCTGGTTTGGTTGGGCAACTCGCTAAAAATGTAAAAGTTATCAAGTCGGGTACGTTGACCAAAGCTGTGAAATTGAACGGTATCGGCGCTACTGCGGGCGCCAGAGCCATTATTGAAGCGGCCGGCGGCGTTATTTCCGCGCCCGTTGACGCCAAATAAAGCAGTGACGGATTAACCAGTGGCAACCAACGCGGCTCAAATTGCAAAAACCGGCAAGTTCGGTGACTTGCGCAACCGCCTGATCTTTTTGCTATTGGCGCTGGTGGTGTACCGCGTTGGTGCACACATTCCAGTGCCAGGCATTGATCCTGGGCAGTTAAAAGAGTTGTTCAAAGGGCAGTCGGGCGGCATATTGAATCTATTCAATATGTTTTCTGGCGGGGCGTTGTCGCGGTTTACGGTTTTTGCATTGGGCATCATGCCCTATATTTCCGCGTCCATCATCATGCAGTTGCTCACGTATGTCTTGCCGACATTTGAGCAGTTGAAAAAAGAAGGTGAAAGCGGCCGCCGCAAAATTACGCAGTACACCCGCTACGGCACGCTGGGACTGGCATTGTTTCAGTCGATTGGTATTGCTGTTGCACTCGAGAGTTCTCCAGGGCTGGTACTGGTTCCGGGCTTTGGCTTTCGTATGACTGCTGTGGTCAGCTTGACTGCCGGTACCATGTTTTTGATGTGGCTGGGTGAGCAAATCACCGAGCGTGGTTTGGGCAATGGAATATCAATTCTGATTTTTGCAGGTATTGCTGCTGGTTTGCCGAGTGCGGTCGGCGGTTTGCTTGAGTTGATTCGCACCGGTGCCATGAGTATTCTGGTTGCCATCGTCATCATTGCAGTGGTTGTGCTGGTCACTTACTTTGTCGTGTTTGTAGAGCGTGGTCAACGCAAGATTCTGGTGAATTACGCCAGGCGACAAGTGGGTAATAAGGTTTACGGCGGTCAGTCTTCGCACCTGCCTCTGAAGCTGAACATGGCTGGTGTGATCCCACCCATCTTTGCTTCGTCCATTATTTTGTTGCCAGCGACTGTCGTGGGCTGGTTTAGCACCGGTGAAAGCATGCGTTGGCTGAAGGATATCGCTGGCACGCTAACGCCAGGCCAGCCGATTTATGTGTTGCTGTATGCCAGTGCGATTGTGTTTTTCTGTTTTTTCTACACGGCGTTGGTATTTAACAGTCGAGAGACAGCGGACAACTTGAAGAAAAGCGGCGCGTTTATTCCCGGTATTCGACCAGGCGACCAGACAGCGCGTTACATTGACAAAATTCTCGTTCGCTTGACATTGGCAGGTGCGGTTTACATCACCTTTGTGTGCCTGCTGCCTGAGTTTCTGATTTTGAAATATAACGTGCCGTTTTATTTTGGCGGCACGTCGTTGATGATCATCGTGGTCGTGACGATGGATTTCATGGCCCAGGTTCAGAATTACATGATGTCGCAGCAGTATGAGTCGTTGCTTAAAAAAGCAAACTTCAAAACAACGCTCGGCGGCTAGTAAAGTTTAAGTTTTAGGATTAAGTTAAGGACAATGGACATGAAAGTTTCTGCTTCCGTCAAGAAAATTTGCCGCAACTGTAAAGTTATTCGGCGCAAGGGTGTCGTTCGCGTGATCTGCACAGACCCACGCCACAAACAGCGTCAAGGCTGATTTCAAGAGTTTTAGAGGATTCATATGGCTCGTATCGCTGGTATCAATATTCCGCCGCAGCAGCATGCTGAAATCGGCTTGACCGCAATTTTTGGCATTGGTCGCACGCGCGCTCGCAAAATTTGCGAAGCTTGTGACATCGCCTATTCCAAAAAGGTCAAAGACCTGACGGACGGTGATCTCGAAAAAATCCGTGACCAGATCGCTCTGTTCACCATCGAAGGTGATTTGCGTCGCGAAACCACGATGAACATCAAACGTTTGATGGATATCGGTTGCTATCGTGGTTTCCGTCATCGCCGCGGTCTGCCCATGCGTGGTCAACGCACCCGCACGAACGCACGTACTCGCAAGGGTCCGCGCAAGGCCGCAGCGTCCCTGAAGAAATAAGCAAGAGATAGGTAAAGAACACCATGGCAAAAGCACAAAACAACGCGGCAGCGCAGCGCGTCCGCAAGAAAGTTCGCAAGAACGTTGCAGATGGCATCGCACACGTGCATGCATCGTTTAACAACACCATCATCATGATCACCGATCGCCAGGGAAATGCCTTGTCTTGGGCGTCATCCGGTGGTCAGGGCTTCAAGGGTTCGCGTAAATCGACGCCATTTGCAGCTCAGGTGGCTTCTGAAGTGGCGGGCCGTGCCGCGATTGAACAAGGCATCAAGAATCTTGACGTTGAAATCAAGGGCCCGGGTCCTGGTCGCGAGTCATCGGTTCGTGCGTTGGGCGCGTTGGGCATTCGCATCAACTCGATTGCTGACGTGACGCCGGTGCCGCATAACGGCTGCCGCCCCCAAAAGCGTCGTCGCATTTAATTTCGTTGTTTTGCGTCGCGACGCCGAATGGTCGTCATGGCAGCGAAACGTTTTACCAAAGCCCACCGCCGCTAGGTCAAAACTGTAAAGAGTTTTAGCCGAAGGCTCCTGCAGCAATGCAGCAGATGACAAAAGGAAATTCAAGTGGCACGTTACCTAGGCCCCAAGGCCAAACTGTCCCGCCGTGAAGGCACGGACCTCTTCTTAAAAAGCGCCCGTCGCGCTATCGCTGACAAAGCCAAGTTTGACTCCAAGCCGGGTCAGCATGGTCGCACTTCTGGTACCCGTACATCAGACTTTGGTTTGCAATTACGCGAAAAGCAGAAGGTCAAGCGCATGTACGGCGTGCTGGAAAAGCAGTTCCGCCGTTACTTTGAAGAGGCCGATCGCCGCAAGGGAAACACGGGTGCCAACTTGTTGTTCATTCTTGAGTCGCGTCTTGACAATGTCGTGTACCGCATGGGTTTTGGCTCAACTCGCGCTGAGGCCCGTCAGTTGGTGTCTCACAAAGCCATCGTGGTTAATGGCGGTTCAGTCAATATACCTTCGTACATGGTCAAAGCCGGTGACGTGATCGCCGTGCGGGACAAGTCCAAAAAGCAGACTCGTGTCGCAGAAGCTCTGCAACTCGCGACGCAAGTGGGCATGCCATCCTGGGTGGATGTGAGCATTGACAAAGGTGAAGGCACATTCAAGAAAGTGCCAGACCGTGACGAGTTCGCAGCTGACATCAACGAATCGTTGATCGTCGAGTTGTACTCACGCTAATTTCGTTCCTGCGGCGTGCTTGTCACGCCGCCGGCCTTATCGGTGTAACGAACCGAGGGTATTGAGAGGAAGATTGCATGCAGACTAATTTACTGAAACCAAAAACCATTCACGTCGAGCAACTGAGCGCTAACCGCGCAAAAGTGACGCTTGAGCCTTTCGAGCGTGGCTACGGCCACACGCTGGGTAACGCCCTGCGCCGCGTTTTGCTGTCATCCATGGTTGGCCACGCTGCCACCGAAGTGACCATTGCTGGTGTGTTGCACGAGTATTCGTCCATTGACGGTGTGCAGGAAGACGTCGTCAACATTCTCTTGAACCTCAAGGGGGTGGTGTTCAAACTCCACAACCGCGACGAAGTGACGCTGAGCTTGCGCAAAGATGGCGCTGGCCCTGTCACGGCTGCTGATATTCAAACGCCCCACGACGTTGAAATCATCAACCCTGAACACGTCATTGTGAACTTGTCGCAGGGCGGCAAAATTGACATGCAGATCAAGGTTGAAAACGGTCGTGGTTATGTGCCTGGCAACATTCGCCGCTATGGCGACGAGTCGACCAAGTCCATCGGCCGCATTGTGCTGGACGCATCGTTCTCCCCTGTCAAGCGCGTGAGCTACATCGTTGAAAGCGCTCGCGTTGAGCAGCGCACCGATCTGGACAAGCTGGTTCTTGAGATCGAGACCAACGGCGCCGTCACCGCTGAAGATGCAGTTCGTGCCTCAGCCAAAATTCTGGTCGAGCAACTGGCTGTATTTGCCCAGCTTGAAGGTAATGAGTTGCCTGATTTCAACGCGCCAGTACAGCGCAGCTCGCAACAGTTTGACCCGATTTTGCTCCGTCCTGTCGATGAGCTTGAGTTGACGGTTCGTTCCGCCAACTGCCTGAAAGCTGAAAATATTTATTACATCGGCGACTTGATTCAGCGCACTGAAAACGAGTTGCTCAAGACACCGAACTTGGGTCGCAAATCGCTCAATGAAATCAAGGAAGTGCTTGCGTCCCGCGGCTTGACGCTGGGTATGCGTCTTGAAAGCTGGCCGCCTGCTGGTCTTGACAAGCACTGATAAAACGTCATCCCAGACGGAATGACGATGAGCAAGAAAAGGGCAGTACCTGATACGGCTGCCTAAAATTAAAGAGTATTTAAAAGGAAACTCATCATGCGCCACGGACACGGACTACGTAAACTCAATCGAACCAGCGAGCACCGCCTCGCCATGCTGCGCAATATGATGAATTCGCTGCTGCAGCACGAAGCCATCAAAACGACTCTGCCCAAGGCCAAGGAGCTGCGCCGCGTGGTTGAGCCGATGATCACGCTGGCCAAAGAGCCAACGCTGGCCAACAAGCGCCTGGCCTTTGACCGTCTGCGTGACCGCGACATGGTGGTCAAGTTGTTTGCTGAACTTGGACCACGCTACAAAACCCGTCCGGGCGGTTACACACGTATCCTGAAAATGGGTTTCCGTGTCGGTGACAACGCACCGATGGCACTGGTCGAACTGGTGGACCGTCCTGATGTGGATGCCACTACTGCTGAAGCGGTGAAAGCCGAGTAAGCTATAATCTCAATATACCGCGCGGTGGAGCAGCCTGGTAGCTCGTTGGGCTCATAACCCAAAGGTCGTAAGTTCAAATCTTGCCCGCGCAACCAATTTTCTGGTGAGTCTCACCAGACCAAAACGCCTACATCACGTAGGCGTTTTGCGTTGGGGAACCCCTTAAACAAACCGTTTTGCATGGCAATATCGTTTCCTTTTTCTGCAATTGTGGGTCAAGACGAAATGAAGCTGGCGATTTTGATCGCTGCCGTTGATCCGGCTATTGGGGGCATTTTGGTGTTTGGTGACCGTGGCACCGGTAAATCAACTGCCGTCAGGGCGCTGGCCGCGCTGCTGCCCAAGATGCGCGCCGTTGTCGGTTGTCCTTACAACAGCGACCCGGCTCGTCCTTATCTTGAGGAGGGCGCTGAGGTTCCCAAAGCCACGATTAAAAGTCATCTGATCACCGTGCCAGTGGTCGATTTGCCCTTGGGAGCAACCGAGGACCGCGTGGTCGGTGCGCTTGACCTGGAGCGCGCTTTGTCCCAAGGGGTCAAAGCCTTTGAGCCAGGCCTGTTGGCGCGTGCCAATCGTGGATTTCTGTACATCGACGAAGTCAACTTGCTGGAAGACCATTTGGTGGACTTGCTGATTGACGTGGCTGCCTCGGGCGAGAACGTGGTCGAGCGCGAAGGCCTGAGTGTTCGTCATCCAGCTCGCTTTGTCCTGGTGGGCAGTGGCAACCCTGAAGAAGGCGAACTGCGCCCGCAGTTGCTCGACCGTTTCGGTTTGTCGGTTGAAGTGAAAACGCCGACCGACTTGGCCGGGCGTGTTGAAGTTGTCAAGCGCCGTGATGCGTTTGAACATGACCCCGCAGCGTTTACAGAGCAGTGGAAGAAAGAAGACGAAAAAACGCGTAGACGTATCGTTGCGGGCCGCAGCCGCCTGGACGCTGTACAAATCAGCGATGCAGCTCGCGAGCGCGCCGCGCAGCTGTGCATGGCCTTAGGCACTGACGGCTTGCGCGGGGACTTGACGCTGATTCGCGCTGCGCGTGCTTATTCCGCGCTAATAGGCGACGCGGCCATCACAGACGTGCATTTCAAACGCATTGCCGCCCCTGCGCTGCGCCACCGCTTGCGCCGTAACCCCCTGGATGATTCTGGTTCTACCGTCCGTGTTGACCGGGCAGTGGCCGAGCTGATGGGCGACTGATGAGCGGATTGGTCGCAGCCTTGTTTGCTGTCGATCCCTGCGGTTTGGGTGGTGTCGCCTTGCGCTCATCGGCTTGTCAATCGCGCGACGATTGGCTGGCGCTGTTGAAAAAACTGCTCCCGGCGGGCACACCGCAGCGCCGGATCCCGCTCAACATCAATGATGCTGCCTTGCTGGGCGGTCTGGACCTGGGCGCCACACTGAGCGCAGGTCGTCCCATTGCACAGCAGGGCGTGCTGGCTCATGCAGATGGTGGTGTGGTGCTGCTGGCCATGGCAGAGCGTTTGCCAGTCGCGACCGCTGCACGGCTAGCAGCTGTGCTGGACACGCAGCAAGTCGCCATAGAGCGCGACGGCCTGGCGCTTCAATTGCCTGCACGCCTGGGGGTGGTCGCGCTGGACGAAGGTCTGGCCGACGACGAGCAAGTGCCCGCGGCGCTGCTGGACCGGCTGGCGTTCTTGGTCAGGCTCAAGGGCCGCGATCAAGACGACGAAGACAGCGACTGGCAGGCCAAAGACATTGCTTTCGCCAGAGAAATTTTGCCCCGCATCAGTGTGTCAGATGACGTTGTACAAGCCTTGTGCGCCGCTGCTTTGGCGCTGGGTGTGTACTCGTTGCGTGCGCCTATTTTTGCCATCAAGGTCGCGCGATGCGCGGCAGCGCTCGATGGCCTTCTGGAGGTCAATGAGGCGCATACCGCGCTGGCAGCGCGACTGGTGCTGGCGCCGCGTGCAACCCAATTGCCGCCCGCCCAAGTTGAACCCGAACAACAGCCGCAGCCTGGCGAAGAGCCCGACGACACGCCAACCGATCAGCAAAACGAACAAGGCGAGCAAGCAGACGAGCAACAAGACAACAAGCAGGATGAGTCAAAAGACCAGCCCGACACGCCGCCTGACGCGCCCCCTCCCCCTGACGAGCAAGAGATCAGTCACAGCGAAGCCCTCGCCGAAAGCGTGCTGGAGGCGGCCCAGTCTGCGATTCCGGAAGGCCTGCTGGCCGCGCTGCAAGTGGGCCAGACGGCCAAGGCGCGTGCCCAGGCTGCCGGCCGCTCGGGTGCAGTGCAAAAAAGTCAGACCCGTGGCCGGCCGATGGGCGCCAGGCGAGGCGAGCCACGTTCAGGCGCGCGCCTGAACGTGATTGAAACATTGCGCGCCGCCGCGCCCTGGCAAAAGCTGCGTGAACGCCAAAACCCGACACCGCCTGATGCAACACGTAAACGCATCCACGTGCGGCGCGAAGACTTCCACGTCACCCGCTTCAAGCAGGTGGGGCAAACCACCACGCTGTTTGTGGTGGATGCATCGGGCTCGTCCGCATTGAATCGGCTGGCTGAAGCCAAAGGCGCCGTTGAACTGTTGTTGGCCGATTGTTACGTGCGGCGTGACCAGGTGGCGGTGCTGGCTTTTCGCGGTAAAACTGCCGAGCTGCTGCTGCCGCCGACCCGCTCGCTGGCGCGCGCCAAGCGCAGCCTGGGCGCTCTGCCCGGCGGCGGCGGAACACCGCTGGCCACAGCCATTGATGCCGCACGTGATCTGGCGGACCTGATCAGCCGCCGGGGCGAAACCCCCATCATCGTGCTGCTGACCGACGGGCGCGCCAACATTGCGCGTGACGGCTCTCCGGGCCGCGCCAAAGCTGTAGAAGATGCCATCGCGGCTGCCCGGCAGATGCGGCTGGCAGGCATCACCGCCTTGTTGCTGGACACATCACCTCAGCCGCAGCCTGCTGCGCAAGCTCTTGCCACCGAGATGGGCGCAGCCTATGTGCCGCTGCCCTATGCCGGTGCGCAGGCGGTGTCACGGGTGGTGCAGTTGGCCAGCACATCGGCCAGATAGCGCCAGATACACCCCGACAAGGCCATGATCCAACGACTGAACTGGGAGAGCGACGGTTTCAAATGGCCGCACCGCCAACACAGCCGGTTTGTGCAAGCCGCTGGGCTGCGCTGGCATATCCAGCAGTTCGATTCAGGACTTTCTGCTGCGCCCACGGCACTTTTGATTCACGGCACAGGCGCATCCACCCATTCCTGGCGTGGCCTTGCGCCCTTGTTGGCACCGTATTTCAAGGTGCTGTCGCTTGATTTACCCGGCCACGCCTTCACCGGCATGCCGTCAGGTGGTGCCAGCTCATCGCAACTGTCATTGCCTGGTATGGCCAAAGCGATTGGCGAGTTGCTGGTGTTGCTTGATGTCAGCCCCACGCTGGTGATTGGCCATTCAGCCGGTGCTGCCCTGGCGGTGCGCATGGCACTCGACGGCTTGGCCCGTCCAGACAACATCGTCAGCATCAACGGCGCTTTGCAGCCTCTGGGCGGGCTGGCCGGACAGGTGTTTTCGCCGGTGGCCAAGCTGATGTCGGCGCTGCCCTTTGTGCCTTCGCTGTTTGCCTGGCAAGCCACGCACCCCAGCGTGTTGCAAAAGCTGATCGACAGCACCGGCTCGCGTCTGGATGCCGAGGGCATGGCGCTGTATGGCCAGCTGGTCAGCAACACCGGCCACGCCGCAGGCGCGCTGGGCATGATGGCCAACTGGGACTTGCCGCAACTGGCGACTGACCTGCCGCGCCTGACGGTTCCGCTCAGCCTGATTGTGGGCAGCCAGGACCACACGGTGCAGCCACGCCAGGCCGAGCAATTGGTGGCCTTGTGGCCCGCAAGGTCTGCTTGTGCGCGGCCGCAGCTGATCAATTTACCCGGTCTGGGCCATCTGGCACATGAAGAGCGGCCAGACCTGGTCGCGGCGCACATCTTTCAGCAACTCGGGTTAGTATCAAACTGAGACGAGGCTTGCTATCAATACAAGAGCTGATGGCCCTTGTATATATTGGCCTTCGGGCGTATTTAAATGGGTTAAAACGGCCGTTTTCAGACATCAACACAGGCTTTGGACAGCTGTGTACGCAAGCGGCTATAGAAATAACAGCAACCCCGCAGCGCCTCAGGGCTGAACGGCGTCAATCACAAGCGTCAATTTGCCGCCGCCTGCCTTGACGGGTGCGCTTTGGCCGACCAGATCGCCGCTTTGAGGCAGGGCGTTGCCAGACTTGGACACCCGAGCCCCGACGACGACCAGCTCAAACTTGGAGAGTTTGAGTTCGTCTGACATGGCGGTGCTGTCGTCCAGCGTGAAGGTGATCGGCAGCTCGCTGGCTTTGCGCTTCAAAATGGCCAGCGGCATACGCGGGCCTTGCGAGGCTCGGGCGAAGATGAAAACGGTGTCGTCCGGAGCAACTTTACTTTTCATGGCGGCTGACAAGCTGACAACGCCTTGAATGTTGGCGGCAACCAGAGCGGGTGTTGGCGCTGCCTTGGCGACTGCTGGCGAGATGCCTGTTTGACCCAAGGCGAGCCGCGCCTCCTCAACGCTGCTGGCCAGGCCTTTGGCAAAGTCGCTGCCCGGTGGCGCCAGCCCTTGGGCCTTGGTCCAAAACTGAACCGCCTTGGCAAACTCTTTTTTCTCAAACGCGGCGCTACCCGCCAAAGCCAGGGCTTTCAGGTTGTTCGGGTCCAGCACCAGCGCACGCTCAAACAGTTTGGTGGGCTCGCCCAGCATGCTCTGGCCTTGCAGCATGGCCACCACGTCGGCGTGATCGGCCAGCATCTGGGCGTTGCCGGGGTTCAGCTCCACCGCGCGCTTGTAGGCTTTGTTGGCTTCAGGAAACTTTTGCATGGCTGCATAGGACCGGGCCAGCATTTCCCAGGCCTTGGGGTCGGGCGTCTGGTTGGCGGGCACGGCCTCCAGGCGGGCGGCAAATGCGTTGACCATCGCCTCAATCTGCTCAGGTGTGGACTCAGTGTCGGCCTTGGCCTGCAGATTAAGGGGGTCCAGCGCCTGGATATTGCCCAAAAAGCCGTAAATACCGACTGCCAGCAACGGGATGGTCAAGCCAAGCGCCCAGGCAGTACGTTTTGACCTGGCTGGGGCCACGGCAGTTTCAGGCGCGCTTTCTTCTTCAAGGGCGCGGCGTTCAATCTCACTTTTTGCAAGCGCCAATTGGTCGGCATTGATGCTGCCCGCTGCAAAGTCGGCATCAAGCTGCGTGAGCTGGCTGCGCAGAACGGACAGATTGGCCTGGGCTGCGGTGTCAGTCGGGTTTTCGCTGTCGATTTTTGACCTGAGCAAGGCTGGCAAAAGCAGCACAAGGGCCAACACCAGCAGCAAGGCGGCAGATATCCAGAAAGCGATCATGTTTTAATTTGGAGGTGGGTTGGCCAGCAGCTCTCTGGCTTTGGCGATGTCGGCGTCGCTCAATGCCGCAGGCTGGACGCTGCGCCTGCGCCGCCTGACGTTCAGCACCAGCATCAGCAGGGCAATTGCCAGCAACGTAAACGGCCCCAGCCACAGCAGCACGGTGGTGGTTTTAAGCGGTGGACGGTACAACACAAAGTCGCCGTAACGCTCGACCATGAAATCCAGAATCTGCCTTTGCGACTGGCCCTGCGTGAGCTTGATGCGGATCTGGTTTTTCAGGTCAACCGCCAGATCGGCATGCGACGCGGCTATGGTTTCGTTTTGGCAGACGAGACAACGCAGCTCTTCGGCAATCACCATCATGCGGGCTTCAAGGGCCGGGTCTGCCGATGTGTTGGCCGCGACTTTGGCTAGCGCATTCAAGCTTGAGCAGATCAACAAGGCGATGAAGAGATACCTGAGCATTTAACCGGCCGAGAGTTTTTTAACCAGCGGCAAAATCGTGTCCCGCAATGCCTCGGGCGTGACCGGGCCAATCTGCTTGTAGCGAATCACGCCCTGCTTGTCGACCACAAAGGTCTCGGGCACACCGTACACGCCCAGGTCAATCCCTACCAGGCCGTCAGCATCGACGAGTGACTGCACATAAGGGTTGCCAAAATTGGCCAGCCAGGCCACCGCCGCAGGCGACTTGTCTTTGTAGTTCAAGCCGTAGATGGACACCTGCTTGGTTTTGGAAAGTTCGACCAGTACCGGGTGCTCAATGCGGCAGGCCACGCACCACGATGCCCAGACGTTGAGCAGCCAGACCTGGCCCAGCATGTCTTGCGCGGCGATGGTCTTGTCGGGTTGGCTCAATACCGCCAACTTGAATTGAGGCAGCGGTTTGTTGATCAGGGGCGAGGGTACTTCACGCGGATTCAGCGTCAGGCCAATGGCTAAAAAGCCAACCAGCACGATAAAAATACCCAGCGGCAGGAACCGCTTGAAGGTGGTGCTGCTCATCAGGCCTGAACCACGGTATTGTCTTTGGCTGCGATAGGCGAAGTTACCAAGGGCCTGGCAGATTCAACGGCGGGCGCTGCTTTTTTAGCCGCCACCTTCACCGCACGGTAGCGCCGGTCCAGCACCGCCAGCAAGCCGCCGAGGGCCATCAGCACGCAACCAAACCAGATCCAGTTGACAAACGGTTTGTGGTGCAGGCGAACGCTCCACGCCGTGCTGCTGACGGGCTCGCCGAGCGCCACATACAAGTCTCTGGTGATGCCCCGGTCAATCGCCACTTCTGTCATTGGCATGCTGCGCACGGTGTAAATGCGGCGTTCGGGGCTGAGGGTGGCAATCGTCTTGTCGCCATCCGTCACGGTCAATGTCGCGCGTGCTGACGAGTAGTTCGGGCCCTTGGCCTGCACCACCTTGTCCAGCTTGAAGGTGTAGCCGCCGACGGTCGCGGTTTCACCGGGCTCCATGCGCACATCGTTTTCGCTCTGAAAACTGCTCACAACAGTCACACCAACAATGAACACCGCAATGCCAAAGTGCGCCAGCAGCATGCCGTAGTAGCTGCCGGGCTGCGCTGCGAAGCGGGCCAGCCAGCTGGGCGAGCGGTGCTCGCGCACTTTGGTGATCAGGTTCACAACAGCTGTGCTTGCCACCCACACCGCCAGCAGCAAGCCCAAGCCCGTCATGGGCGTCCAGCTGCCCAGCAGCATTGGCGCGATGATGGCACTTGCAATGCTGACGCCAATCGCCCACCGCAGGCGCTTGGCCAGGTCCATCACTTCAGCCTGGCGCCAGCGGGTCATGGGGCCAACACCCATCAAGAACAGAGCAGGAGCAATCAAAGGTACAAAAACGGCTACAAAATACGGTGGGCCCACTGACAGCTTGCCCATGCCAAGTGCGTCAATGACCAGTGGGTACAGCGTGCCAAGGAGAACAGCCGCAGCGGCCACCACCAGCAACACATTGTTGGCCAGCAGCATGGATTCACGCGACACCGGCTCAAAGCTGCCGCCCAAACCCACACGCGGCGCGCGCCAGGCAAACAGCGCCAGCGAACCACCAATCACGAACGCCAGAAAACCCAGAATAAAAATGCCGCGCGCGGGGTCTGTCGCAAAGGCGTGAACAGATGAGAGCACACCTGAACGCACAATGAACGTACCCAACAGCGAGAGGGAAAACGTCATGATGGCCAGCAGGGCGGTCCACATTTTGAAGCCGCCGCGCTTTTCCGTCACGGCCAGTGAATGAATCAGCGCCGTGCCGACCAGCCAGGGCATAAAGGATGCGTTTTCGACCGGGTCCCAAAACCACCAACCACCCCAGCCTAATTCGTAGTACGCCCAAAAACTGCCGAGTGCAATGCCTACCGTCAAAAAACACCACGCCACCGTCGTCCAAGGGCGTGACCAGCGCGCCCAGGCGGCGTCAAGCCGGCCCGACAACAGCGCCGCAATCGCAAACGCAAAAGCCACTACAAAACCCACATAACCCATGTAAAGCATGGGCGGGTGGATGATCATGCCGGGGTCTTGCAGCAAAGGGTTCAGGTCTTGCCCATCGGGCGCGGCGGGAAGCAGTCGGGTAAAGGGGTTGGACGTGAGCAGCGTGAACAAAATAAAACCGCAGCTGATCAAACCCATCACGCCCAGCACGCGCGCCACCATGCGGTCATCCAGCTGCTTCGAAAAAATGGACACCGCCAACGTCCAGCCCGCCAAAATCAGTGCCCACAACAAAATCGAACCTTCGTGGTTGCCCCATACGGCGGTGAATTTGTAAACCAAAGGCAGCATGCTGTTGGAATGCTGCGCCGCCAGCTGAACCGAAAAGTCATTGGTGACAAACGCATAGGTCAGGCACCCGTAGGCTATTGCGACAAACACAAATTGCCCGCGTGCTGAAGGCCGCGCCAGCGCCATCCATGCAGCGTTTCCTTTGTGTGCGCCAATCAATGGCAGCACGCTTTGGGACAGCGCCATCATGAAGGCCAAAATAAGGGCGAAGTGGCCGAGTTCACTGATCATGGTGGCTTGATGGTTGGTTCGATTGAGGGGCTGGGGGGCGAGGGGGCGAGGGCTTAGGGGGCTTGTTTGAGGGTAGCGCTGGTCTGTTGCGGCTTGCCCGCTGCAGCGTTTTTCAAGGCTTCGGCGGCTTCGGGCGGCATGTAGTTTTCATCATGCTTGGCCAGTACCTGGTCGGCCCTGAAGAGGCCGTCGGCGCCCAGTTTGCCCTGTGCCACCACGCCTTTGCCTTCTTTAAACAGGTCAGGCAGCAGGCCGGTGTAGGTGACAGGAATCGTCTTGGCCAGATCGGTGACCACAAACCGGGTCGTCAGTCCCTGGGTTTCACGCTGGATGCTGCCTTCCTCCACCAAGCCGCCAATGCGAAAGCTTCGGCCCTGAGGCGCTTCGTTGGCCGCAACCTGCGTGGGGCTGAAGAAAAACACCAGATTGCTGTTGAAGGCGTTCAGCACCAGCGCGGTAGCCACACCCAGGGCAGCAAGCCCGCAGGCAATCGCTATCAGTCGTTTGCTTCTTGGTTTCATGACTCGAATTGTCCGGTATCTGGCGCGCCCTGCTCGCGCGCCTCAGACAAAAGCGCACGGCGCTTGAGGTTAAGGGTGACGGGCTCCATGATGCAAACCAGCAGGCAAGCACCCATCGACCCCCAAACATAAAGACCGTAGCCGCCCATCGCTAAAAAATCACTGGCGCTATTCCACATCACATGACCCCCATCTCGGCACGCGCCCAGGCGGTGTGGCGTTCACGTTCAAGAATAATGACCCGCACCCGCTTGAGCACCACTGCAATACAGTAAGCCCAAAAAGCCAGTGCCATGACCAGCATGGCAATCAGCATGGGTGTGGCCATGCTCGTGCCTTTAAAGCTGACGGATGCGCCCTGGTGCAGGGTGTTCCACCATTTGACTGAAAAATAAATGATCGGCACGTTCACCACGCCAATCAATGCCAGTAGCCCCGCAGCCCTGTCTGCCCGGCGCACGTCATCAATCGATGCATGCAGGGACATAAAACCGATGTACAAAAAAAGCAGAACCAGCTCAGATGTCAGGCGCGCGTCCCATACCCACCACGCGCCCCAGGTGGGCTTGCCCCACAGCGCACCTGTCCAGAGCGCCAATACCGTCATCAGCGCACCCGTTGGGGCCAGCGCGCAAGCCATCATGGACGACAGGCGCGAGTTAAACACCAGCCCGACGCCCGCCCAGCCGGCCATGGCGACGTAAATCACCATCGACATCCAGGCCGTGGGCACGTGGACAAAAATAATCCGGTAGGCTTGGCCCTGCGTGGCATCGGTCGGGGCCACCCACAGGCCCAGGTACAGACCATAGGCGGCCAACAGAACCCCGGCCACCGTAAACCATGGCGTCAGGCGCCCGGCCAGTGGGTAAAAGCGCTGCGGCGCGGCAAATTGAAACCAGTTGATCTTGTCGGTGGGCACTTGTCTTGATTCCTAAATCTTCTGAGTCATTTTATTCAGCCGGCTAAGGTGTACAGGCCGTTCATTCCATCGAAATCCGCAGTGCCGCAGCCGACACCCAGGGTGCGGCCAGCAGCCCGACGATCAGCAGCGCCCCCAGCAACGAGAAATGCCCTGCCACACCCAGCCCGGCGGTGTGCGCCTCGACGGCACCAGCGCCAAAAATCAGCACCGGAATAGTCAAAGGGAGCACCAGCAAGGACAGCAAGACACTGGAGCCGCGCAAACCGACCGTCAGAGCAGCACCCATCGAGCCAACCAGGCTCAAAATGGGCGTGCCCAGCAGCAGCGACAGCACCAGCACCCCGGTAGCCGATGCCGACAAATCAAACTGCAAGGCCAGCACGGGCGACAGCAGCACCAACGGCAGGCCGGAGCCGACCCAGTGCGCCATCGTTTTGCCAAAAACAAGCAGCGCCAGCGGATGGGTTGACAGCAGCATCTGTTCTAAAGTTCCGTCGGCGTGGTCGTCGGCAAACAGACGCGGCAGGGACAGCATGGATGCCAGCATCGCTGCCACCCACAAGACACCGGGCGCCATGGTGCGCAGCAATTGAGGTTCAGGCCCGACCCCCAGCGGGAACAGGCTGACCACCATGACAAAAAAGATCAGCGTTGACAAGGTATCGCTGCGCCGCCGCAAGGCCACCCGCAGGTCGCGCCGCAGCACCACCATCAGGCCCGTCAGCAGGCGGGGTTTTGCGCTCATAGCGTCAAGTCCAGCTGATTCGCTGCGGCAATGGGCATGTCCTGGTGACTGGTCAGCACCACCATGCCGGCGTTTTTCAGATGGCCCTCTATCAGGCCGGTCAGCCATGCGTTGGCGGCAATGTCCAGTGCATTAAAGGGTTCATCAAGAATCCACAAAGGGGCATGTTGGCTCAGGGCCAGGCGCGCCAGGGCGCTGCGCCTGCGCTGGCCTTGGGACAGGCGGCGTGCAGGGATGCGCGCATGGCTGCGCAGCCCAGCACCATCAAGCGCTGCCAACGCTGCCGGCAGGGTGGGAATGTGTCCGCCCAGGGCGCAAGCGTCGATCAAATTTTCAAGGGGCGACAGTTCATCTTTCAAGGCAGCCGCGTGACCCAGGTACATCAGGTCCTGCCCCATCGTGTCGCGCTGTACGTTTAAGGGTTTTCCATGCCATAGCACCTGACCGCTGGTAGGCAGCAGCAAGCCGCACAGCATGCGCAGCAAACTGGTCTTGCCCGCGCCATTGGCACCGCGCACCCGCAGCAGTTCGCCCGGTTTAACAGCCAGCGACAGGCCGCAAAACAACTGGCGGCTGCCTCTGGTGCAGGCCAGGTTGTCCAGTTCAAGACCCTGGCTCATGGCTTGGCCTGAAAAAAAGGGACGCTATAAAAAAAGCCCAAAGCACAACTCCATAAAAAATCGATTGTCGCGTGGATTGTCATGTGATGGACCAGCCGCCTGCCGTCGCGTTAAAGCGGGTTGACGGCTTCTTGAAATGTGTCTATATTAATTGACAGTTAACGTTGACAATTAATATTTACACTCAACTGGAGCACCTATGAAGGCCATCACACACATTGAACAATCCTTGGCTGCCGCACTGGCTCTCGGCGAGGCGCCGGGTTGCCCGCCCAAGCTGGCCAACGCGGTACGACATGCTGTGTTTCCGGGTGGGGCGCGTATCCGGCCTCAGCTGTGCCTGGCGGTGGCGCATGCATGTGGCAACGACGATCCCTTGCTGGCCGATGCCGCAGCAGTGGCCATTGAACTGCTGCATTGCGCCTCACTGGTGCATGACGACTTGCCGTGTTTTGACGATGCCCCAACACGCCGTGGTCGTGCTTCGGTGCATTGGGCGTATGGCGAAAGTCTGGCGGTTCTGGCAGGTGACGCCCTGATCGTGCTGGCTTTCCAGACCCTTGGCCTGGCAGGTGGTCAGTCCCCCAAACGCATGGCCGAAGTGCTTGGCGTGGTCGCCAAAGGTGTCGGTATGCCCTTTGGTATTGTGGCGGGGCAGGCCTGGGAAAGCGAGTCACGGGTGTCGCTCACGGCGTATCAGCGGGCCAAGACAGGCGCCCTTTTTGTCGCGGCAACGGCTGGCGGTGCTTTGGCCGCGGGCGCAGACCCCAAGCCCTGGGTGGCGCTGGGCGAGTGGCTCGGTGAGGCCTATCAGGTGGCCGACGATATTCGCGATGTGATGGCAGACCCAAGCTTGCTGGGCAAGCCGGTGGGCCAGGACCTTGCACTGGGCCGCCCCAGTTCTGCGATTGACCTCGGGCTGGGTGGCGCCATCGCTTACTTCGAAAAACTGGTGCAGTCGGCCATCGATTCGGTGCCTGAATGCACCAGCCGCGAGGCGATGCGCCAGCTGGTGCGCCAGGAGTCAGAGCGTCTGGTGCCACGCGAGGCCTGCGACAAGTTCAGGCATGTGCAGGCTGTGCAGGGTGATACGTCCTCTGTCAAAGGTGTTGCTGCCTGATGCGAACACTCGACTTGGCCAAGCCGCTGGACGGGGGGCATAGCAGGCCTGCCTGGCGTGATCGGCTGGATGCGTGGATGGACAGAAAGCTCACCGACCCCGGTTTTTCACGTTGGGCTGCCGCAAATGTGTTGACCCGCTGGATCACACGCAGACGCGCGCAGCAGGTGTTTGATGTGATGGCTGGTTTTGTGTATTCGCAAGTGCTGTTGGCGTGTGTGCGTCTGCGCATTCTTGAGCTTGTCAATGAGTCGCCACGCACGCTGGACGAGCTGGCACACATTTGCCATGTGCCCGCATCGGCCTTGCAGCGTTTGATCAATTCTGCTGTCGCGCTCCGGTTGCTGTCGCTGCGCGGGCAGGGCCGCTACGGCTTGGGAGCGCTCGGTGCACCCGTTGCTGGTCATCCGGGCATACGCGCCATGATTGAGCACCACGCTGTGCTGTACCACGACATGCAAGACCCGGTAGCCCTGCTGCGTGACCAGGTCAGTGACGGACAAATGATGGCGTACTGGCCGTATGTTGAAACCCATATTCAGGACCTTGGTACCAGTGGGCAGCCGCAACAAGCCCCCAGAGCCTGGGAACAGGAAAAAGTGTCGCGTTATTCGCAGCTCATGTCCGCGTCGCAGCCCTTTGTGGTGGACGAGGTGTTGGCGACCTACTCATTTGCCAGGCACCAATGCGTGCTGGATGTGGGTGGCGGGCAGGGTACGTTTGTCAGTCGTTTGGCGGGGCACGCAACGCACCTCAAGCTCAAGTTGTTTGACTTGCCCCAAGTCGCTGCGCTGGCGCAGGACAACTTCAGGAAGAAATCTCTTTCTGACCGGGCAGATGCTTTTGGTGGTGATTTTTTAAAGGATTCGCTGCCTGAAGGCGCGGACCTGGTCACGCTGATACGTGTTGCGCACGACCATCCCGATGCACACGTCAACATCATCTTGCGCGCCATCTTCAAGGCTTTGCCTGCGGGCGGCACCTTGCTGCTGACCGAGCCAATGGCCCAGGCCAGCGACGAGGCGCCGCTTGGCGATGCTTATTTCCATTTCTATCTTTTGGCGATGGGCTCGGGCCGCTTGCGCACCGTCAAAGAGTTGAGCGACATGATCATGAACGCGGGCTTTGACCGCGTTGACGTCATGGCCAACGCCATGCCTTTGCAGACGCGAATTCTTGTGGCGCGCAAAAAATAAGTGTTTACCCTAGATTAGTCCAAATAACGTCAATATTAGTTGACACTTTTAAACGTAAACGTAAACTGACATCATGCAAGCCGAAGCGATCGTATTTACAAGTCCAAAAGACCTGAAAGTCCAGATTCTGGAATTGGCTGGCTTTTGCAAACAAGCACTCAGTTTTTCCTTTGCACCAGCCTTTGTGGGCGATAAGCCCTCGAATGCAGCCAGCACCTACGAATCGCTGTTGGCGACGCAGTCTGCTTAAAAATGATTTTGGATTGGAAGCACCGCACATGAACCCGACGACCATCATGATGAAAGACCTCCGCGCAGAGGCGGCTATTGAGCCAACGCCAATGAAAACGGGCGAGGCCAACAAGGAAACGCAAATCATCGCCATTTATGGCAAAGGCGGCATTGGCAAAAGCTTCACGCTTGCCAACCTCAGCTACATGATGGCCCAGCAGGGCAAGAAAGTGTTGCTCATTGGCTGTGACCCGAAGAGTGACACCACCAGCCTGTTGTTTGGTGGCCGGGCTTGCCCCACCATCATTGAAACGTCGTCGAAGAAAAAACTGGCTGGCGAGGCTGTTGCAATTGGCGATGTGTGCTTCAAGCGTGACGGTGTTTATGCCATGGAGCTCGGTGGTCCTGAAGTCGGACGCGGTTGCGGTGGTCGCGGCATCATCCATGGCTTCGAGCTGCTTGAAAAGCTCGGTTTTCACGACTGGGGTTTTGACTACGTGCTGCTCGACTTTTTGGGCGACGTGGTGTGTGGCGGTTTCGGCCTCCCGATTGCCAGAGACATGTGCCAAAAAGTCATCGTGGTGGCCAGCAACGACCTGCAGTCGCTTTATGTGGCCAACAACGTTTGCTCAGCCGTTGAGTACTTCCGCAAGCTGGGCGGCAACGTCGGCGTCGCGGGCATGGTGATCAACCGTGACGACGGTACTGGCGAGGCATCGGCTTTCGCTGAAAAAGTCGGCATTCCTGTGCTGTCAATCATTCCCGCCAATGATGACATCCGCCGCAAAAGCGCCAGCTACGAAATCATTGGTCGGCCCGACTCAGTCTGGGGCCCGATGTTTGCGCAGCTCGCAGAAAACGTGGGCGCGTCGCAGCCGATTCGTCCCAAGCCCATGACGCAAGACCAATTGCTGGGTTTGTTCTCGGCAGATGTGGTGGGCCGCAATGTGGTGCTGGAGCCAGCCACGCAGTTTGATATGTGCGGCAAAAAAGAAACTGTCAAAGAAACGCTCGAAGTCGTTTACGACGAAGTCTGAACTGAAGAAAAGTCATGAGCACAGTCATCCCGATCATTCCGATGCCCACGGCGCCGATCAGCACGGCCCTTGAAGGCGACGGTATGGGCTGCCACAGCGGCGGTGAGGCCATGCTGGCAGCGGCCAAGTCCGCAGGCAAGTCTGAAATTCTCGAGCAATACGCCAAGGACTACCCGAAAAACCCCAAAGCGGGCCCGCATGACCAACCCCAAAGCATGTGCCCTGCGTTTGGTTCTTTGCGCGTAGGTTTGCGCATGCGCCGCACCGCCACCATTTTGTCGGGCTCCGCCTGCTGCGTGTATGGACTGACCTTTACCTCGCATTTTTACGGTGCCAAGCGCAGCGTCGGCTATGTGCCGTTCAACTCTGAGTCTCTGGTCACCGGCAAGCTGTTTGAAGACATCCGCGAAGCGGTGTTTCAGCAGGCTGACCCCGCTTTGTACGACTCGATCGTGATCATCAATTTGTGCGTGCCTACCGCCAGCGGTGTGCCTTTGCAAATTTTGCCAAAAGAAATCAACGGCGTCCGCATCATTGGTATTGACGTGCCAGGCTTTGGGGTGCCAACCCATGCTGAAGCCAAAGATGTGCTGGCTGGCGCGATGCTGAAATACGCGCGTACCGAGGCTTTGGCTGGACCAGTCCAAGCGCCGCGTAACGGCAAGTCTGACAAGCCGACCATCACGCTGCTGGGTGAAATGTTTCCAGCAGACCCGGTCATCATCGGCATGATGCTCGAACCCATGGGTTTGTCGGCAGGCCCCTCTGTACCAACGCGTGAATGGCGCGAGCTGTATGCCGCACTCGACTGCGCAGCGGTTGCCGCCATTCACCCTTTTTACACCGCCAGCGTTCGTGAGTTTGATGCGGCAGGTCGTGCCATTGTTGGCTCTGCACCGGTGGGTTATGAGGGTACGGAGGCCTGGCTGCAAGCGATTGGCCAAGCCGCCAATATTGCACAAAGCGACATTGACATCGCCAAAAATAAATTCTTGCCTGCGATCAAAGGGGTGCTTTCGAAAACGCCCATCAAGGGCCGTATCACGCTGAGTGGCTACGAAGGCTCTGAGCTTTTGGTCGGTAGATTGCTGATCGAAAGCGGCGCTGACTTGCGCTATGTTGGCACGGCCTGCCCACGCACTGCATGGAACGAAGCCGATGTTCAGTGGTTGGAAAGCAAAGGCGTGATGGTGCAGTTCCGCGCATCGCTGGAGCAAGACTTGGCCGCAGTGCATGAATTCAAACCTGACCTGGCAATTGGCACCACGCCTGTAGTTCAAGCAGCCAAGGAGTTAACAATTCCGTCGCTGTATTTCACCAATCTGATTTCTGCCCGTCCCTTGATGGGCCCGGCAGGCGCTGGTTCCTTGGCGACTGTGGTGAATTCGGCCATTGGCAACAAAGCACGCTTTGAGGAAATGAAAGATTTCTTCGGCTCAACCGGTACCGGGCATGCGACAGGTGTGTGGGAGGCCGCACAAGGGATTCCTCAAGACCGGCCAGAGTTCAAGGCTGAGCAACGCCGACTTGCTGTGAAGATGGCGAAAAAGCGCAAAGCAGAGGAAATGATCTGATGTTGGTTTTAGATCACGATCGCGCTGGCGGCTATTGGGGCGCGGTGTATGTGTTCACCGCCATCAAAGGCTTGCAGGTGGTCATTGACGGGCCAGTGGGCTGCGAGAACCTGCCCGTCACATCGGTGCTGCATTACACCGATGCACTGCCCCCGCACGAGTTGCCGATTGTGGTGACCGGTTTGGCTGAAGAGCAACTGGGCCGTGAAGGCACCGAAGGCTCCATGAGGCGAGCTCATGCAGCGCTTGACCCCGACTTGCCTTCTGTTGTGGTGACAGGCTCCATCGCCGAAATGATTGGCGGCGGCGTGACCCCGGCAGGAACCAACATCCAGCGGTTTTTACCTCGCACGATCGATGAGGACCAGTGGCAGTGCGCCAACCGTGCCATGTTCTGGCTCTGGTCCGAATACGGCCTCAAGGAGGTGCCTGCGCGCAAGCCCGCGTCTGAGCGCGCCCCAGGTGAAAAGCCCCGAGTCAACATCATTGGTCCGAGCTACGGCACGTTCAACTGCCCCAGCGACTTGGCAGAAATCCGCCGCTTGGTGCAAGGCATTGGTGCCGAGATCAATATGGTGTTTCCACTGGGCAGTCACTTGGCCGACGTCTCGCGCCTGGTGGAGGCCGACGTGAACATCTGCATGTACCGCGAGTTTGGCCGCATGCTGTGCGAGGCGCTGGAGCGGCCTTACCTTCAGGCGCCGATTGGGCTGCACAGCACGACCAAGTTCTTGCGCAAGTTGGGAGAGCTGCTCGGGCTAGATCCTGAGCCCTTCATTGAACGCGAAAAGCACACCACGATCAAACCCATCTGGGACTTGTGGCGCTCTGTGACGCAAGATTTTTTTGGCACCGCCAGCTTTGCGGTGGTGGCCAATGAAACCTACACCCGTGGCCTTCGCCACTTCCTAGAAGAAGAAATGGGTTTGCCCTGCAGCTTTGCCGTGGCCCGCTGCCCCGGTGCAAAAACCGACAACGCAGAAGTGCGTCGGCTGACCACCACGAAAACACCTTTGGTGATGTATGGCAGTTACAACGAGCGCATGTACCTAGCCGAATGTGGTGGCGGCGGCATGATGAAAGCAACTTTCATCCCTGCCTCCTTTCCGCTGCCGATCATTCGACGTCACACCGGCACGCCATTCATGGGTTATGCCGGCGCAACTTATGTGATTCAAGAGTTTTGCAATGCGTTGTTTGATGCCTTGTTTCATATCTTGCCGCTGGGCACTGACTTGGACAAGATTGACTCGACACCAAGCCGCGTCAACGCAGACAAGCCCATCAGCTGGAGCACCGAGGCGCATGCGCTGCTTGAAGAATTGATTGAGGCCGAGCCGGTACTGGTTCGCATTTCAGCGGCCAAACAAATGCGTGATCGTGCTGAGCGCGACGCTCGCCAATCTGGCAAATCAAGTGTTGAGCTTGATCGTCTTTCAGAATTGTTTGGGCATTCAAAAGCGGGAGCGGCTGCATGACCTGTAACCGCACCGCCTTGAGTTCCCCGACAAGTATTCAGGCTTGCCTGAATGCAAGTTCGCCGCAGCAACCCTGCTGTGGCAATTCGTTCCTTGCTCTCGGGCAAGGTGTTGGCCGCAAGGCTTTTTAAGTGAGGTATTGACGATGAATCAAAGTACTAACCCTACCGGGTTGACTGACTCAGAGTGCCAGGAATTTCACAGCTACTACATCCAAGGTTATGTGATGTGGGGTGTGGGCGCGATGATCGCCCACAGCTTGGTGTGGATCTGGCGTCCCTGGTTCTAAGAACCAACTCACGGAGATAAATATGGCTTACCTACATGCTCAGCACGCTGACAGCGACGTTCAAGCTCCCCTCAAGGAGTTTCGCTACCTGTACGTGGTGCTTTTCTGCGTCTTTTTATTGCTTGCAATGATGGGCCAGATGTTGTTCATGGATTGGCGTAACTGGCTGCCAGGGGCAGAGGGAACCAGACCCATGTTGGGCAGCGTGAAGTCGGCTGTTTACACCGTGATTTCCCAACTCAGCTAACACTAAAGGAAATATTATGTGGCGTATGTGGCGTATGGTAGATCCCCGCAAGGCGATCATCCTGACAGGCTTAATGATAGCCTTCATTTCGACGAGCATTCATCTGATTCAAGTCAGTGGTGATCGTTACAACATCAACACGTGGCATCCTGACACCGTCAAGGCCGCGAAAGCCGCCAACAATGCGGCGATGCCTCCGTCGAAGTAACGGTAGCAAATTTTGCTACCGATGTGGTGAGCGAAGTCAGGCCTTTGTGGCCTGCTTCGCACACCCTACCCAAGAATTAGTTTTAACAGTTTTTAATCCGAATCACGCACACTAGCGGATCGGGCAGAGGAGCCAACATGGCCATGTTGAGTTTTGAAAGAAAGTACCGCGTACGCGGCGGCACCCTGATTGGGGGTGACTTGTTCGACTTTTGGGTCGGCCCGTTTTACGTTGGCTTTTTCGGAATTACCACCGCCTTTTTTGCGGTTCTAGGCACTGTCATGATCATGTGGGGCGCTGCCATGGGCCCAACCTGGAATCCTTGGCAAATCAATATCGCGCCGCCAGACATTTCAAATGGACTGAAGATGGCGCCGATGATGGCTGGAGGCCTTTGGCAAATCATCACCGTTTGCGCCCTGGGGGCCTTTGTCTCCTGGGCACTCCGCGAGGTCGAAATTTGTCGCAAACTGGGAATGGGCTTGCATGTCCCGATAGCATTCGGTTTTGCCATCTTTGCGTACTTCACCTTGCAGGTCATCCGACCGGTGCTGATGGGTTCCTGGGGTCACGCTTTTCCTTACGGCATTTATAGCCACTTGGACTGGGTCAGCAACACCGGCTATCAGTACCTGCACTTTCATTACAACCCGGCGCACATGATTGCGGCGACACTGTTTTTTGCCACCACCTTGTCACTGTCTTTGCATGGTGCGCTGGTCTTGTCGGCGACCAATCCGGGCAATGGACAAGTCGTCAAATCACCTGAGCATGAAGACACATTTTTCCGTGACGTGATCGGCTACTCGGTGGGCACGCTGGGTATTCACCGTCTGGGGTTGTTCCTGGCGCTGGCAGCAGTCTGGTTTTCTGCCCTTTGCATCGTCATCAGCGGGCCATTCTGGACGCGCGGCTGGCCTGAATGGTGGGGCTGGTGGCTGAACATGCCCATCTGGGGTCATTGAAGAGGCACGAGGAAAGAACAAGAGGTAATAAACATGGCTGAATATCAAAATCTTTTTACCACCGTGCAGCCCGTCGGGCCTGCATCCGCAGGGGTTCCGCTGCCGCCCGGGGACTCCGAGCGCATCGGCACACCATTTTTTCTACACCTGGCTGGTCGTTTGGGCAACGCCCAAATTGGCCCCGTCTATCTGGGGTGGCTGGGCTTGGCATCGCTGCTGTTTGGCACGCTGGCCTTCAACATCATTGGCTTCAATATGTTGGCCCAGGTGGACTGGAATCCATTGCAAATGATTCGCCAGCTGTTTTGGTTGGCGCTTGACCCGCCGGCGCCCAAATATGGTTTGAGTATTGCGCCACTCAATGACGGGGGGTGGTGGAATATTGCGGGGTTGTTTCTGACCGTGTCACTGATTTTGTGGTGGGCACGCATGTACCGCCGCGCGCGTCAGCTTGGCTTGGGCACGCATGTGGCTTGGGCGTTTGCTGCTGCTATATGGCTTTATTTGGTGGTTGGATTTTTCCGCCCTGTGCTGATGGGCAGCTGGTCTGAATCCGTGCCCTTCGGTATCTTTCCGCACCTGGACTGGACAGCTGCCTTGTCCTTGCGTTATGGCAATCTCTTCTACAACCCGTTCCATGCGCTATCGATTGTGTTTTTGTATGGCTCTGTCTTGCTGTTTGCCATGCACGGCGCCACCATTTTGGCGGTAGGCCGTTACGGTGGTGAGCGTGAGATTGAACAGATCATTGACCGCGGTACCGCATCGGAGCGCGCCGGCCTGTTCTGGCGCTGGACCATGGGCTTCAACGCATCGATGGAGTCTATTCACAGGTGGGCCTGGTGGTTTGCAGTGCTCTGTCCGCTGGTCGGTGGTATCGGGATCTTGCTCACCGGCACGGTGGTTGACAACTGGTACCTGTGGTCTGTTAAACACAATGTGGTGCCAAGTTACCCCGCCATGTGGGTGCCCACCATTGACCCAGCTTTGATTGGAGTAAAACCATGATCATGCGTACCACCATCAAACTGCTTCTGGCAAGCACTGCAGCCTTGCTGCTGGCAGCTTGTGAAAAGCCGCCGATTGCGGTGTCTCAAACCGGTTTTCGCGGCACGGGCATGGAGCAGGTGTACAACCCGCGCACCCTGGCAACCCAGGCCTCACTCAACAAGGCGCCTGAAGTGTCGGCCGCCGTGGAAGATGTGCCAGGTGGTCCTAAAGCTGGCGCGATTTACCAAAACGTCAAGGTGCTGGGCGACCTGAGTGTGGGAGAGTTTGCCCGCACCATGAGTGCCATCACCGAATGGGTCGCGCCCCAGCAGGGTTGCAATTACTGCCACGTGGCCGGTAACTTTGCCGACGACAGCGTGTACACCAAAGTGGTGGCGCGCAAGATGTTGCAGATGACGCAAAAAGTCAACTCCGGCTGGAAACAGCACGTGGCTGAAACCGGCGTGACCTGCTACACCTGCCACCGCGGCAACAACATTCCCAAAGAGATCTGGTTTGCACCTCAGCCTCAAAAATCTGCCGGTGGCAGCCTGGGGAATGATTTCGGCCAAAACCGGGCCGCCAAGTCGGTCGGTCTGTCGTCGTTGCCGTATGACCCTTTCACCCCATACTTCCTGGACAACAAGCCCATTCGCGTCAATGGCAACCAGGCTTTGGCCATGACGGGAGCCGCCGCCAACCGCAGTTCCATCAAGCAGGCTGAACACACGTATGGCACGATGATTCACTGGTCTGAGGCGCTGGGCGTGAACTGCACGTACTGCCACAACACACAGGCTTTTGCAGAGTGGGGTGCCAATGCAACGCCGCAACGCGCCACTGCTTGGTACGGCATTCGGATGGCACGTGAGTTGAACAACGAGTACATGGTGCCGCTGACCAGCGTGTTTCCAGCCAATCGGCTGGGCCCCACGGGTGACGTCGCCAAAGCCAACTGCGCCACTTGCCACCAGGGTGCTTATAAGCCTCTGTATGGTGCGGCCATGGCCAAGCATTACCCTGCGATGTATGCGCCGGTGAAAGCGCCTGATGCTCCTGCCGCTTTACCCGTCGCTGATGCTGGGCAAGCGGTGCCGGTTGCTGGTAAGGTTGAGGTTTCAGCCAAGTAATTTGTTTTTGGCCCATGAGCCCCGCTGAGCTTCTGGCTCAGCGTGGGCGGTCACTTTTTGTATGCCGCCCACAGTTGTATTGCAAGCATCAGCCACCGAAAGCTCACAGCCTCAAGCTGCGGGCACGGTGGCTGTGTTTTTATTGGCCGACATTGCGCCCAAGTACCGTTTGTGGGGTTACGCCCGATTTGTGATCGGGCGCTTTGCGATGCGCGATGTGCGGGGTTTGGTGATGTCCAAGGTCATGGGCAGTGGTGATGGTGGCGGTTTTGGCCTCAAACCCAGCAGCTCGCGACAAGCGCTGTTTTGCCTGTTCACCGACGAGGACAGTGCTGATGCATTTTTAAAATCACCCATCGCCCTGGCGTATGCGCAACGCGCGCAGGAATTTTGCAGCGCGAAGCTGCGTGCTTATTCATGCAGGGGCGCGTGGTCTGGCCAGTCGATTGCCGTGACGGCCAGTCCACCCGACAGCGGCAGCGGACCGATTGCCACACTAACCCGCGCCTCCATCCGGCCCATGAGTGCGCGACGCTTTTGGCGCATGCAACCGGCCAGCGAGGTGTCGCTCAATGAGGCCAGTGGTTGCCTGATGGCCACCGGTGTCGGCGAGGCGCCATTTTTCAGGCAGGCCACCTTCAGTTTATGGGCCAACACGGCCGCGATGGAGGCTTACGCCCGCACTGGCGCGCACCTGGCCGCCATACGGGCGGCGCATGAAGGCGCGTTCTTTTCAGAATCCATGTTTGCCCGTTTTGTGCCCCTTCAGCTGTCCGGTCGCTGGCGTGGTCAGTCCTATGGCTGAACTGGCCGTGCCGCCAAAAAAGCAGCTCACCCAGTTGCGTGACAAGCACGTCATCGTGGTGGGCGCTGGCGTGGGTGGCCTGGTCAGTGCGCTGCTGCTGGCACACAGCGGCGTGCGCGTGACGCTGGTTGATTCGGCGGCTGCGCCCGGCGGCAAGATGCGCCAGGTCAACGCGGGTGGCGCACTGATTGACTCAGGCCCTACCGTCTTCACCATGCGCTGGGTATTTGAACAAATCTTTGCCCAAGTAGGCTGCAAGCTGACTGACCTGATCAAGCTGGAGCCGCTGGATATTTTGTGTCGTCACGCCTGGGGCAACACGGGTCAGCGTCTGGATTTGTTCACCGACGTGGCCCGTTCAGCCGATGCCATCGCGCAATTCAGCTCGCCCGAAGAGGCCCGGCGCTTTATCGCTTTTTGCCAAAAAGCCAAAGACATCTACCGGCATCTTGAGGGGCCCTACATTCGCTCGTCGCGCCCCACACTGATGGGCATGGGGGCAGATCTTGGCCCCAGCGGTCTGGCTGCGCTGGCCAGCCTGGGGCCGTTTGCCTCGCTGTGGCAGTCGCTCGGCCATTATTTTCATGACCCACGTTTGCGCCAGTTGTTTGGCCGTTACGCCACCTACTGCGGCGCGTCGCCCTGGGCGGCACCGGCCACGTTGATGCTGGTTGCCCACGTTGAGCTGGACGGTGTCTGGTCAGTTGATGGCGGCATGCACGCGCTGGCCAAAGCCATCGCGGCGCAGGCCGAGCGCCAGGGCGCAAGCCTGCGCTACAGCACAAGCTGCCAGCGCATTTTGGTGCGTGATGGCCGAGCCTGCGGCATTGAACTGGCCGGCGGTGAGCAATTGCAGGCCGACGCGGTGGTTTTTAATGGCGATGCCAGTGCGCTGGCCCAAGGCCTGCTGGGCGAAAGTGCGCGCGCCGCTGCCAGCAACACGCCGCTTGCCAAACGCTCCTTGTCAGCCGTCACCTGGTCTGTCAATGCGCCTACATCGGGCTTTCCGCTGGTCAGGCACAACGTGTTTTTTGACGACGACTACAAGTTGGAGTTTGACGACATCTTCAAGCGGCGCAAGCTGCCCAGCCGGGGCACGGTGTATGTGTGCGCCCAAGACCGGACCGACACAGTGCAAGCGGTCAGCGGCAGCGAACGCCTGCTGTGCCTGGTCAACGCGCCTGCCACCGGCGACCAAAGCAGCGGTCATCAGTTAACCCCCTCGGAGATCCAATCATGTCAGGAGCAAAGCCTCAAACTGCTGGGCCAATGTGGCCTGGCGCTGGACTTGACAACAGCCACAGCCCATTCAGTGATCACCACGCCGCGGGACTTCAACCAATTGTTTCCGGGCACGGGCGGGGCACTGTACGGCCCGGCATCGCACGGCTGGATGACGCCCTTTCAAAGGCCGAGCTCGGCCAGCAAACTGCCGGGGCTGTACCTGGCGGGTGGCAGCGTACATCCGGGGCCGGGCGTGCCGATGGCGGCGCTGTCGGGCCAACTGGCGGCCGCCACAGTACTGGCGAGCCTCGCTTCGACCAAACCGTTGGGCCGGGTGCGTATCTCTGGTGGTACGTCGATGCCATCAGCGACGACGGCCAGCACGCCCTGAGCATCATTGCCTTTGTGGGCAGTGTTTTTTCGCCCTACTACGCCAGTGCCTTTGAAAAGCAAGGCTCAGCCGTGAAGGCGAACAACCACTGCGCCATCAACGTGGCGCTGTATAGCCCCGGCCAGCGCCGCTGGACCATGACCGAGCGTGGCCACCGCAGCGTCGAGCGCAGCGCTGACCACCTGCGCATTGGCCCGAGCCAATTGGCGTGGCGCGGCGACCATCTGGAAATCTCCCTTGACGAAATCAGCGTACCGGTCCCGCAGCGGGTGCGCGGCACGGTGCGGGTTTATCCGCAGGCGCTGTGCAGTTACACCAACGCGCTGGACGATGCAGGCCGCCACCGTTGGGGGCCGATTGCACCCTGCGCCCGCATCGAGGTTGACCTTGCCAAGCCTGGCCTGCGCTGGCAAGGCAACGCCTATCTGGACAGCAACGAGGGCGACGAGCCGGTGACCGTGCCCTTTAAAACCTGGGACTGGTCGCGCGCCCGCATGGCCGATGGCAGCACCGCCGTGATCTACGACGTGACGCAGCTCAGCGGCGCGCGCACGCTGCTGGCCGAGCGTTTCAAACCCGATGGCAGCTGGGAATCGTTTGACGCGGCACCTAAGCGCGAAACCATGCCCGCCACCCTGTGGCGTATTGACCGTGGCATCCGGGCCGACGTGGGCACCACCAGCGAGGTCATCGACACCCTTGAAGACACCCCGTTTTACGCGCGATCGCTGCTGCGAACCCACCTGCTTGGCGAGCAAGTCACGGCAGTCCACGAAACGCTGGAGCCGCAGCGCCTGAACAGCCGCGTGATACAAATGATGTTGCCCTTTCGCATGCCGCGCCGGGCTGGGGGAGGATGATGGTCATTGCCAACGATACCGTCAAGGTCTTGCATGTGCTGTCAGCCTGCCTGTTTTTGGGCAATGTGGTGGTCAGCGGCACCTGGGCCTTTCTGGCCGAGCGCACGCGCAATTTTGAAGTCATCTCCTTTAGCAACCGGCTGGTGCTTATCACCGACCTGATGTTCACCCTGACAGGCGCGTTGCTGGTGGTTTACACCGGCTCACTCATGTCGCAACGTTACGCCGGCGCGCCAGCAGAATCGCAGGCGTGGATCAGCTGGTCGTACATGCTGTTTGGCTTGTCGGGGGCGATCTGGGCGCTGGTTCTGGTGCCCATCCAGTTGCGCCAGCGCGTGCTGCTCAAACGGCATCTCACCATCACGCCCGAATACCTCAAGCTGTCGCGCATCTGGCAAATCAGCGGTGCTGTGGCCACCATCGTGCCACTGCCGATTGTGTATTTGATGATCGTCAAGGGGATCTGATTGACCTCCGTTCGCGGCTTGGTCATCCTGATTACCGGCGGCGCGTCGGGCATCGGTGCGGCTACGGCCAAAGCCCTCCAGGCGCAAGGTGCGATACCGGTGCTGATCGACTGCGCCGAGCAGCAGCTCAAAGCCACCGCTGCAGAGTTAAACGCGACATCGTTTTGCCTCGACGTGACCGACCTGGCGGCTTGTGAGGCCGCCGTCGCGCAAACCTTGGCCACGCATGGCCGCATTGACGTGGTCTGGGCCAACGCGGGTATCGCCTCATTCGGCCCTCTGTTGTTAACCGACATGGCCGGCTGGAAACGCTGCATAGAGGTCAACGTCTTCGGCACGCTCAACATGGTGCGCGCCGCGCTGCCAGCCGTCATTGCCCAGCGTGGCTACGTGCTGGCGACAGCCTCCGTCTCCAGTTTTGCCAACCCGCCCGCCGTCTCTAGCTACGCAGCGTCCAAAGCCGCCGTCGAGGCGATGTGCAACTGCTGGCGCATCGAGTTGGCCGCGCACGGCGTGGGCGTGGGCACCATCTACGCATCCTGGGTGCAAACCCCGATGGTCACCGAGAGCGACATGCTCCCGGCTTTTGTTCGCCTGAAAAGCACCATGCCAGCCCCCTTGCGACGGGCTATGCCGGTGAGCGATGCGGCAGACATGATCGTCCAGGGCATCCAGCGCCGCGCCAGACGCATCTGGCTACCTAGCTGGCTGCGGCTGCTGCATTGGCTGCGCGCCGCCCTGCACACCCCCCTGGCCGAACGATCACTTCTGCAAGTGGCCCCCGAGATGGAAAAGCTCTTTGAGCAAACCATCGCCACCAACGGCGTGAAGGCCTCATCGGTCGCCCCGCGAGAGCTGGCGCGGGAGCAGACGGTTTGAATATAGTCAAGCTGGCGCTATTCATTTAATAGCTGCTTGCCCAAATATTGATTGGCCTACAGACGTAAAAAATAACTAAAAATAGCCAGTAAAGCTGTTCCGCGCTCGTTTTTGGGAAAGCTGGCTGGAGCTGAATCGTCAGACGCCAAAAATCAATTTTGCATATCGTTTAAAAAGTCCTGAGGCCCAATAAATACAAGGGCAAGCAGCTCATGAATCGATAGCGAAAATTCGCTTCAAATCACAGGCGCATGCATCACCATGCCTGCGGCAATCAGGGCATCAATCTTTGCCATCACTTCTTCAGCTGTTGCGGTGTACGGGTCAAAAGCGGTTTGTTGGGGGTGGGCAGCCTCTTCATCTGACAGCTGGCCCATGTCCACATGCGCCATCGCCCATTTGCCGTAGCGGCGCCGGCTGATGCTTTCTTGCTGGTGAAGCACGACCTTGTGATGCCGTTTGTCAAGCGCGATGCGTGCGTACAGGGCTTCGACCTGGTTGCGCTCGCCTTCGAGCACCTGCAAATACAAGCCGCGTCCCTGACACAGCACGCCGGTGATGCCGTTGGCCGGGTTGTGCGCCTGCGCGCTGCGCAGGATGGTGCCGGTGACGGCTGTGGTGACCGGGCCAACAGCGGTGCTCACATAAATGATGCGGCTTAGCATGGTACGTTCATCGTGATTTTTCCTTTGCCAGCGCTTTGGCTTAGGCGTGATGGTGCCGTGTCGGCGTGTCACTGCGGTTGGGGCATTTGTCTTTGGTGCAGTTGGCATAAATCGACAGCGAGTGGTCGGCGATGGCAAAGCCTTTGGCCTTGGCCACCGCGTGCTGGCGCTTTTCGATTTCTGCGTCGTAAAACTCTTCAACCTTGCCGCAGTCCAGACACACCAGGTGGTCGTGGTGTTGGCCTTCGTTCAGCTCATACACGGCTTTGCCGGACTCAAAATTGCTGCGGTTGAGCAAGCCTGCCTGTTCGAATTGCGTCAAGACCCGGTAGACGGTAGCCAATCCCACGTCTGAGCGCTCTTCCAGCAGCACCCTAAACACGTCTTCAGCGGTCATGTGGCGCTGCTTGCCTACCTGAAAGATTTCGAGAATCTTCAATCGCGGCAAAGTGGCCTTCAGGCCCGTATTTTTCAGGTCTTTGATGTTGCTCATGTGTTTTTCCTCAGCCAAAGTGCGCGCCTACCCGCCAAGCATTGCAAAATACCCAGCCGCTACAATGAATCATCATATCGCTACCGGCTCCCTCATGACCGAAACACACCGCTCTACCGAAGCTCCAGCGCGCCCGTTGTTTGGCCTTGCGGTGCTGTCCTGCCTGACGCTGGCCATCGGCTTGTCTGGTTGCAGCAGCATCAATACCAGCAGCCTGAACACCAGCAAGATCAACCCGGTGAACTGGATCACGCCCTACCGCGTCGACATGATTCAGGGCAACTTCCTGTCCAAAGAACAGGTGGGCATGCTCAAGACCGGCATGAGCCGCTTACAGGTCAAAGACACGCTCGGCACACCATTGGTGTCCAGCTTGTTTCACCAGGACCGCTGGGACTATGTTTTTACCTTGAAGCGTCAGGGTGTTGAGCCGCAATCCTTCAAATACGCCGTGTATTTCAAAGGTGACGAGCTGGAGCGCTTTGAAGGCGACACCATGCCCACCGAAGCTGACTTCATTGCCACCCTCGCGCCTGCACGCAAGTTTGCAAAAACGCTTCCACTTGAGGCGACAGAGGAACAGCTCAAATCTACCGAAAAATCCACCGCATCGAACGTGAAAACCAGTGATGCCGGCAAGACCGGAGCCGAAGCTCTTGCGCCGGCCACCGTGTACCCGCCGCTAGAAGGTACCACGCGGTGAGCGCGGCTAAAGCGCACGCCATTGCCGTGGCCGGTGCCACTGGCCGCATGGGCCGCATGCTGATCGAAGCCATCGTCCAAAGCCATGACTGCCGGCTCAGCGGCGCGCTGGACGTCGCTGGCGGCGCCGGCATTGGCAGCGATGCCGCTGCTTTTACGGGCCGGTCTGCAGGCGTGGCGATTGCATCGGACATGCGCCTGGGCCTGCAACACGCCGATGTTTTGATCGATTTCACCCGCCCCGAAGGCACCATGGCGCACCTGGCCATCTGCCGCGAGCTGGGCGTGAACATGGTGATTGGCACGACCGGCTTTAGCGACGCGCAAAAAGCTGAAATTCTTGATGCTGCCAAACACATCGCCATCGTCATGGCGCCGAACATGAGCGTGGGCGTGAACGTCACGCTCAAGCTACTGGAAATGGCGGCCAAGGCGTTGAGCACGGGCTACGACATCGAAATTGTTGAAACGCACCATCGCCACAAGGTCGATGCCCCGTCGGGCACCGCCCTCAAAATGGGTGAAGTCATTGCTGCGGCGCTGGGCCGTGACCTGAAAGAGTGCGGCGTGTTGTCGCGTGAAGGCGTGACGGGCGAGCGCGACCCCTCAACCATCGGCTTTGCCGCCGTCCGCGGCGGTGATGTGGTGGGCGACCACAACGTGATGTTTTTGGGGGATGGCGAGCGCATTGAAATCACCCACAAGTCATCGAGCCGCACCACCTATGCCCAGGGCAGCTTGCGGGCGGCGCGCTTTTTGGCGGGCAAATCCTCGGGTTTGTTTGACATGTTTGATGTGCTCGATCTCAAGTCGATGGCCTGAGCGGCACACCGCAGCAGCACATAAAGCGAGCAACCGGTGAATTTCATGAGCTTGATGACCCAGGGCGGTGCCGTCAGTGTGATTGTGGCGGTAGTGCTGCTGCTGATGTCAATCGCCAGCTGGGTCGTGATTTTGTGGAAAGCCTGGCTGCTCAAACGCGCAGTGGGCGACGTTGCGCGAAGCGCGGCAGCATTCTGGCAATCGGCCAGCGTTGCTGAAGGCGCTGAAAAAGTAGCCCTGTTTGACCGCGAGGCACTGCTCCTGCCTTTGATAGCTGCCAGCAACATGGAGGCGGGCAACACACTGGCCACGCGGGGTGACAAGTCCCAGCAGCTCACCCGTGTGCTGCGTGACGCGCTGCACAAAATTTTGCTCAAACTGCAATATGGTCAGGTACTGCTGGCCACCGTTGGGTCTACCGCGCCATTTGTGGGCTTGCTGGGCACCGTCTGGGGTATTTATCACGCGTTGGTAGCGATTGCGTCCAGCGGGCAAATCACCATCGACAAGGTGTCTGGCCCGGTCGGTGAGGCACTCATCATGACGGCGGCAGGGCTGGCGGTGGCGATTCCAGCCGTGCTGGCGTACAACATTTTTGGTCGCTATATCAATCGCATCGAGGCTGACCTTGAAGGCTTTGCGCGTGACCTGCGTGAACTGTTGATTCAGGAAGTCAAATGAAAGCATTTTTTCGACGGGCCGCCCCTAGAAAAAATAGCCTCCTCGGGGGGCAGAGTGTTACACGCAGTGAACGAACGTGGGGGCCAACATGTCTTTCGGTCGTTTAGAGCGCACCAAAGGCTCTGAGCCGATGAGCGAGATCAACGTCACGCCGATGGTTGACGTGATGCTGGTGCTGCTGGTCATCTTTATATTGACCGCGCCACTCATGGCCTCGTCCATCAAACTGGATTTACCCAAAACTGACGCTGCCAAAGCTTCAGAAGCGCCAAAATTTGTGACGCTGGTGGTTGACAAAGCGGGCCAGATTTTCTTGAACGACAAGCCGATTGCGCTGGACGCCTTAAAAACCAGCTTGGTGCAAACCGCCGTTCAAAACCCTGACACCGAAGTGCAGTTACGCGCCGACGAAGCCGTGCCCTACGGAAAAATCGTCGAAGTGATGGGCACCGCGCAAAAAGCCGGTTTGAACCGCATCGGTTTTGTGGCTGATGCACCTGTCACATCACCCGTTGCAGCGCCGCAGCTGCCCACTCGCTGACGCGGCAAGAGCAGCATCTAAAATCAGACATCCGCAGCGAATAGCTGCCTGCCCCGCGATGTCGGGTACTTTTCTGCCTCTGGGCAATTTTCATGAACGACAAATACGATCACAAGCCCATCGAGGCCGCAGCCCAAGCCGACTGGCATGCTGTTAACGCCTACCGCGTCGAGAACCATGACCACCCGAAAAAACCGCTAGGCAAGTACTACGCTTGCTCTATGCTGCCTTACCCCAGCGGCAAGCTGCACATGGGCCATGTGCGCAACTACACCATCAACGACATGCTGACCCGCTACTTGCGCATGAAGGGTTACAACGTGCTGATGCCGATGGGCTGGGACGCCTTTGGCCTGCCGGCTGAAAACGCCGCCATGAAAAACGGCGTGCCGCCCGCCCAATGGACCTACGACAACATCGCTTACATGAAGCAGCAGATGCAGGCACTGGGCTTGGCGATCGACTGGAGCCGCGAGGTCGCCACCTGCGATGCGAGTTACTACAAATGGAACCAGTGGCTGTTTTTGAAGATGCTGGAAAAAGGCATCGCCTACCGCAAGACGCAAGTCGTCAACTGGGATCCGATTGACCAGACGGTGCTGGCCAATGAACAAGTGATTGACGGCAAGGGCTGGCGCACGGGTGCGGTGGTTGAAAAGCGCGAAATTCCGGGTTATTACCTGAAGATCACCGACTACGCCGAAGAGTTGCTCGGCCATGTCAAGGACGGCTTGCCGGGCTGGCCTGAGCGTGTCAAGCTGATGCAGGAAAACTGGATTGGCAAAAGCGAAGGTGTGCGCTTTGCATTCAACCATGACATCAAAAATGCAGCGGGCCACTTGATCGGCGACGGCAAGATGTACGTCTTTACCACCCGCGCTGACACCATCATGGGCGTGACGTTTTGCGCTGTAGCCCCTGAGCACCCGCTGGCGTTGCATGCGGCACTCAGCAACCCCAAACTTGCCGCGTTCATTGAGGAATGCAAGTCCGGCGGCACCACCGAAGCCGAGCTGGCCACGCAAGAAAAAAAAGGTGAGCGCACTGGTTTGCTGGTCACGCATCCACTCAGCGGCGAGCAGGTTGAAGTGTGGGTGGGCAACTATGTGCTGATGAGCTACGGCGACGGTGCGGTGATGGGCGTGCCCGCGCATGACGAGCGGGATTTTGAGTTTGCAAACAAGTACGGTTTGCCCATCAAGCAGGTCACCGACTTTAAAGGTCAAGCCTTCAGCAGCACCGTGTGGGCTGACTGGTATGGCGACAAACAACGCGGCGTGGCCGTCAACTCCGGCAAATACAACGGCTTGGCCTTCAAAGCCGCGGTTGATGCGGTCGCTGCTGACCTGATGGCCAAAAACCTGGGCGAGAAAAAAACCACCTGGCGTTTGCGCGACTGGGGTGTGAGCCGCCAGCGCTACTGGGGCACGCCGATTCCCATCATCCACTGTGCCGAACACGGCGCTGTGCCTGTGCCCGAAAAAGACTTGCCCGTCGTGCTGCCGCAAGACTGCGTGCCGGATGGCTCGGGCAACCCGCTGCTCAAGCACGAAGGTTTTCATGCCGGTGTGGTGTGCCCCGTGTGCGGCAAGCCTGGTCGGCGCGAGACAGACACGATGGACACGTTTGTCGACAGCTCCTGGTATTACATGCGGTACTGCGATGCGCAGGCGACCACCCGCGCAGGCGATCCGATCACGTCTGACAAGATGGTCGCAGAAGGCGCGAACTACTGGATGCCGATGGACCAGTACATCGGCGGCATCGAGCACGCGATTTTGCATTTGCTTTATGCCCGCTTCTGGACCAAAGTCATGCGCGATATTGGCCTGGTCAAAGCGGACGAGCCGTTTACCAAGCTGCTGACGCAGGGTATGGTGCTCAACCATATTTACTCGCGCAAAACCGACAAAGGCGGCATGGACTACTTCTGGCCGAAAGAGGTCGAAGACATTCATGATGCGGATGGCAAGGTGCGCACCGCCAAACGAAAAACCGACGGCCTGATCGTGAACTACGAAGGCGTCGGCACGATGAGCAAAAGCAAAAACAACGGCGTGGATCCGCAGGACCTGATTGAAAAATACGGTGCGGACACAGCCCGGCTGTACACCATGTTCACCGCACCGCCCGAGGCCACGCTGGAGTGGAACGATGCGGGTGTTGAGGGAAGTTACCGCTTCTTGCGCCGCGTCTGGAATTTTGGCGCCAAGCTAAACGCTATGCATTCAGGAGCTGCTCGCCCAGACATAGATTGGTCTGCAGGCATTTTTGGCAAGGAACTCAAGGCTCTGCGGCTGGACATCCACACGGTGCTCAAGCAAATTGACTACGACTACCAGCGTATGCAGTACAACACTGTCGTCTCGGGTTCGATGAAACTTCTCAATGCGCTCGAAGACAACCTTTCTACCCCCACGCCGGTCGATTCGCGTACCACGCTGTCCCCCGGGGGGGAGTCCCCACCTAAGGGCGGCCTGTCGGCGGAGCAACCTGAAGCCACAGACGCATTCAACGCTGCCCTGCATGAAGGCTTCAACATCCTGCTGCGCTGCCTGTACCCCTGCGCGCCACATCTGGCGCATGCGCTGTGGGTGGATTTGGGCTATGCCAAAGACCACGGCGATCTGCTTGACGCACCGTGGCCGCAGGTGGATACCGGCGCCTTGACACAGGACGAAATCGAGCTGATGCTGCAAATCAATGGCAAGCTGCGCGGTTCTGTGACAGTCAGTGCGGCAGCCGACAAACAGGCGATTGAAGCCGCTGCGCTGGCAACGGATGCTTTCATCAAGCAGGCTGCAGGCGCTGCACCCAAAAAGGTGATTGTTGTGCCAGGCCGACTGATCAACATCGTGGTGTGAAACCCATAACCGAGGAACAAGTATGCAACGCCGTTTTTGTCTGACCCTGCTGGCGCTCAGTCCTGCGCTTGGTGCCACGGGCTGTGGTTTTGCGCTTCGCCAAGCCCCCAACTTCGCGTTTAAAACGCTGTTCTCGCCCTTTTCAGAAACCTCCAGTCTGGGCATTGAGCTCAAGCGTTCGCTTGAATCCAATGGCAATGTGCAAGTCATCACCGACGTGCGGCAAATTGACAAGGCCGATGTGATTCTGGACGTGCTGACTGATCGGCGTGAAAAAACCGTGGTGGGTATGAATGCATCAGGCCAGGTGCGCGAGTTCCAGTTGCGCTTGCGCTTTGCCTTCAGGCTGCGCAGCGCCAAAAACAGCGAGCTGATTCCGGCCACTGAAATTTTGCAGCAGCGTGACATCAGTTTCAACGAATCCGCCGTGCTGTCCAAGGAAACCGAAGAAGGCTTGCTGTACCGCGAGATGCAAAGCGACATCGTGCAGCAGATCATGCGCCGCCTGGCCACGGTGACTGCCAACAAAATCTAAAAAGCGATGAATTTAGCGCCCGGTCAACTCCAAGAGCATCTAAAGCGCGGCATCAAAAGCCTCTACACCCTGCATGGTGACGAGCCGCTGCTGGTGCAGGAGTTTGCCGACAGCCTGCGTGCCCACGCCCGGGGGCTTGGTTACACCGAGCGCACGGTGCATACCGTGGCTGGCGCGCACTTTGACTGGAGCGAGGTGCTGGCCAGTGGCGGTTCCCTCGGCTTATTCGCGGACAAGCAAATCGTTGAAATTCGCATCCCCAGTGGCAAGCCCGGTAAAGATGGTTCTGCGGCCTTGCAGCAGATCGCCGAGCGGGCACAGGGCGACGATTCAACCTTGAGCCTCATCCTGCTGCCCCGGCTGGACAGCATGACCACCAAAGGTGCGTGGTTTGGCGCGCTCGAGAGTTACGGCGTGACCGTCAAGTTTGAGCCGATTGCCAGAAACAATTTGCCGCAATGGATTTCGCAGCGTCTGCAAGCCCAGGGCCAGCGCGTTGCCGCAGGCGAAGAGGGCCAGCGCACGTTGCAATTTTTTTCAGACCGGGTTGAGGGCAATCTGCTGGCTGCGCACCAGGAGATTCAAAAACTGGGCCTGCTGTACAACAGTGCCCCCACGCTCCCCGCTTCGCGTGGTTCGCTGCCCCCCGAGGGGGAGTCTTTTGGCTCCGCCGCTCTTCAAGAACCTAGGGGCGGCCCGTCGGAAAAGGCTGCCGATCCTGTCACGCTAAGTTTTGAGCAGGTCGAAAACGCTGTGCTGAACGTGGCGCGCTATGACGTTTTCAAGCTGTCCGAAGCGGTGCTCGGTGGCCAGACGGTGCGTGTGGCGCGCATGCTCGACGGCCTTCAGGCCGAGGGCGAATCAGAAGTGCTGGTGCACTGGGCCATCAGCGAAGACATTCGCAGCATGAAGCGCGTCAAAGACGCGATCAACGCGGGCCGGCCCATGCCGATGGCCCTGCGGGATAACCGAATCTGGGGCATCAAGGAAAAGCTCTACGAGCGTGTGCTGCCAGGCATCACCGACACCACCCTGGCCAACCTGCTGACCGCTGCGCACAAGGTTGATGGTATTTGCAAGGGCTTAAAGCAGCCCGACTGGCCCGCCAGCGGATGGCAGGCTCTGCATCGGCTGGCCGGACTGGTGTGTGAGCAGTGCGCCTTGCGTGCAAAATAGCTGTATGACTGACCTGAACATCACCGACCTCATGCATGCCATGGGCGCCAGGGCAAAAGCCGCCTCCACCCAAGTAGCAAGTGCACCAACAGCTACTAAAAACAGAGCGCTTTTAGGCCTGGCTGCGCTGTTGCGAAAAAACCTGGCGTCACTCGCAGCCGCCAACCAGCAAGACCTGGCCAGAGCCGCAAGCGCAGGCCTGGCAGGCCCGATGCTGGACCGCCTGAAACTCAGCCCCAAAGACATAGAAACCGTGGCCGCCGGCTGCGAGCAGCTCGCCGCCATGCCAGATGTGATTGGCGAAATCATGGGCATGAAGCAGCAGCCCAGCGGCATCCGGGTGGGACAAATGCGGGTGCCGATAGGCGTGTTCGGCATGATTTACGAAAGCCGCCCGAACGTGACGATTGAAGCGGCCAGCCTGGCCATCAAAAGCGGTAACGCCTGCATTTTGCGGGGCGGTTCAGAAGCGATTGACTCGAACAAAGCATTGGCCGCGCTGGTGGCACAAGCCCTGACAAGCGCTGGCCTGCCTGCCGATGCGGTGCAGCTGGTGCCCACCACTGACCGTGAAGCCGTCGGCCATTTGATCAGCATGCCGCAATATGTCGACGTGATCATCCCGCGCGGCGGCAAGGGCCTGATTGAACGCATCAGCCGTGATGCCAAGGTACCCGTCATCAAACACCTGGATGGCAATTGCCATGTGTATGTCGACGACCCCTGCGACATCGCCATGGCCGTTAAAGTGGCCGACAACGCCAAAACCCAAAAGTACAGCCCCTGCAACGCCGCAGAAGGCTTGCTGGTGGCGCGCGGCGTGGCTGAGGCGTTTTTACCTCAAATCGCCGCCATTTATGCTGAAAAAGGCGTCGAAATACGGGCTGATGAGGCTGTAGCCATTATTTTGCAAGGGTGCGAGGCTACTAAATATATAGCGGTTAAAGGCGCGACTGAGCAAGACTGGTACGAAGAGTACCTGGCTCCCATCATCAGCATCAAGGTGGTGGAGAATGTTGACGAAGCGATTGCCCACATCAACCAATACAGCAGCCACCACACCGACGCCATCATCACCAGCAACCACCTGCACGCGCAAAAGTTTTTGCGGGAAGTTGATTCAGCCAGCGTGATGGTCAACACCAGCACCCGCTTCGCTGACGGTTTCGAGTTTGGTCTGGGCGCTGAAATCGGCATCAGCACGGACAAGTTTCACGCACGCGGCCCAGTGGGCATTGAGGGGCTGACCTCGTTGAAGTATGTGGTGTTGGGGGATGGGGAAGTACGCAGCTAGAGCCTTGTATTGGCCCGACCAGGCCTGTTTTCTGCATAGCCGACGCTTTCAAGTCGCCAAGCGGACCTGCTGGGGGCCAAAACTCAATTACCCTTGCAACTTAATGGTTAGCCCCAATATCTATTTGGTACGCTAACCAACCAAAACAAGAAAGTGGCCGCATGGTCCCGCACCTGATTACTGCCTTGACCGGACCCATCAACGAGCTTGAGCAGCGCATTCTGGACTCCACCCCGGCCATTGAGCGCTGGTTTAGGCTCGAATGGATGGAGCACACGCCGCCTTTTTACTGTTCGGTCGACGTCCGCAATGCCGGCTTCAAGCTGGCCCCTGTCGACACCAACCTGTTTCCCGATGGCTGGAACAACCTGACGCCTGAAATGCTGCCGCTGGCGGTGCAGGCGGCCATGGCGGCGATTGAGAAGATTTGCCCGGAGGCGCGCAACCTGCTGGTGGTGCCTGAAAACCACACCCCCAATGACCCAACCGGCAGCTTTTATCTGGCCAACGTGCTGCAACTCAAGCGCATCTTTCATCAGGCTGGGCTGAATGTTAAGTTTGGCTCACTCGATGCTGCCATTAAAACCCCCACCACACTCAAGCTGCCCACCGGCGAAACGATCACGCTGGAGCCATTGAACCGCACGGACCGCCGTCTGGTTCTGAAAGACTTCGATCCCTGCACGATCTTGCTGAACAACGATTTGGCGGCGGGCATTCCTGGCATGCTGGAAGATGTGAACGAGCAGTACCTGCTGCCGCCGCTGCACGCCAGCGGCTCGGTGCGCAGCAAAGCCACCCACTTCAAGAACTATGAAGAAGTTGCCAAGCGTTTTGGCAAGCTGATCGGTGTGGATTCGTGGCTCATCAACCCGATGTTTACGCATTGCGGCCCGGTCAATGTGGCGACCAGCGAGGGTATTGATAGCTTGAGCACCCAGGTCGATGCGCTGCTGACCAAAATCAAGCGCAAGTACAAGGAATACGGCATTCATGAAAAGCCGTTCGTGCTGGTCAAGTCCAACAGGGGCAGCGGCGAGGGCGCCGGCGGCATGGGCATCATGACGGTGCGCGATGTGAAAGACCTGGACGCCTGGGCCGCCAAAAACAAAAGCCGCAACGGGCCACTTGCCAATGCGGTGATGGACATCATCATCCAGGAAGGCATACAAACCAACGAGCGCGTCAATGCCGCCGTGGCCGAACCGGTGGTTTACATGATGGACCGCTATGTGGTCGGCGGCTTTTACCGCATTCATGCTGACCGCGGTATTGACGAGAACCTGAACGCACCCGGTGCCAGCTACGTGCCTTTGGCGTTTGCTGATAGTGGGCGCCTACCTCAGCCTGGTGAAATACCTGGGGCCAGCAGCCCGAACCGGTTTTATATGTACGGCGTGATCGCCAGGCTGGCCATGCTGGCTGCCAGCTACGAGTTGGAAGCGACCGACCCGAACGCTGAGGTTTATGACTGAACACCGCCTGAAATTCCCTTCTAGGGGTGTTCTCAGGTCTGTTATAAGCCTGCGAGCCCAGACAGGCCGGCCTCATTAGCTCCCGAAAAAAGAGCATTTGATATGCCATGGATGCAGTTGCTGCGCCGCAACAAAAGCTGAATTATTTAACGGCGCGCCATTTTGAAGCATTGAATCGGCCCGGACTGGGTGCAAAATAGCCATCCCTCAGTTATCCATCCCGTTCTGACCAAAGGCGGGACGTTTTTGTGTCCAGTCAAAAATCATCCTTAGCCGCGCTCACTCTGGGTGCCATCGGCGTCGTTTACGGTGACATCGGTACCAGCGTTTTGTACGCTGTCAAAGAAGTTTTCAACCACGGTCACGTCGCGGTTACCCCCGACAACGTCTACGGCTTGATGTCGATTTTCTTTTGGACCATGACAGTGATCGTGTCCATCAAGTACGTGGCCCTGGTGCTGCGGGCAGACAACAACGGTGAGGGCGGGTTGATTGCCATGCTGGCGCTGGCGTCCAACGCGGTCAATGACAAACCCAAGCTCAAGCGCATTTTGCTCATCATTGGCATCTTTGGTACGTCGCTGTTTTATGGCGATGGTGTGATCACACCGGCGATTTCAGTGCTGTCAGCCGTTGAGGGGCTGGAGGTGGTGTCGCCAGCATTCGCCCAAGGGGTGATACCCCTCACGCTGGCGATTTTGTTTGCCCTGTTTGCGGTACAGAAAAAAGGCACAGCCGGCATTGGTAAGTTTTTTGGACCCATCACCCTGGTCTGGTTTTTAACCATCGCTTTGCTCGGCATCTCGCAAATCATCACCCAGCCTGAGATCCTGAAAGCGCTCAGCCCACACTATGCCGTGGTCTTCATGTGGGCGAATCCAGGTGTTACTTTTATCATTTTGGGCGCTGTCGTGCTCTGCGTCACTGGCGGGGAAGCGCTGTACGCTGACCTGGGGCACTTCGGCAAAAAGCCGATTCGCTTGGCCTGGTTCAGCATCGTCATGCCTTGCCTGGTGCTCAATTATTTTGGTCAGGGCGCACTGCTTTTAAACAATCCGGAAGCGGTTAAAAACCCGTTTTACCTGATGGCCCCTGACTGGGCATTGCTGCCGCTGGTTGCTTTGGCCACGCTCGCCACGGTGATTGCATCGCAAGCACTGATCACCGGTGCCTTCAGCGTGACCAAGCAAGCCATTCAAATGGGTTACCTGCCCCGCCTGCGCATTTTGCACACCAGCGTGCGCGACACCGGACAAATTTATATGCCCTTCATCAACTGGGGGCTGTTTGTCGTCATTGTGCTGGCGGTGGTGATGTTCCGCTCGTCGAGTAACCTTGCGGCTGCTTACGGCATTGCCGTGTGTACCGACATGCTGATCACCACGATCTTGACGTTTTACGTGGTCCGCTATGGCTGGAAGTACCCTTTGTGGCTTTGCCTGGGTGCAACCAGCGTGTTTTTCGTGGTGGATTTTGCGTTCTTTGCGTCCAACCTGATGAAGTTTTTTGCTGGCGGCTGGTTCCCGCTGGTCATTGGTGGCATTGTCTTCACACTGATGATGACCTGGAAAAAAGGTCGTTTCATACTGAATGAAAAAATACGTACCGATGCGATTGATTTACCCAGCTTTTTAGATGCCGTGTTTGTCAGTCCACCCGCGCGGGTAGAAGGCACCGCCGTGTTTTTAACGGCCGAGCCCGGCACCGCGCCCAATGCGCTGCTGCACAACCTCAAACACAACAAGGTGCTGCATGAAAACAATTTGTTTGTCACCGTGCGCAACCATGAAGTGCCCTGGATAGGCCTGAACAAACGGCTGGAGATTGAGCCGCTGGGCCACGACTGCTGGCAAGTGATTGTGAACTACGGCTTTAAAAACGACCCTGATTTGCCCAAGGCCTTGCAGCAAATCAAAGGTCACGGCTGCGAACTGGAACCCATGACAAGCAGCTACTTTTTGTCGCGTGACGTGATCGTGCCGACGGTCGGCGGCGGCATGGCGGTGTGGCGTGAAAAGCTGTTTGCGCAAATGCACCTCAACGCAGGCTCGGCGGCAGACTTTTTGAAACTGCCGAACAACTCGGTCGTTGAGCTCGGCAGCAAGATCGAAATCTGACAGGCCGGCTGCTTTTGAGCTGCCAACATCGCGCCATGCGATTTTTCAAAGACCTCACATTCGGCGCCTTCACCGCCGGTTTTGTTGCGGTGCTGGTCGGCTTCACGTCATCGGTGGCCATCGTCTTTCAGGCGGCGCAGGCGTTTCATGCCACGCCTGCACAAATCGCCTCGTGGATGTGGGCCCTTGGCGTCGGTATGGGGCTGTGCACCATGCTGCCTTCTTTGTATTACAAAAAACCCATCATGGTGGCGTGGTCCACACCCGGCGCGGCGGTGCTGGCCACGGCGGGTGTGGCGGGCGGCTTCAGTATGGGTGAGGCGGTCGGCGCATTTGTGGTCAGCGCGGCGCTGGTCACGCTGTTCGGCATCACTGGCTGGTTTGAAAAGCTGATGAACCGTATCCCGGTGGCGATGGCATCCGCACTGCTGGCAGGTGTGCTGGCGCGCTTTGGCCTGCAGGGCTTTACCGCCGCGCAAACGGCCTTGCCGCTGGTGCTGTTGATGCTGACGATTTATTTGCTGGGCAGGCGCTGGTTGCCGCGCTATGCCGTGGTGCTGACGCTTGTGGGTGGCGTGGCCCATGCGGCAGTTGCCGGGCAGATGGCCTGGTCTTCTGTCAGCTTGAGCTTTGCCGTGCCCGTGTTTGTCATGCCGCAATTTTCCCTGGGCGCTGTCATTAACCTGGCCATTCCGCTGTTTGTGGTGACCATGGCCTCGCAAAACCTGCCCGGTGTGGCGGCGATTCGCGCCACCGGTTATGAGGCCAGCATTCCGGTGTCCAAAGTCATCACCATCACAGGCGTGGCCACCTTGTTGCTGGCACCGTTTGGCGCATTCGCATTGAACCTCAGCGCCATCACCGCTGCCATCTGCATGGGAAAAGAGGCCCACCCTGACCCTGACAAACGCTACACCGCGAGCGTCAGTTGCGGGCTGCTGTATTTGGTGATGGGTGTGTTTGGCGCGGCTGTGACCAGTCTGCTGGCGGCCTTCCCCAAAGAGCTGGTCGCCGCCATTGCCACCCTGGCACTGCTGGGCACGATAGGCGGCGGCCTGGCAGCGGCGGTGAAAGACGAATCTCACCGTGAAGCCGCACTGATCACCTTTTTGGTCACCTTGTCTGGGGTGGTGATCGCTGGCATTGGCTCAGCCTTCTGGGGCTTGGTGGCCGGCGCTCTGGCGCTGTTTGTACAACAATACGGGCAAGCCAAAGCCGCCAACCCTTAAAAGCTCATCATGCAAATTCTTTTCGTCGCCGACCCGCTTGAGTCTTTCAAGATCTACAAAGACACCACCTTCGTCATGATGCGCGAGCTGCAAAAGCGCGGCCACACGCTGGCCGCGTGCGAGACCAAAGACATCCGCTGGCAGCGCGGCGAATGCGTGACGGGTTTTGTGCGGGACATCAAACTTACCGGTGATGCGACCAACTGGTTTAGCGCTGAGCAATCACACCCCAACGAACGCCCACAAGCCCTCAAAGACTTCGACGCGGTGGTGATGCGCAAAGACCCACCGTTTGACAGCGAGTTTTTCTACAGCACGCACCTGCTGGAGCAGGCCGAGCGCGAAGGTGCCAAAGTCTTCAACAAACCCAGAGCCCTGCGTGACCACCCTGAAAAGCTGGCCATCCTTGAGTTCCCGCAGTTCATTGGCCCCACACTGGTCACGCGAGACAGCGCCGACATCAAACGCTTTCATGCCGAGCACCAAGACATTATTTTGAAGCCGCTCGACGGCATGGGCGGCATGGGTATTTTCCGCGTCAAGGAAGACGGCCTGAACCTGGGCAGCATGATCGAAACGCTGAACAAGGACGGCGCGCAAAGCGTGATGGTGCAAAAGTTTTTGCCCGAAATTGTGAAGGGCGACAAGCGCATTTTGGTGATTGACGGCAAGCCTGTGCCGTTCAGCTTGGCGCGTATTCCCCAGGGAACGGAGGTACGCGGCAACCTGGCAGTGGGCGGCAAGGGCGTGGCGCAGCCGCTGTCAACGCGTGACCGTGAAATCGCCGAGGCGATTGGCCCGGTGCTGGCCGCACGCGGCTTGTTGCTGGCAGGCATTGACGTGATTGGCGACTGCGTGACCGAGATCAACGTGACCAGCCCGACCTGCTTTCAGGAGATTTTTGACCAGGCTGGCTTTGATGTGGCAGCCATGTTTGTGGATGCGCTGGAGGCTGCCCTAGCTGCCGCTTAAGTCTCTTGGCTGTCATTGCTGGCTTGACCCGGAATCTATCCCAGGCAATTTAACTTGCTACGCTATTGATAGCTGCTTGTGCTCGCTGCCCCAAGGCAGGGAGCTGATTAGATGAGTCATTTATTAAAACCGTTCGGACTGTTCAGTTTTCAACAAACGGGTTGTGTACGCGCACACTGCTAATTACTTCACCTGAATTCATGTCTTCGCTCAGGAGCACGCTGCAACCTGCCATCTCTGCACTTGCGATGATGAGCGCATCGTAAAACGACACACTGCGGGTTTGATGCAAGTCCAGGCCAGCGCGAATGATGGCCGGAGTGACTTGAACGATTTCAAACTGCTCATACAGATCAAGCTGCGCGCGGATGTACCCAGCCGGAAGCTTTAATTTTTTAAGTGCAACATTGCAATATTCTTGCAACACCTGAGTAGACAGCACACCTGTGGCGGTTTCATAAAGCTGCTTGAGCAAGGCAAGTGCAATTTGCTGTTTTGCGGGTTCGTCGCTTGCCTCGGCGTAAACGAGGATGTTGGTGTCTATGAAGCTGCGGGTCGCCATAAATCAGCGTTCGTTGGCTTCATCGCGGTTAAAACGCCAACCGCCCAGTTGGGCCGAAGACTGAAGGCAACGCGCCTCAAACTCAGCCCACTGCTGACCACGCCGCGTGCTGCCCGCCAATTGCTCCAAGTAGTCACGCACTACTTGGTTGAGGCTTTTACCCATTTTTTGCGCAGCCTCACGGGCACGCTGGGCTACTTGTTCATCGACTGAAAGGGTTATGTTCATGACATTGCTCCATTGAATGGTGTGCACATATTATGTGCGCACGATATATTTAGTCAAGAGCTTCCCGATTTGACGATGGCTGGTACAGCCGTGTTGTTGGCCGGTGTGGGTGTGGCGGCCATGTTTGTGGATGCGCTGGAGGCGGCTTTGGCTGCTGCTTAATTTCCTGGTCTGTCATTCCGTGCTTGACCCGGAATCCATCCCCTGCAACTTCATCTGCTGCTTGCGCAGGGCTGCGTGGTCGTGTCTTTGCGAGATGCGAGATCTCGGAGTTGCTATTTAATTACAAGCTGCTTGTGCATATTTTGATGGGGCTAGCGGCTTTTTTGATAGAAGTCTGATGTGTCTTTGCAAGAACCCGTTTCTTGCGGAGTTCATATACGAGGGGTTAGGCGTCACTCTTGCTGCCGCCATGACCCCGCCCGGATTTTCTGTTGAATATGCCTTCGTACTCGGCTTTCGAGGTGTTCTAACGGCTCGCCGAAGGTAGCGAGATCTCGGCCACAACTGTCGCAGTGAAATCCGATTCGATCAATCGCTGCGTATGCGCTTGCTTGATGTGGGAATACCTGAAAGTCACAGTGCGGGCAGAAGGAATGGATGTCTCCGAGCGATCCATCCGGGTAGTACTTCCACCTCCAATGTAGGCCAACAAGTTTGTCTTCTAGGTACAGGTTGCGCCAGTCGTCGACGCCTGTCGAAACGCCAATCGCCCTCCATAGCAGCGCAAGTGCAAGCAGCACGGAAGGGATAGCCAGTGCGACAGCCATCCAAACTTGCCAGTTAGACCATTTGCTCTGCTCGCCTGCAGTTCTCCAAAGCGAACCAGCCTGATCTGAGATTGCCGGCCAGAGGCCAAGTAAGTACGTTCCGCCCGCGCCGGCTGCGGTGACGATGCCGGCAGATATCACGGGGGCCCAGACGGGGTCTTTCCACAGCGCTTTCCACATGGTCGATTGAGGACGGTTGAGCGAATGGTTAGGCCTCAGTCGCGGTAGTGCTCGACCGCTCTCGGATCAAAGACATCTTCAACCTTGTTCGCATTGTCGAACCACACGCAAAGGAGCCCAGGGTTTGGCCCAGTGGGCGAGTAGTCGCCGATGTAGTGAACCGTCATTAGCGGACCGCCGCTCTTGAGTTGAACCACATCGCCAACATTGAAGTTACTCATTCCGACCTCCTTGAAAGGTTAGTTGCTCGTACATGCCATCCAGGATTTGAAGAAGTGCCCGTTCTCTCGACTCCAGATCACGAATCACCGCGCGCCGCGGGTCATTGCCGGGTATCACCACAGAGCGAATCTGTTTCAGCTCGCTTCGGTAGTGTTCGAGAAGAGCACCGGCACTGCCCATTCTTGCCGAAAGTGATGCAGCTTCTGCTTGTGAGCGAAGCGCCACTTCCGACTGTTCTTGTGCTTGGGCGGTCCGCTGCAGTTCTTGACGAGTGAGTTCCAGTTCCTTGCGTTGAAGCGCGAGTTCCTCGCGCTGTAGGAAGACTGTATAAATCAGGCCGGTGAAGGCTAGCCCGGAGAAGAGTGCATTGGCAGCACCAAAGACGTCGCCAAACTGGCCTCGTGTTGGCCAGTCCGGTAATGCGAAGAACGCATCAACCCCCACTGCGACCTGAATCGCGAGAATCAGGACGCCGACGGCGAGTGCAATGAAGGCGTGACTCGGTCGCTTCATCTGAGGCCTAACGTGCGAGTTACGCTGCCTGCCGTAGCGGGTCGGCTTGAACGAGGGGTTAGGCAGCACTGAGCAGCGGCCGCCAGGGCCCCGAGGGACTGTGCGAAACCTCTATGCTGTGAGGCAACGAACAGGCTCCGATAGCTACGACTTCGACGACCTCCGATGCAGTGCCGACGAACTCGCTGGCGGGCAGGTATGTGCGAGCACCGCGAGGGCTGTACTTGCCACCCGAGCAACGCGGTGCACCAGAGTTGTAGCGCGAAAAGTTGAGAGTGGTCTCCCACAAGGCCGTTGTGGGCAAGCGCAGGATGACCGGCGCCTCAACTCGGTAGCGCTCGAAGTGATTCAGGCCGGGGCCGATGGGCCCAGAGAGGCGACCTGGCCAGAAGAAAACATGCTGATTCACGTGATGGACGAAGCGAGCAAGGTCCCAGCCGTCCTCGAACTCGATAGCGCCTTCAATCAGGGGCGCTTGATCGCGAAGGTGCGTCGTGCGGCCGCTTCTTTGCACCAGCAGATGCTCGCGACGCCTGATGGAAGACTGGTGCTCCCGGCCACCTTCCGCGAGCAGCGAGTTCGCACACTGGAGGCGCAAAGACTCTGCGATGCCTAGGAGGTTCGCGCTGGCGGTCAGGTGATACAGGAAGGGCCTGCAACTCACCAGTTGCGGCAGAGTGAACGGCATTGAATGTGCTGCCTAACGAAATGTATGCCGCAAGACCTGCGGTCTAAAAATGGCGCTGCAACATAGTCTGGGCATCAAAATCTCCTGAAACTGGCTTGCCTATTGGGTTTCAAGGCCGTATACCGTAAATTTATACAGGCATAAAAGAATTATGAAAACCCGCAACCCGCCTTTGCAATCTTTTCGCTTGCTTGACCAAGTTAAAGAGCGGATTCGTTACTTTAGCTTACAAATCGAAAAGTGCATGTGAATTGGACATTTTTTTCAGTCGCTGGCACGGGTGCAGCGGTGTTGTGCGGCATCCACGCAAGATTTGGGGTCAGCTCTTTCATGAATGCATTCCGCTCTTCTTTTTAACATTCAGAGCAAACTGAGTGGCAAAACAACACACCACTACCTAGGCGCTGCCTGAGACCCCGCCCTCAAACACCTTGAGCTCACCCGGTGCAAACGCCGTCCAGTGTTCATTGGTGGTCAGAGGTGCGCTCACCACCACGGCTACGCGGTCTGACGCGTTGGTGTGCTCGGCAAAGTCAACGCTCACGTCTTCGTCGCTGAGGGTGGCGTGCGCAAACGGGTGTTGGCGTTCGATGTAGTACAGCCCCTGCGAGTCGGGTTTGGTTGATGCATGCGCCCACAAGGCCTGGCCGTTGCTCAGCAAAAAGTTGAAGGTGCCGTGCGGCGCGATGTTGGCCGCCAGCTCGCGTAGCGTGATGCTCAGCTCATGCACACTGGGCACCCCGGCATGCGACTTGGCCAGCTCCTGCATGATCCAGCAAAAAGCGCGCTCGCTGTCGGTGCTGCCCACTGGTTTGAAGCTGCCGTGCAGGCGCGGTGCAAAGTCTTTCAAATCACCGTTGTGTGCAAACACCCAATACCTGCCCCACAACTCTCGCACAAAAGGGTGGCAATTTTCAAGCGCCACCCGGCCCTGCGTGGCCTTGCGGATGTGCGCAATGACGTTGCGGCTTTTGATGGGGTAGCGGCTGATCAGCTCGGCCACGGGCGATGAGCAGGCGGGCTGGTGGTCTACAAAATGGCGCAGGCCTTTGTCGTCTGCACCTGCGGCGTCGCCCTCAAAAAAGGCAATGCCCCAGCCATCGGCGTGGTGGTCGGTTTGCCCGCCGCGCTGGGCAAAGCCGCGAAAGCTGAAGGTCACATCGGTAGGGGCATTGCAGTTCATGCCCAGCAGTTGGCACACGGCTCAGTCGCGTGGCTCAGACCACAGCTTGCCGCCCGTGGCCCAGTTCTCGCGCTTGATGTCGGTGATGACGATATCGACCGAGTCAGCCACGCCGCCTAAAACCTCAACGCTGACGCGCGTGATCTCGGCGACCAGCTTCTTTTTTTGCTCGACGGTGCGGCCTTCCAGCATTTCGACGTGGTAAGTGGGCATGAAATCTCCTTCAGGGGTGATGGCGGGCTTGTTGTGGGAGTTGGATGACACATGTGATCGTCCGGCCTGATGATAATCAAGCCTGAACATGACGACTCACCTGCCCCTTCTTGCTGGTCGTTCCTACCGTTGCCAATGCGGCAGCCCGGTTTTTTCAGGAACAGCGACCGCCGAGCTGGATGCGGTACAAGGCTGGATGCGGTACAAAGGCAGACCTAGCGCCAACTTCAAAGTGCTATATGATTTATAGCTGCTCGCGCATGTATTCATTGGTCTGGAGCCCTAAATGAGTACCAAAAACCTTTTTAACGCCAACTGAAGGCTCAAACCGTTTCATTTTTCATGTCGCCACCAACAGCCAGCCCGTTTGATGCCGCCAGACAGCATTTTGTAGAAGGCATTGGCCACTACGAGGCGGGTCGCTACGCCGAGGCGCGGGTCAGTTTTGAAGCTTCCCTGGCGCTGTTGCCAGGCCGGGTGTCAACGCTGGGCAATCTGGGGGCGACGCTGGTCAAACTCGGGCAAGCTGAGGCGGCGCTGGTGCCGCTTGACGAGGCGCTGGCCATCGATGCCCATGCGCTGGATGCGCTGTCGCACAAGGGGCTGGCTTTGGCCGATCTGGCTCGCTACGCCGAGGCGCTGGCCTGCCACGACGCCGTGCTGCGCCAGCAGGCAGACCACATTCCAGCGGCTTACCAGCGCAGCCTGATGCTCAAGCAGCTCGGGCGCTACCAAGAAGCGGTGGACGCCACCAGCCGGGTCTTCGCGCTGGATCCAGACAATCTGCAGGCTTGGTGGCTGCGCGCCGAGCTGCTGCATCGGCTCGAGCAACCCGACGCGGCGCTCGCGGCATTTGACCGATTGCTCGGCCTGGACCCCCTGCTGCACCGCGCCTGGAGCCAGAAGGCGGGCTTGCTCAACGACCTGGGCCGGCATGCCGAGGCACTGGCTGCATTTCAGCAAGCCCTGGCCCTTGGTGGAGACCCCGAACTGAACGGTTATTTCATCGCCTCACTCACCGGCCAGCAGGCGCCCAGCGCGCCGCCGCGCCAGTATGTGGCGGGCTTGTTTGACGACTATGCCGAACACTTTGACAAGCATCTGGTCGACGTGCTGGGCTACCAGGCGCACCGGGTGCTGGTTGAAAATTTGCAGGGTGTTGGCAAAACCCATTACCGCTCCGCCCTGGACCTGGGTTGCGGCACCGGCCTGTGCGGGCCGCTGCTGCGCGGCCAGGTCAATCGGCTGGAGGGCGTGGACTTGTCTGGCCTGATGCTGGGCAAGGCGCGTGCCCTTGGGGTGTATGACGCATTGGTTCAAGCCGACGTGGCCGAGCATTTGCAAGCGACTGACCAGCGGCATGACCTGCTACTGTCTTGCGATGTGTTCATTTATGTGGGAGCGCTGGAGGCTGTGTTTGCAGGCGCAGCCCGCGTGCTGGAGCCGGGCGGCGTGTTCTGCTTTTCAGTCGAAACCACAGACGATGCGCATGACTATCGCCTGATGCCCAGCCAGCGCTATGCGCATTCAGAGCGCTACCTGCGCAGCCTGGCTGCCAGTCAGGGTTTGACGGTGGTCAAAACGCTGGCGCAGCCCATCCGGCAAGACCAGCAGCAAAGCATTGACGGCTTGTATGTGTACCTGGTCAAGCCGGCGCCAGCGTCTTGAGGGCTTACCGGCTCGCGCTTTGCAAAACCCAAGGCGTTGCCAGCACGGCCAGCAAACGAATCAGGGCGATGTCTCGCGGCAACCACTGCCCGCGGCCACCGAGCACATTGAAAGTGGCGGCGCAACGACCATCGACAAGCAGCGGCACATTGACCACGCCATGCAAACCCAGCGCCATGATGCGCGCGTGGTCGTCAAACACCGCGGTCAGGGCAGCATCACCTTCACCTATAAAAACCTCATGACGCAAGAGCAGTTGGCGTGACCAGGGTGTCAGCGTCTTACGCTTCAGGCCCGCGACTGGGTAGGCCTGCAAGTTCGATGACCACAGGCGCTGCAGCTCAAACTCGCCGTCGCTGGCCGGCAGCGTGTCAACCTTGTTGACAGTTAACAGGCCATCGCCCAGCATGGCCTGCCGCACCCGTTCAATCACCGACAGGGCGGCATCAAAATGACTGGCGTGGGGCAGCGCCTCGCCAAGCAAGGCACACACCGCAGCCGGGAGCTGCAGGTCTTCTGATGCTGGATCTGCCGTGTTCACCGGGTCTTACTCGTTTTTAATACCCAGCTCACGGATGACTTTGCCGTAGCGGTCTGCGTCACGCTGCAACAGGCCTGCAAAGTCTTGCGGCGTGCTTCGCACCACCTCAACGCCAATCGCGTCCATGCGTGACTTGATGTCGGGTAAAGCCATGGCTTTGTTGATTTCAGCATTCAGCCTGCTGGCCATGTCTCTGGGCAAACCAACAGGCCCAAAAGCGCCGTACCAAACGCTCATCTCGTAGCCCGGCAAGGTCTCGCCTACCGTTGGTACATCAGGCAGCAGGGCCGACCGTTTGGCCTCTGTGACGGCCAGCAGCCGCAGCTTGCCTGACTTGACATGCGGCAGCGTTTGCGTGCCGGCAGAAAACAGCACCTGGGTTTGGTTGCCCACCGTGTCGAGCACGGCAGGTGCACCGCCTTTGTACGGCACATGCAACATCTCAATACCGGCGGCTTTTTCAAACATCACTGCGGCAAGGTGGTTGGTGGAGCCAGGACCGGCTGTCGCGTAAGCCAGCTTGCCGGGGTTGGCTTTGGCGTAGGCAATGAATTCCTTGACGGTTTTAACCGGCACCGATGGGTTGACGACCAGGGTGTTGACCACGTTGGCAATTTGCGCAATCGGGGTGAAGTCGTCAACCCCTTTAAAAGGCATGTTCGGTATCAGTCCCGGGTTCATGGCGTGCGTGCTCATGGAGCCGACCAGCAGGGTGTAACCGTCTGGCTTGGCTTTGGCCACCAGGTTCGAACCGATATTGCCCGAAGCGCCCGCCTTGTTGTCAACAATGACGGTTTGGCCCATCGACTTGGTCAGTTGCTCACTGAGCGTACGGGCCAAAATGTCGGTTGAGCCGCCAGGCGCCCACGGCACGATGAGGGTGATCGTGCTTTCGGGCCAGGCGGCGCGCGCCCATGGCGAGACGCCGCCCAACAAGGTGGCCGCATAGGCCAGCACGGCATGGCGACGGGTGACTGAAAAAGAATGCGACATGTTGAAGCTCCTTGACTTGAGAATAATGTGTTGGTTGATGGAGCACGACGAGAACTAACGCCCCACCGCGTAGCCCTGCATGCCGCGCGGGTTGGCGGCTGCCCGCAGCACGAGCCGGCCCTGCGCATCACGGCTGCGGCTGCAAGCCGACAGGCGGCTTTCAGACCAGGGTTCTCCGACTTTCACCTCATGCCCGGCAGCGCGAAGCTCGTCCAGCACCGCTGGTGAAAAACGCGACTCTATCGTCAACCGGTTCAGCACGGTCTGACGCGGCCAAAAAGACGAGGGTCCGTGGTCTACATGCCAGGCGGGGGCGTCAATCGCCTCTTGCAGGTTCATGCCGTGCACTGCGTGACGCAGAAAAAATGCGGTAGACCACTGGTCTTGCTGGTCGCCACCCGGTGTGCCAAACACCATGTAAGGCTCACCATCACGCAGGGCCAGTGATGGCGACAGCGTGGTGCACGGCGCAACGCCAGGGGCCAGGCTGTTGGGCAAGCCGTCATCGAGCCAGGTCATTTGCAGGCGGGTGTTGATGGCAAAGCCGAGGGCCGGCACCACCGGGCTGGACGACAACCAGCCGCCTGATGGGGTCACGGCCACCATGTTCCCATGCTTGTCGATGACATCAATGTGGCAGGTATCGCCCACAAACACTTCGCGCTCGGCCCATTCAGACACGGGGGGCAGCGCCGCAAATGTCGGCTCACCGATGCCGAAGCGGGTGTCTGCCGTCAGCAGGGTGCGCAGGCTCACAGCAAGATCGGGTAGGCGCGCTGCGTTGGCGTTGGGGGCCCCTGGCTGCAGCACTTGTGAGGCCCTTTGGCCAACACCTTGCCAGCGTTTGAGCAGGTAGTCATTTGAAAGCAATGCGGTCTGGTCTTGCGCCGACGCGCCCGGCGCAGTGCCATACCAGGCCAGCCGGTCGGCCAGTGCCAGTTTGGCCGCTTCTGCAATGCGGTGTACAAATCCGGCGCTGTCAGGTGCGTGGTTTTCAAGCCCCGCATGTTTGAGCATGCCCAGTTGCTCCAGCATCGTCGGCCCCTGGCTCCAGAAGCCGCACTTGGCCAGCGTGTAGCGACCAAAGTCAAGGCACAAGGGCGCTTCAACTTTGGTTTGCCAGCACGCCATGTCTTCATAGCGCAGCAGGCCGCTGTGCGCTTGCCCGGTGCCGTCAACGACTTTTTCGGTGCGGTAAAAATGATCAATCTCTTTGGCCACAAAACCCTGGTACCAGGCTGTGCTGGCGGCATCGATCACCTCGCTGCGGGTGGCGCCTTGGCTTTGCGCGAGCGTGATTAATTTTTCGTAGGTCGCCGCCAGTGCAGGCTGTGTGAACAAGGCGCCGGGTGCGGGGACTTTACCGCCAGGCAACCACACGCGCGCTGACGAATGCCAGTGCTGCCTGAAGAGGTCTTGCACCGCCACAATCGCCTGCACCGCCCGGCCAACCAAGGGGTAGCCGTCGCGTGCATAGCCGATGGCAGGCGCCAACACATCGGCCAATGGCCACGTGCCGTGATCGCGCAGCAATGTCATCCACGCGCCAAAAGCACCTGGCACGGTGGCCGGCAACAGACCGATGCCGGGCACTTGCGCCAGGCCCATGGCGCGAAAAGCCGCGCTGCTCGCAGCCATGGGCGCAACGCCCTGGCCACACACTGACAGCATCCGTTTTTCGCGCTCGCTCCACAGCAACATGGGCGCCTCACCGCCTGGGCCATTGAGATGCGGCTCCACCACCTGAAGCACAAAGCCGCCGGCCACCGCTGCGTCAAAGGCATTGCCACCACGCTCAAGCACGCCCATGGCCGTTTGCGAGGCCAGCCAGTGCGTGGACGCGGCAACGCCATAGGTCCCAGTGATCTCGGGGCGGGTGGTGAAACTCATAGGATGGGGCGGGCAGGAGAAGGTGATGTCAACAGGCACTCTAAGTGTACTTACGAAATTCAGCGCATCGCATCTCTTATTCGCCCAAATACCTGCCAGAACGTGGCGTATTTCGTTCTCTGCATTTGCTTTTCTTCATTTCAGTTTTTGACAACACTATTTGTCTACTGATTTGGGGGAATGCCGCATTACCTAAATTTGACTTACTTGATGTAAATCAAGATAAGGGCTGGAATCACACACAACAAGCTTGATAAACCATAGGATCTCTGCTTCTAAAACTCCTTAGCAAGGGATGGGTATGTTGATCAAACTTGCGCTCCGAATCACTTTAGTGCTCGCTATAAGCATGCTTTATGCATGCGGTCCAAGTACGAAAAAAGAAATTGATCCATATGATGCAAGTCAAATAGAACTGAAGTCACCAGCAGCTAAAACCAGTATGGAAAGGCACACAGGCCCCTATGCAGTTGGCGCCGCTTTGAACTTTAATGCCGAGTTAAAACCACTGGAGCTATCGCCAGTTAAAAATGTGCAACTAGACACAACTCACAAGATAGTCGAAATTGCGCCTGGGGTTCAATTCAGCGCCTGGACCTTTGGTGATCAGGTACCAGGTCCCACTATTCGAGCAAGAGTCGGCGACAAAATTCATTTCAGCATGACCAACCGCAGCGATGAAATCTTGCCAGGAATTTCCATGGCCATGGCTCCGATGATGCATTCGATGGATTTTCATGCGGCGATGGTTTCGCCCCAAGACAAATACCGTTCAATCGCCCCTGGCCAAACCATTGAATTTGAATTTACCCTGAACTACCCTGGTATTTTCATGTACCACTGCGGTACACCCATGATTTTGGAACACATTGCCTCGGGAATGTATGGTGCCGTCGTGGTGGAACCAAAGGCGGGCTACCCCACTAAGGTAGACCATGAATACTTGGTCATACAAAGTGAGTTTTACGTCAAACCAGATCCAGCTGGAAAGAAATTCAATGGCGCCCCGCTTTATATATTAGACGCAGACCGCCTGAAGGCATCACAACCTACACACACTGTCTTTAATGGCAAACACAACGGAATGGTCAAACAACCGTTGACTGCAAAACCAGGCGAGCGTGTTCGTTTGTTTGTTCTAAATGTAGGGCCCAGTAAAACCTCTAGCTTTCACGTGGTTGGAACCATATTTGACAGAGTCTGGCTAGAAGGTAATCCTGATAATCAAATGCGAGGTATGCAAACGGTATTACTTGGTTCAAGTAACAGCGCCATTGTAGAAATGGTGATTCCAGAGGCGGGTTCCTACATCATGGTAGACCATCATTTTGCAAATGCCTCACAAGGTGCAATTGGTTTGATATCTACTCTTGATAAATCCAAAGAACCAGAACTTGAACACCACAATATGGAAGCCAGTGCTACACCAACTGCCCCTTTGGCTGTAAAAGGAAAAAACGCGTTTGAGAGCAAATGTCTAGCCTGTCACTCCGTCGGACAGGGTAATAAATTAGGTCCTGACATGGCGGGTGTTACACAAAGACGCAAAGACGAATGGCTGACCCAATGGCTAACAGCACCTGAAAAAATGCTGGCTACTAACGATGAAGCCAAAGCCATGCTTAAGCAATTCAATAATATTCCCATGCCCAATCAAGGCTTAAGCTCTCAAGAAATCAAGCAATATCTGGCTTATTTTCATTGGATAGATGAGAGCATGACTGCAACCAAGACAAAAAAATCCGAGGCTTCTAAATAAAGATTTATATGAATATATGTTTAACAAAATGGTTGATAGTTAACTTGCTGAGCTTGGCGAGCTTGAGTGCGTTAGCTTGTGGCCATTGTTTAGAAGACCGCATTGCTTCAGTCTACGACCATGTCCTTGTGGAAAAAACAAAGCAATTAAATCAAAAAATGCTTTATTTAATATGGGATGGTCCAGCAAATCGTGATGAAGCAATGCGACGCGAATTGATTTCTATTGCATCGCGCTTACCAGGAATCACGAAAGGCAGTGTCCGCGTCTCACTGGAACCTGCAACCATTGGATTGGCTTATCAGCCATTAAAAATTTCTCGAGAACAAGTTGAGGCTTTACTCTTACAAAAACTAAAGTCTAAGAGAATCGTAGTTTCATCTTTACCAGAATGACAGATTTATCCATCGCCAAAGGCATTCATTTATTGAGCATTGTGGTTTGGATTGGTGGGGTTGCATTTGTAACGAGCGTACTGATACCTGCAATAAGAAATTTATCGGATGAAAATGTCAAAATTTCTATATTTAATCATATTGAGAATAGGTTTTCAAAAATTGCTCGGCTCGCTGTTTTAGTTGCAGGATTGAGTGGTTTTTATATGACGCACAGATTAAATGCATGGCATCGCTTTATTGAAATTAAATATGCATGGATGCACGCAATGGTTTTCATATGGCTGATTTTTATGTTTGCACTGTTTGTAATAGAACCATTTATCAGCAGGCATCACGGTCGAATCAATGATAATAAAGTGAGCAACAATCTTCTGAAAACCCATATCGTTCATTGGTTGATTCTTATTCTGAGTATGACCACTATTTTTTTTGCATTACTTGGATCACATGGTTTTTGAATCAGCGAATCGCCTCGGGTTTTGAGGACGCTCCACACTTTGAGAAGATGGAGCCATGAGCAAGACAGAAAACAAATTTTCCTTGAAGTGCGCTAGCGTGCAGCGCGCATGGTGCAGGAGCACCGCGATGAGTACCTATCTTTAAGAGCCGCCATTGAGTCGATGTCACCCAAGATTGGCTGCGTGCCGCAAACGCTAAACGACTGGGTCAAGCACATGAAACATGACACGTTTGCATTTTTCGCCATTAACCCTCTGATTTATATAGGTTTTTGACGCGCCTGGCTTTCCGCTAAGCCGTGTATCGGTATGTCAACCAGTACAGTTTTCATCAGCGTATCTTCAACTGTATGGGTGGTGTGTTGATAACCGCTATAAAGTCAGCCCCATGAATTGGCAATTTCCTCACCTGACGGGCGCTTGACGCATGACGACCCAGACTGTTGATACGGCAGCGGTAGCCAAAGGCCTGTGGCTGGGCTTTCTGGGCATTGTGATTTTTTCAGTCACCCTGCCCATGACGCGCCTGGCCGTGGGCACGCCGGATATGCCGCAAATGTCGGGCCTGTTTATCGCCATGGGGCGGGCCACGGTGGCGGCTGTGTTGTCTGCTGCCCTGTTGTTTTTCACCCGCGCGCCCTGGCCTGCTCGAGCCGACTGGCTGCCACTGGCCATCACCGCAGCTGGCGTGGTGTTTGGTTTTCCGCTGCTGACCTCGGTTGCCATGCGCCATGTAGAAGCCATGCATGCCAGCGTGATTGTGGGCGTGTTGCCGCTGGCCACCGCTGCTGTGGGTGCCTTGCTGCATCGCCAGCGGCCATCGGTGGGCTTTTGGTTGTGCGCGGCAGCGGGCAGCGCGCTGGTGGTGGTGTTTGCGGTGCTGCGGTCGGGCCAGGCAATCGGCACGCTTGCCATCAGCTTTGCAGACTTGCTGCTGCTGGCCGCCATGCTGTTCGCGGCGGTGGGCTACTGCTACGGCGGCAGGCTGGCAAGCCATATGCGCGCTGACCATGTGATTTGCTGGGCGCTGCTGCTGTCATTGCCGCTGACGCTGCCGTTGGCTGTTTATTCATGGCCAGAGCATGGCGTCAAGCCAACAGCCTGGCTGGGCTTTGCTTACCTGGCGGTATTTTCGATGTGGCTGGGCTTTTTTGCCTGGTACCGGGGGCTGGCCTTGGGTGGTGCGGTGCGGGTCAGTCAGGTACAGCTGGTACAACCGTTTTTGTCGATGCTGTTTGCCGTGCCCTTGCTTGGCGAGAGGCTGGATGCGGTCACGGTTGGTTTTGGCCTGGCGGTCATTGCCACGGTTTTTTTGGGTAAAAAGATGCCGGTGGGCACCTCAAGTGGAAGGAACTAAAAATGAAATGGACACAAGCTGCGCGCGCAGAAAAAATGAACCCCTCAGTGATCCGCGAGATCCTGAAGGTCACTGAAAAGCCCGGCATCATCAGCTTTGCAGGTGGGCTGCCATCGCCCAAAACATTCCCGATTGACGCGTTTGCAGCGGCCTGCGCCAAGGTCTTGTCGACCGACGGCGAGGCGGCGTTGCAATACGCAGCCAGCGAAGGCTATGCGCCGCTGCGCGAGTGGGTCGCAGCGTCCTTGCCGTGGGACGTCGACCCGGCGCAGGTGCTGATCACCACAGGCAGCCAGCAGGCGCTGGACCTGATTGCCAAAATCCTGATCGACAAAGACGCCAAAGTGCTGGTGGAGACGCCAACGTATTTGGGTGCGCTACAGGCCTTCACGCCGATGGAGCCGCAGTTTGTGAGTGTGGCCAGTGATGCTGAAGGCATTGATATCGTGGACCTGAGTGCAAAAGCCAAAGATGCGCGCTTCTTGTATGTGCTGCCGAATTTTCAAAACCCGACGGGCCAATCGATGAGCGAAGCGCGCCGTGCGGCGCTCAGCACAGCCGCTGCAAAGCTGGGCCTGCCGATTGTTGAAGACAACCCCTACGGTGATTTGTGGTTTGACACGCCCCCGCCTTTGCCGCTAGCAGCCCGCAACCCGGATGGCTGCATCTACATGGGCAGCTTTAGCAAAACACTGGCACCCGGTTTGCGCCTGGGTTTTCTGGTCGCGCCCAAAGCGTTGTACCCCAAGCTGCTGCAAGCCAAGCAGGCCGCCGATTTGCACACGCCCAGCTTTAACCAGCGCATGGTGGCCGAGGTGCTGAAAGACAACTTTCTGGAGCGCCACGTGCCGACGATTCGCGCGCTCTACAAGTCGCAACGCGACGCCATGCTGGCCGCCTTGAACAAGCACTTGGCGGGCAGCGGCGTGAGCTGGAACACGCCCGACGGCGGCATGTTTTTATGGCTCGAACTCCCCAAAGGAATGAGCGCTGTTGAGCTGTTGCCAAAGGCTGTCGAACGCAACGTGGCCTTCGTGCCAGGTGCCGCCTTTTACTCTGACGACCCCCAGCACAACACCTTGCGACTGTCGTTTGTGACGGCGAGTGTGGATCAGATCAACAGCGGCATTGCTGCATTGGCCGATGTTTTCAAAGCACACCTGAAAGAACAAAAAACATGAGCCGGCTCAAAATCTGGGGCCGCATGAGCTCCATCAATGTCAAAAAAGCAGTCTGGGCAGCGCAAGAGCTGGGCCTGGACTTTGAACGCCATGAAGCTGGCGGTGTGCATGGTGTGGTGAAAACACCGGCGTATGTCGCGCTCAATCCCAACTCACAAATCCCGGTGCTGGAGGACGGCGACTATGTGCTGTGGGAGTCGAACGTCATCACCCGCTACTTGTGCGCCACATACAGCGCCCCCACGCTTGTCGCTTCGCGTACTGCGCTGCCCCCCGAGGGGGCCGTGCCTAGCTTGGGGCGGCCCGGCGCGTCGGCGCACTCGCTGTACCCCAGCGACCTGCAAGAGCGCTTTGACGCCGAACGCTGGATGGAATGGCAACAAACCATGGTCAACCCCGCCAGTCGTAACGGCTTTTGGCATTTGATCCGCCTGCCTGCCGAGCAGCGCGACATGGCTCTGGTCGCCCAGTCGAACGCCCTGGTCGAGCCCTTGATGGCGATCCTGGACGCGCATCTGGCCACCCGCAGCTTCATGGTGGGTGAGCGTTTCACCATGGCTGATATTCCACTGGGCTGCGAGGTGCAGCGCTGGTTTGGCCTGCCGCAAGCGCGTGAAAAGCGGCCGCATATTGAGCGCTGGTTTGCCTCGCTTTTAGCCCGGCCTGCGGCCAAGGGCGTGCTCGATTTGCCATTGGCTTGAAAGGCGCCTGATGCAACCACGCCCTTTCAAACAAGTCGATGTTTTTACTTCAACGCCCTACCTGGGTAACCCGGTCGCTGTGGTTCTAAAGGGCGATGGCCTGAGCGATGCAGAGATGGCGAGTTTTGCCCGTTGGACGAATTTGTCCGAAACCACCTTTGTGCTGCCTGCACTTGACCCCTTGGCCGATTACCGCCTGCGCATCTTCACGCCGGGCATTGAATTGCCCTTTGCGGGCCATCCCACGCTGGGCAGTTGCCATGCCTGGCTGGAGGCCGGCGGGCAGCCTCAAAACAAAGATGTCATCGTGCAGGAGTGTGCGAAAGGCCTGGTCCAAATTCGCCGCGACGGGTCGGGCAAGCGCTTGGCTCATCGACTCGCTTTTGCAGCCCCTGAATTGAGCCGCTCTGCCCCCAGCCCGGTGGTGCTGGCGCAGGTGGCGGCGGCCCTCGGCATCAAGGCCGCGCAGGTCACCGCGGCGCAACTGCTGGACAACGGCCCGGTATGGCTGGGCTTGCTGCTGGACCACCCCGAGACGGTTTTGCAGATCATGCCCAACCACCAAGCCTTGGCCAAACTGGGGGTCAAGGTCGGTGTGGCGGGCATCTACCCGGTGGGCGCAGCGTCGCCGCTGATTGCCAGAGCCAATCGGGAGGCCAAAGCTTTTGCGCACGACCAGCCTGACACCGCCCCCGATCTGGAGGTGCGGGCCTTTGCAGCCAGCATTGGCATCAACGAAGACCCGGTGACCGGCAGCCTGAACGCCAGCCTGGCGCAATGGCTGATGGCCGACGGCATCATGCCAGCGCATTACACCGCCGCACAGGGCGCATGCGTCAAACGCGCAGGGCAAATTGACTTGCAGCGCGACGCGGACGGGCAGCTATGGGTGGGTGGGCAGTCGGTCACGTGTATCAGCGGGACAGTCACGCTGTGACAGCGCAGATTGATCATCTGGTCGTCGCCGCCAGCACGCTTGACGAAGGCGTGGCCTGGTGCGAACAGACATTCGGCAGCCTGCCCGGCCCCGGCGGTGAGCACCCGTTGATGGGCACGCACAACCGGCTGTTTTCAGTTGCCACAGCGACTTACCCAACCGCTTACCTTGAAATCATTGCTATTGATAAAGGAGCAGTTTGTACAAGAAAACAGGGCGAAAGACGCTGGTTCGACCTGGACAATGAGGCGCTGCAACAGCAATTGAAGCAATCTGGCCCGCAACTGGTTCATTTTGTCGCCCGCACGCCGCGTGCTGCGCCTGGCATGCAAGCGCTGGCTGCTCTTGGCATGGACCGTGGCGACTTGCTACAGGCTTCGCGCATGACACCGCAAGGCTTGCTGAGCTGGAAGATCACCGTCCGCCCAGACGGTCAGCGGCTGATGAACGGCACCCTGCCCACGCTGATCGAATGGGGCGATGTTCACCCTGCAACCAGCATGGCGGCAAGTGGCATCACGCTTGAGTCGCTCACCGCGTGCCAGCCAGACACCCAAGCCTTGCGTGCCGCTTATGCCGCCATAGGCTTGCAAGGCGTGGCGGTGAGCCAAGGGCTGCCCAATCTGATCGCCACCCTGCAAACACCGCGCGGCCTGGTCACCCTGGAGTCCAAAGGCATTTAGCAGCCGACACGCGGGTGACAGGTTTGTCGCCAAAGCCGCCGCACAATGCGAGCATGGGAACCCTCTATTTAGTGCGCCATGGCCAGGCCTCGTTTGGTGCAGATGATTACGACGTGCTGAGCCCGCTGGGCCACCAGCAGGCCCTGCGGTTGGGCGAGTATTTTGCAGCCAAAGGCATGGCCTTTGATGCGGCACTGACAGGCACCTTAAAGCGGCAGATCAGCACCTATGAGGGTATTTGCAAAGGCATGCGGACAACCCCCCAAGCGCTGCAGTGGTCAGGCCTGAACGAATACGACAGCCACGCGGTAATTGCCACCGTTTATGCTGGAAAACTTGAAAAACCGCATTCGCCTGAGCAATACCGCCACCACTTTCGCCTGCTCAAAGACGGCCTGAAGCAGTGGATGGACGGCGTGGTCAGCCCGCAAGGCATGCCCAGCTACAGCGAGTTTGTGGGCGGCGTGACAAGCGCCCTGGACCACGTGCGAAAAAACTGCGACGGCCATGTGTTGCTGGTCTCCAGTGGTGGGCCCATATCAACCGCTGTCGGCCATGTTTTGGGTTGCAGCCCAGAAGCGACGATTGAGCTCAACCTGCGCATTCGCAATGCTTCGGTCACCGAGTTTGCCTTTACCCCCAAGCGCCACATGCTGGTGACCTACAACACGCTGCCGCATCTGGACGCGCCTGAATATGCAGATTGGGTGACCTACGTTTAAAGGGCCGCGCGCAGCGTGTCTGAGGGCAACTGGTCAATCTCGCCGAGCAATGCCGCAAAGCTGCGGCCTGCCGCGTTCAAAATCTTGAAACCTTTCTCGGCCGTTGCTGCCGCCGCATTGCCGGCTGCGCCGTGCGGGTTGTAGTCCTGCATTTGCCAGGCCAGTTTGGCGCTTTTGCCATCGCCAAGAATTTTGAATCTTTCAGCCCGGTCTTGTGCGGTCGAGCGAAAGTGTTGCGCCTGGGTCATGTCCACCAGCTCGGGTTTCAAGGCCAGCATCATGGAGGTTTCGACGTCGCCGCCATGAACACCAAACCGGTGCTCCTCGGCACTGAACAGGTCATTGACCGACTCGCCAAGTTCAGTGACCAATGGCAAATGAAACCAGCTCACGCTGTACACCAGCATGCCCAAGCGCGCCCGAAGGTCACGCGCCACCACATCCAGCAAGCTGACCTGTCCGCCGTGTGCATTGAGCAGCACCAGTTTTTTGATCCCGGCCGCGTGAGCCGATTCGGCCAGCTCCGTCCAAAGCGCGATCACCGTCGCCGCTTTGAGCGTCAAAGTGCCGTCAAACGCGGCATGTTCAGGGCTCAGGCCCACTGCTTGCGTCGGCAAAAACAGCACGGGTAAATCGGGCGGTATGCTCGCCAGGCTGGCGGCCACCACGCCGTCGACCAGCGCCGCGTCAACGCACAGCGGCAGATGCGGGCCATGCTGCTCAATTGCGGCAACAGGCAGCACCGCGATGCAGCGCGCTTTGTCCAGCTTGGCAAAGTCCGTCGTCTTCAGGTTGGCCCAGAAGCGGCTAGAGCTCAGGTTGTCTTTAACATTGGGAGTCATCCCCCTATTTTGGATGATTTTCAAAACTCAGCATGGCCCCCCTAAACTGGCGTCATGACAAGTTCCTTGTTGATCGTTTGGTTCAAAAAAGACTTGCGCTGGCATGACCACGCAGCGCTTGCCAATGCAGCGGCCTGGGCGGCGCAAACTGGCGCCAGGGTGCTGCCGCTGTGGGTGTACGAGCCCGCCATGTGGCAGCAAACTGACATGGCGGCGCAGCATCTGGGCTTTGCCAACGAGTGCCTGGCCGAGCTGGACACATGGATCCGGCAAGACAGCGACAACGAGGCCCAGCTCTGCCGCCTTCAGGGCGACATGGTCGGTGTCCTGGCAGCGCTGCAAGCGTCCGTTGGGCCTTTCACATTGGTCAGCACTGAAGAAACCGGCAATGCCTGGAGCTATGCGCGCGACATCGCGGTAGGCCACTGGTGCCGTGCCAGCGAGGTCGAGTGGCGCGAATTTCCCAGCAACGGCGTGGTGCGGCGCTTGCTGTCCCATGAAGGAGGGCGCAACCGCTGGACGCAGCACCGCCTCAAGCGCCTGCAAAGCCCGCCTCTTCCAGCACCGAGTCGTGTGCAGTGGCTCAAGCGAGAGTTGTTGCTGGGTTTAGGCGTTTGTGCTGAACTGACGGCGCATGACCTGCGCTTGCCAAGCCTTGATAAACCCGGCCGCAAGCGCGGCGGCCGTGCTTTGGCGCTGCAGGAGCTGCACACGTTTTTAGACCAGCGCGGGCGTACTTACCGGTTTGACATGTCCAGCCCGGTGACAGCGCCAGAAAGCTGTTCGCGCATCTCGGCCCACTTGGCATGGGGCAGCCTCAGTGTTCGCGAATGCATGCATCAGGTGGCACAGCGCCGGACGCAACTGCAAGCCATGCCTGCCACCGAGCGCCCTGATGGCTTTTTGGCGTCTCTCAAAAGCTTTGAAAGCCGGCTGCACTGGCATTGCCATTTCATCCAAAAGCTTGAGTCCGAGCCGGCAATTGAGCTGCGAAATGTCAACCGAGGCTTTGACCATTTGCGCAATGAAGGCGAATTGACGCCTGAAGAAAGCGCCCGCCTTGCGGCCTGGTGCGAGGGCCGCACCGGGTTTCCATTCATCGATGCCTGCATGCGCAGCCTGAACGCCACGGGCTGGATCAACTTCAGAATGCGGGCCATGCTGGTCAGCTTTGGTGCTTACCAGTTGTGGCTGCACTGGCGTCACCTGGGTCAGCACCTGGCGCAGCAATTTACCGACTACGAGCCCGGCATTCACTGGAGCCAATGCCAGATGCAGTCCGGCGTGACAGGCATCAACACCATTCGGATTTACAGCCCGATCAAGCAAAGCCACGACCAAGACCCCACCGGCGTGTTCATTCGGCAATGGGTGCCTGAACTGGCTCAGGTCGAACCCGCCTTCATTCATGAGCCCTGGCTGGCGCTGTCACCGCCTGCCGGTTACCCGGCCCCCATCGTTGACCTGAAAGCCGCCACGCTGGCCGCCAAAGAAAAAATCTACGGCAAAAAAGCTGAAAAAGCCGTGCAAGCCGAGGCGGCCAAGGTGTATGAAAAGCATGGCTCACGCAGCCCGAATCGCGAAATGGTGCGGCCGCGAAGGAAGGCTAGTGATGCAGCGGCTGGTGTTGCAGCAGCGGGGCGCGCTAAAAAAGCGGCAGGCCCGGCACCTGTTTGCCCGCAATTAGGCTTCGATTTTTAGCGCGTCGCCCTTGGCCGCACCGTGCCGTGCCTGACGCTGGGCCAGGTGTTTAGCCGCTTTGGCTGGGGCTTGCCCTGGCAATGTGGCGGTCAGGCACTGCGGCCTGCCCCGCGCACCACTGGCGAGGTAGTCTGCCAGCAAGGCCGCTTGCACCTGCGCGCTGCCCATGCCGCGTGTTTCAGTGAGGTAATGATGCAGCAAGTCCACCAGTTTTTCTTGCGCAAACTCATGCGTCTTGCCGGTTGTTTGCCACAACCAGTCGCTGAAATGCAAAAAGTGATGAAACGCTGAGCCACGGCTTAACAACAGCTTTAAACCTGACGAAAAGCGCCCCGAGTTCACCACCAGGTCCCAGTAGCGTGCAAAGCGTTTGATGCGCTGCATGGTGGCAAAGTCAACGGTGGAATTTTGCAAGATGGTGTACGGCGTTTGCGGCTCGTAGACCATCGCGTAGTCGCTGGTGTGGCGCGTGATGGGCGTGCCGCGCAAACGCTTCAAAATACCGAACTGGATTTCATGCGGCGCCAACTCATACAGCCTGTCAAAGCCCTCGGCGAAGCTGTCCAGGGTTTCACCCGGCAGGCCAAAAATCAAATCAGCATGCACATGGGCTTTGCTGTGCGTGACCAGCCAGCGCAGGTTGTCTGCGGTCTTGGTGTTGTCCTGTTTGCGCGAGATGCGTTGCTGCACGTCAGGGTTAAAGCTTTGAATGCCGACTTCAAATTGCAGCGAGCCTGCGGGGAACTGGGCGATCAGTGCCTTGAGCTTGTCATGCAGGCTGTCTGGCACGACTTCAAAATGGATGAATAAGTCCGACCCGCTGGCTGTGCGTCCTTCTTCGTCTTTCAAGTGATCTAGAAAAAACTGCAAAATCCGGACTGAAAAATCAACCTTCAAATTAAACGTGCGATCGACAAACTTGAAGTTGCGGGCGCCGCGCTGATACAGCGCTTCCATTTCTGCCATGAAGGCATCCAGGTCAAACGCCCAGGCGGTTTTGTCCAAGGAGCTCAAACAAAACTCACACTTGAAAGGGCAGCCGCGCGAGGCCTCCACATACAGCAGGCGCTTGGCCAGGTCTTCAGGTGTGTATTCGTTGTACGGTAGCGCAATCGCGTCAAGGGCGGGTTGCTCGCCCGTGATGACTTTCATCAAAGGCTGCGGACCATCGAGCAAAGCCCGGCACAGCTTGGGAAAGCTCACATCGCCCCAGCCAGTGATCACATGGTCTGCCAGGCGGCAAATGTCCTGGATCTCGGTTTCAAAACTGACCTCGGGCCCGCCCAGGACGACTTTGATGTCGGGCCGCAAGGCTTTGAGCAAAGCCACCACCTGCGTGGTTTCCACCACATTCCAGATGTAAACGCCGAGGCCGATGATGCGGGGCTCAAATGCCAGCAGTTCTTCCACAATCTGCAAAGGCCGCTGCGCAATGACAAACTCGCACAACTGCGTTTGCGCCTTCAGACCCGACCCGCCATGCACGTCCATGTTGGCCAGCAGGTAACGCAGTCCCAAGGATGCGTGAATGTACTTGGCATTCAGGGTGGCTAAGACGATGGAGCGCGTTGGGCGAAGCATCGCCTTATTATCTGGGTTTGTGATCAACAGGCCTGTCAGCAGACCCACGGTGTCAGCCGGTTGGAACTATTGCTCTTGCCAGGCGCTCAGACAACCATCCATGAACTCCCGATTTTTCAAAACCGCTCTGTTTTTTGTAGCTGCTTGCCTACAGATTAATTGGGCTGCAGCCCAAATTAACCCTTTAAATTCGCCTCAAAAGGTGGTTGGGAGTGTCATCACCACCGATCAGGTGCGGGCCGAGCTGATGGCTTTTGTGCCGGACGGTGTGGGGCCGGGCAAGCCGGTCTGGGTGGGCTTGCAAATCGCGCACCAGCCAGATTGGCACACCTATTGGAAAAATTCGGGTGATTCTGGCCTGCCCACGGTGCTTGAATTCAAGCTGCCTGCCGGCATGGACCCCGGCGAGATTTCCTGGCCGACGCCTAAAAAAATCCCGATTGGCACGCTGGCCAACTACGGCTACGAGGGCACGGTGCTGCTGCCGGTGCCCCTTTCCGTGGCGCAAAACTTCAATGCTGGCGTCAACGGAGGCCAACTTGAAATTAAACTCAAAGCCTCCTGGCTGGTCTGCAAAAAAGAATGTATTCCGCAAGAGGGCGACTTTGCCTTGAGCATTCCGGCCAAAGGCTCAACCGCCATCCATGCCGCTGCCTTTCAGGCGGCGTTTGATGCCACACCCCAACCCATCAAGACCACGGCAAGCCTGATCGAAGTCGCTGGCAACGCCCTCAAGATTTCGCTGAGCGATTTGCCCGCTGGCCTGATCGGCAAGACGCTGGCGTTTTTCCCCGAAACAGGCAACGTGATTGAGCCCGCCGCAAAGTGGGCGCAAGGCTGGCAGGGCAGCGTGTGGACGGCGCAAGTTCCGCTATCAGCCCAGCGCACTGAAAGCCCGACGGTCATGCCGGTCGTTGTGGCGCTGGACAAAATTGCGTACCGGATCGAAGCGCCGGTCAAAGGCGAATGGCCCAAAGTGGCGGCCGCTGCCCAAATGCCACCAGCCCTGGAGGCTGCCCCCAAGGCCAAGGCCAACGCCAGCAGCGGCGCCGCGCCCATTCAGGCGTCCGCAACAGGGTTGACCTTCTGGGCTGCATTGTTCGGCGCGTTCATCGGCGGCATGATCTTGAACCTGATGCCCTGCGTGTTTCCGGTGCTGGCCATCAAGGTGGTGAGTTTTGTCAATGTCAAAGACCAGCGCACCCGCGTGAGCACCGGGCTGGCTTATACCGCTGGCGTCACCTTGTCGTTTTTGGCGCTTGGCGCGCTGCTCCTGGGCCTGCGCGCCGCTGGCGAGCAACTGGGTTGGGGCTTTCAATTGCAAAGCCCGGCCGTGGTCTCTGGCCTGGCTGTGCTGTTCACGCTGCTGGGGTTGAACCTGGCGGGGATGTTTGAATTTGGCAACGTTCTGCCCAGCAGCGTGGCCAGTTTGCAAGCCCGCAATCCGACCCTGGATTCATTTTTATCAGGCGTGCTGGCCACCGCCATTGCCTCGCCGTGTACGGCGCCGTTCATGGGCGCGTCGCTGGGCTACGCGGTGGGTCTGCCCGCAGCTCAGGCGCTGGCCGTGTTTGCTGCCATAGGTTTGGGCATGGCCCTGCCGTATCTGGCGGCGAGCGCGGTGCCTGCTGTTGCGCGCGCCCTGCCGCGTCCTGGCCAGTGGATGGTGACGTTCAGGCAGTTGATGGCTTTTCCGATGTTTGCCACCGTGGTGTGGCTGGTCTGGGTGCTGGGCCAGCAAAGCGGTATTGACGGCGCTGGCGCGCTGCTGGGCTTGCTGGTGCTGCTGACGCTTGTGATTTGGGCTTTGACGCTGAAGGGCCAGGCGCGGGCCGTGATTGCTACGCTTTCAATAGCTGCTGGTGCCTATGGCGTCTGGGCTGTGGGGCCAAATATCACCCGGATTCAAGAAGCTGGCAGCCCATCAAACACGCTGACCAGTGGCTGGCAAGCCTGGGAGCCCGGTCGTGTTGACCAGCTCACAGCCAGTGGGCAGGCCGTGTTTGTGGACTTCACAGCCGCCTGGTGCGTGACCTGCCAGTACAACAAAAAAACCACGCTGAGCAATGCATCGGTGCTGGCCGATATGGCCGCCAAAAAGGTGGTGCTGCTGCGCGCCGACTGGACGCGCCGTGACCCGGCTGTGACGGCTGCGTTGACGCAGCTCGGCCGCAGCGGTGTCCCGGTGTATGTGATTTACAAGCCAGGCCGCGCGCCGGTGGTGCTCAGTGAAATTTTGTCAGTTGAAGATGTGCGTGCTGAATTGGCTAAACTTTGATTCACAGGAATTTTTATGATGTTGAACCGCCGAACTTTTTCGTCTTCTATCGCCTTGGCGGCGATTTCTGCTGGGCCGCAACAAGCGCATGCGGCGGCCACCGTCGGCCAGGCCGCGCCTGACTTCACAGCGACCGATGCGCTGGGCAAAACCCACAAGCTCAGCGGCTTCAAAGGCAAGCACGTGGTGCTGGAGTGGACCAATCCCAACTGCCCTTTTGTTGTCAAGCATTACAGCGGCAACATGCAGGCCCTGCAAGCCGAATTCGTGGGTAAAGGCGTGGTGTGGCTGAGCGTGAACTCCACCAACAAAAAAAGTCGCGAATATTTGGCACCCGCCAAACTGACGGCCTGGCAAGCTGAAAAAAAAGCCAGTGCTTCCGCCATGCTGATGGACGATTCTGGCGAGATTGGCGAGCTTTACAACGCCAAAACCACACCGCACATGTACATCATCAACCCGCAGGGCCTGTTGATTTATTCCGGCGCGATTGACAGCATTGCATCGGCCAAAGTGGACGATATCAAAACAGCCACCAATTACGTTCGGCAGGGTTTGAACGAAGCGCTGGCCGGCAAGGCCATCAGCGTGGCAGCGTCCCGGCCGTATGGCTGCTTTATCAAATACAAAGACTGATGCTTTCTGGCGACATCGTCCGGCGTATTCTTGCCGACTGCCGCACCATAGCGGTGGTGGGACTGTCGCCCAAGCCTGAGCGTGCCAGCTACGACGTGGCGCGCTACATGCAGGCCAATGGTTACCGCATCATCCCTGTCAATCCGAATGCAGGCGTCGCGCACATACTTGGCGAGACCGTCTACGCCACCCTGCTTGAAGCCAGCCAGTTTGAAAAGATGGACCTGGTCAACTGCTTCAGAAACAGTCCCGACATTCCGCCCCTGGTGGATGGTGCAATCGCCATCGGTGCCAAAGCTCTGTGGATGCAACTCGGCATCTCGCACCCCGCCGCAGCCGCCAAGGCGCAGGCGGCAGGGTTGCTGGTGGTGCAAGACCGCTGCCTGAAAATTGACCATCGGGGCCTTGCGCCCACTTAGACAGCCAGGGTTGACGCATAAAAGCAGCCCAAAGCTCGTTAAAGTAAGGGATGTTCAAAGCCTTTTCAGCGATCATCGGGGTGCCAATGCAAGGCATGAGGCGCCTGATTTGCCTGCTGCCGTTCTTTTTGGCCGCCTGCAGCACCGCCCCACCCGCACCTACCCCGCGCGGAGAGCCGCCTGTCGCGCCCATGACGTCGGGTGAGTTCGGGCAGTCCGATGCCAACCGCATGGCGACGCTGGGGATGCGTGACAATCTTGCCAGCTTGAGCCTGCTGGCTGACAAGCTGTACCGCCGCAATCCGGCCGAATGGCGCAAGTCCCAAGCGACGCGCGAGGCTGCGCTGGCCCAACTCAAAACGGCCATTGACACCAACATGCCGTGGCCCGAGTTGCAAGGCAAACGTGACATTGCGGCACTGTCTCTGGCGCTTGGCCCGGACTTCAAGGGCGACAGGGTGGCTGCATTCATCGCCGCCAGTGCAGACATGCTGGTCACAGCACACGGCAACAAAAGCACTTTCTATTTAACCGACCCGCTGGACGCGCAATACATCTACAACGCCGCCCGAAACATTGAAATTGCCGTGTGGTTGTTGGCCAGTCGTAAAAATGCACGGGGTCTGCCCCTGTTGCTGGCTGACGAGATCAATGACCAAGAGCGCAACCTGAGCTTTGAGCGCGAGTTTGGCAAAATTATCGGCAGGCTGGATTTGCTGTCTGCCATGCTGACTGAAAAGTACCGCCGTGCGGTCATCACTTACGTGCAAGGCCTGCTGGGCGGCACCTTCTTACAATTCTTGCCAGTACGTTGACAGTGATGCTGAAAATGACCTCATCTAATCCAACCCTATCCGAGAGACAAGCCCCCAACATGTACGCACCGCTTCAAAACGACACCTTCATCCGCGCTTGTATGCGTCAGGCCACCACCCACACGCCCGTCTGGCTGATGAGGCAAGCGGGCCGCTATTTGCCAGAGTATCGTGATACCCGCGCCAAAGCCGGCAGCTTTATGGGCCTGGCCACCAACACCGACTACGCCACTGAAGTGACACTGCAACCGCTGGAGCGCTACAAGCTGGATGCGGCCATTTTGTTCAGCGACATTTTGACCATCCCTGACGCGATGGGTCTGGGCTTGAGCTTTGCGTTGGGCGAAGGCCCCAAGTTTGCCCACAAGGTGCGCGACGAAGCGGCAGTCAGCAAGCTGGCCGTGCCCGACATGGCCAAGCTGCGCTATGTGTTTGATGCGGTCAGCTCGATCCGCAAAGCGCTCCATGGCCGCGTGCCGCTGATTGGCTTTTCAGGCAGCCCCTGGACGCTGGCCTGCTATATGGTGGAAGGCGCCGGTTCTGACGACTACCGGCTGGTCAAAACCATGATGTACCAGCGTCCCGATTTGATGCACAAAATGCTGGCCATCAATGCCGACTCTGTGGCCGCCTACCTGAATGCACAAATAGACGCCGGTGCCCAGGCCGTGATGATTTTTGACAGCTGGGGCGGCGTGCTGGCCGATGCGGCTTTTCATGAGTTCAGCCTGGTCTACACGGCGCGGGTACTGGCCCAGCTCAAGCGCAGCCACGACGGCGTGGTCATCCCGCGCCTGGTGTTCACCAAAGGCGGTGGTTTGTGGCTGGAGGCCATGGGCCAGCTCGACTGCGAGGTCCTCGGCCTGGACTGGACGGTCAATCTGGGCAAGGCGCGCGCCCAGGTCGGTCACAAAATGGCCCTGCAGGGCAATCTGGACCCGAACGTGCTGTTTGCCAACCCGGCGCAGGTAGAGGCCGAGGCCGTCAAGGTGTTGGACAGCTTTGGCAAACCCCATACAGACGCCCAAACGACCGGCCCGACCCATATTTTCAACCTCGGGCATGGCATCAGCCAGTTCACGCCGCCTGAAAATGTCGCGGTGCTGGTTGACGCGGTGCACGCGCATTCCCGCAAAATGCGCGCTGCTGCGGCCTAGCCTGCTACCTATTTGTGACCGGGCAGAACCTGCATGCATTTTTCTGTGTGGTCTAGCACACAAAGCCTCATGGGTGTTCAGACTTATGCACAAAATTTGTGCGGCGGTGAAGTAACATACCCGTTACAAGTCCTCAATCGCTATGAAAGCCATAGCGCAGCTAAGTTGTTGATTTATATAGACTTCTCAAAGTGCTTTTTTTACGGGCAATCTAGCGAAAGCCTTGATTTAAAAGGCCTTCCGCGTTCTGGGGCTAATCTATCAACAAAGTTATCCACAGAAAAAGTGGGCTTCTTCAAAGCGCTTTTAAATCAAGCACTTAGCGCGTTATTTGCAAGCTTTCTCAAGAAAACGCCAAATAGTTCACATAAAATTAGGTAGGCTCATGACACATTGGCCGAAAGTTGTGGTGGCCACGCCTGCCCACAGTGCCGTTGCCGGGCCACTGACTTACAGAAGTGAGTTGCCACTTGCTCCCGGTACATTGGTCCGCGTGCCGCTGGGCAAGCGTGAAGTGCTGGGTGTGGTGTGGGAAAGCGCCACTGACAGGGGCGACCTGCTGGAAATGCAGACCAAAAGCATTGCGGGTGTGCTGGATGGTCTGGCCCCACTGAACACGAATTGGCGCGCGCTGGTCAACTTTACATCCAGTTACTACCAGCGGTCCTTGGGTGAAGTGGCCCTGGCAGCGTTGCCACCACAGCTGCGGGAACTGACAGGCGAGCAGTTGGCCAGGCGACTCAGGCGCCCGGTTCTGGACACCAGTTACGCACAAGATGCGACGGGCTTGTCAGCGCTGAGCGCACAGCAACAAACGGCCCTGGCCGAGTTTGATGCAGAAAGCAGTACAAAAAAAAGGCCTGCCTTGCTGTTTGGTGCCACCGGCAGCGGCAAGACAGAGGTTTATCTGCGACTGGCCGCTCGAGTGCTGGCGCAAGACCCCAGCGCCCAGGTGCTGGTGATGGTGCCCGAGATCAACCTCACACCGCAACTGGAGGCCCGGTTCAAACAGCGCTTTGCCCATTTGGGCAGTGAGCGTGTGGTGGCGCTGCACAGTGGCCTGACGCCCGCCCAGCGCCTGAAAAGCTGGCTGGCTGCCCATGCGGGTCATGCCCGGCTGATCTTGGGTACCCGCATGGCGGTGCTGGCCTCCATGCCCCAGCTCAAGCTGATCGTGGTCGATGAAGAGCACGACCCCAGCTACAAGCAGCAAGAAGGCGCACGCTATTCAGCCCGAGACCTGGCGGTGTACCGCGCCAGCATTCAAAGCGACTGCCGCGTGCTGCTCGGGTCCGCCACGCCCTCACTGGAGAGTTGGCAGGCCAGCATCAGCGGCAAATACCAATTGCTGACGATGTCAGACCGTATTGGGGCCCATTCGGAGACTGGGGGTCTACCACGTATACGCGGCATCGACATGAACCACCAGCCCAAACATGCCGTCATTGCCCCGCCACTGGTCGAAGCGATTCAAGCCCGCATCGCACGCGGCGAACAATCGCTGATTTTTCTCAACCGGCGCGGTTATGCCCCGGTGCTGGCCTGCCACGACTGCGGCTGGAAAAGCGAATGCCCGCATTGCAGCGCCTACCGCGTCTTTCACAAAATTGACCGTACCCTGCGCTGCCACCACTGCGGCTACACAGAACGTGTGCCGCGCGCTTGCCCGACCTGCGGCAACATCGACATTGCGCCTGTTGGCCGGGGCACCGAGCGGCTGGAAGAACACCTGTCCGAACTGCTGACCCACATCAAACGCCCTGATGGCGGCGCGGTGCGCATTGCCCGCATCGACGCCGACAGCACCAGGCTCAAAGGCGCCTTGCAATCACAGCTGGCCAGTGTGCACGCGGGCGAGGTCGACGTGCTGGTCGGCACCCAAATGATCGCCAAGGGCCACGACTTCAGGCACATCACGCTGGTGGCCGCCATCAACCCCGACGGGGCGCTGTTTTCAAGCGACTTCCGCGCGCCCGAGCGTTTGTTCAGCCTGCTGATGCAGGCCGCTGGCCGGGCAGGGCGTGATGCCGCCCGCAGCGGCGCCAGCGAGATGTGGGTGCAAACCTTTCATCCCCAGCACCCGCTGTTTGCTGCGCTGAAAACGCACGACTACCCCCAGTTTGCAGCGCAGCAGCTCGAAGAACGCCGGGCCGCAGGCCTGTCACCGTTCGGCTTTTCAGCCTTGGTCCGCGCCGAGGCCAAAACGCAAGACCTCGCCCAGGGGTTCTTAACCGCCGCCATGGCCAGCGCGCAGCTGGCCGGGCTGGAAGGCCACAACCACGTCACCGCCTACCCGGCTGTGCCGATGACCATCCAGCGCGTCGCCAACATCGAGCGCGCCCAAATGCTGGTGGAAAGTGCATCGCGCGCCGCCCTGCAACGTTTTTTGGCGGCCTGGCAGCCGCTGCTGCTTGCGACGCGCAAGCAAGGCGACTTCAAGAGCTTGATACGCTGGGCGATTGATGTGGATCCGCTGGCGATTTGACCTGTGGGTCAACCCACATTAAGTCAACAGCGCCACTGCCCCAGAAAACGTCAAAAATGCCAGCACGGTCGACAACAAAATAATCCGTGCAATACGCCCGTTGTCAGCATCAAACCGTTCGGCCAGCAGGGCCACATTGCTGGCACTTGGCAGGGCCGCCACCAGCACCACCACCGTCAGTGCGAAACGGTCTAGCGGAACACCCAAGCGCATGGCCGCCAGGCCCATCAGCAGCAGCAACACTGGCTGCAGCACCAGCTTGATCAATACCACTGGCAAATAATCACCCAGCGGCATGCCGCGCGTGCTGTTGGCCTGCGACCGGGCCAGCACAGCACCAATCGTGAACAGCGCCACCGGCGATGCGGCATCTGCCAGCAAACCCACGGTTTGCATCACTGGCAGCGGCAGCGTCAACTCAAAGGCCGAGGCCACAGCCCCACCCAAAATCGCCCACGGCATCGGGTTCATGGCCGCGCCTTTGAGTGCATTTTTGGCCGCCACACCCGCACCGTGGCTACCTGCTGCGTCTAGGCGCGACAGTGCAATGCACAGCGAGCTGGTGACCACCAGGTCGACGGCGATGGTCACAATCGCCGGGCCAGCCGCCTTGGTGCCCAGCAGCGCCACCAGCAGCGGTACCCCCATGTAACCGGTGTTGGGGAAAGCCGCCACCAGCGCACCAAACGAGGCGTCGTTCCAGCCAATGTGCCCCATGCGCGTCACGGCAACCGTGAAACACACCACCACCAAAGCACAGGCCAGGTACACCGCCACCAGGCCGCCATCGAGCAACTGCGCAATCGGCGTGCTGCTGCCAAAGCGGTACAGCATGCAAGGCAAGGCAAAGTACAGGACAAAAATGTTCAGCCCGGGGATCCCCACCTGCGGCAGCCAACCCCGACGCGCCGCCAGGTAGCCGCACAAAACCAGCGCAAAAAAGGGAAAGGTGACGAGAAGAATGGCGAGCATGGGGGGGAAGCGGTTGCCTGACGAATTTTTCGACGCTATCAAATAAATAGCTGATTGCCCATGATTTTATTCGGCAGGAGGCCTAAAACAGGGGTAAAAGCCTGAATTAAGTATTTTGACGCCTTGGGGGCCTCTTGATTCTTTTTAGAACGCATTGACAGCCGCGCCGCACAATCCCATGACGGTTTGCCTGTTACACCTCTTAATAGGCATCGGCAACTGCCCGTTATGATTTGCAGCCAGCTCTTTTGACTCTTTTCTGCAGCCCAGCACCGGACAGAACCTCTTCCCGAATCGATCCTCCCACATGTCCGACCCCCTGGCCGATGGCCTGAACCTGGCGCAGCAAGAAGCTGTGAACTATTTTGACGGCCCGTGCCTGGTGTTGGCGGGTGCTGGTTCGGGCAAAACGCGGGTGATCACCCACAAGATTGGGCGTTTGATTCAATCCGGCCTCAAAGCCGAGCAAATTGCTGCCATCACCTTTACCAACAAGGCTGCCGCCGAGATGCGGGAGCGTGCCAAAAAACTGATTGGCCGGCCCGCCAAGGGCGTGCTGATTTGTACCTTTCACTCGCTGGGTATGCGCATGCTGCGGCAAGACGGGGAGGTGCTGGGTTTGAAAAAGCAGTTTTCAATTCTCGACACCGACGACGTGACCAGCATCATCAAAGACGCGGGCGGCGGCACAGATGCAGCCACAGCCCGGCAGTGGCAATGGACCATCAGCCGCTGGAAGAACATGGGGCTCAACTCGGCTCAAGCCGCAGCGATTGCCAGTGGTGAAGAAGAAGCCCTGACAGCCCGCATCATGGCGCGCTATGAAGAACGCTTAACGGCCTACCAAAGCGTGGACTTTGACGACTTGATTGGCTTGCCGCTTAAATTACTGAAAGAGCACGATGCCGTGCGCATCAAGTGGCAAGAATCCTTGGGCCACGTGCTGGTCGATGAATACCAGGACACCAACGCCACCCAGTACGAGGTGCTCAAGTGCCTGGTCGGTGAGCGCGGCAGGTTTACCGCCGTGGGCGACGATGACCAGTCGATTTATGGCTGGCGTGGGGCCACGCTGGACAACCTCAAAAAGCTGCCGGTGGACTACCCGACCCTGAAGGTGGTGAAGCTGGAGCAAAACTACCGCTCAACCAGCGCGATTTTGCGCGCGGCCAACAACGTGATTGGCCCCAACCCCAAGCTGTTCCCCAAAACCCTGTTCAGTGAGCTGGGTGAAGGCGAGCCGGTGCGGGTGGTCGATTGCGACAGCGAAGAACATGAGGCCAGCCGCGTGGTGGCGCGCATCCAGAGCCTGCGGGCAGAAGGTAGCTTGCAAGCAGCCGGTGGCCAGTACCGGGAGTGGAAAGACTTTTGCGTGCTGTACCGCGCCAACCACATGGCCAAGCCGTTTGAAAAAGCCTTTCGCAAAGCCAACATTCCGTACAAGGTGTCGGGCGGGCAAAGCTTTTTTGACCGAGCCGAGATCAAAGACCTGTGCTGCTGGCTGCGCCTGCTGGCCAACAACGACGATGACCCGGCCTTCATGCGCGCCGTGACCACGCCCAAGCGGGGCATTGGCCACACCACTTTAGGCACCCTTGGTCAGTTTGCCAGCCAGTACAAACTGAGTTTGTTTGAGGCGCTGTTCAGCCATTCCCTCAGCTCGGTGCTGCCCGCCAAAGCGCTGGCCTCGCTCAACGAGTTTGGCCGCTACCTGAACGACCTCGAATACCGCGCCAAACGCACCGTGGGTGCAGAAGACGCGCTGGTGTTTTTAAAAGACTGGCTCAAAGAAATTGACTATGAAAAAAACCTGTACGACGGCGAAGACAGCGAAAAAATAGCCGCTGCCAAATGGACCAACGTGATGGACTTTTGCGAATGGATGGCGCAGCGCTGCGGCGGCCAAGACGATGACGAGGCAGGGGGTGTCATCACCGCACCGCTGAAAACCATGCTCGAAGTCGTGCAAAGCATCGCGCTGCTGTCCACCTTGTCTGAACGCGAAGGCGAGCAAAACGTGGTGACGCTCTCAACCCTGCACGCCGCCAAGGGGCTGGAATGGCCGCATGTGGTGCTGGCCGGGGTCAATGAAGGCTTGCTGCCCTTCAAAATGGAAGATGATGACGGACACAACACCGACGACATTGCCCTGCGCTTGCAGGAAGAGCGCCGCCTGATGTACGTTGGCATCACCCGCGCGCAGCGCACGCTGGCCGTCAACTGGCTGCGCCGCCGCAAAAAGGGCCGCGACACCATCGCCGGGCTGCCCAGCCGCTTCATTGCTGAAATGGCTTTGAGTAAAGAGACTGTCAAAGAAGACCCGCGAGAAAAAATCAAGGCGCTGCGGGCTGAGTTTGCGCAGCGCGCGCTCGATGCTGCGGCGCTGCAAGCGGCCAGCCAGGCAGCCACGCCGGCAACAGCAAAAGTGCCCGCCTGGGAATGACCATGAGGTACGGCATCTTAAAATCAATTTCTATTTGTTTAATAGCTAATAGCCTAGTTATTCATGGGGCTAGCGCTCAAAACAAACCTAAAAATGCTCCCCCGACAGCCTGCCCGCCGACCACAACCATCAAAGCGCCGCAGCTCTACGGCATCTGGCAGGTCACCTTCATCAACCCGCCTGCCGGCTTGCCCGCCCGAGCCGTGCTGCTGCTGGAAAAGCACGATGAATTTGCCGACAGCCTGAGCGGGCTGGTCAGCCGCGATTCAGTCACCGCCAGCGGCCACGCTGCCAAAGCCGCGCTGGCCGGTGATGTCGAAGATGGCATGGTGATCCTGGACGAATCCAGCAACAACACCAGCATCTCCGGCACCTGGAACGGCGAGCTGGTTCAAAGCGCTTGTGGCCGTGAAGTCAAAGGCGTGTGGAAAGACACCAGCGCCAGCGCAGCGCCCGACGCGCCCGATGTACCCTTCACGATGGTCAAGCGACCGGGCTGGTGACCTACAGCCCGAAGGAGCGCCTGACCGAAGTGGCGCTGCTCATCTCGCTGTTCACCGCCGGCATGAAGCTGGAGCTGCCGCTCAAGGACAAGCGCTGGCCAGACAGCTGCTGTCCATCACGCTGGCCGTCATCGTGACGTCGGTCATTGCTCATGGTGTGTCGGTCACGCCGCTGATGAAAAAATACGAGCGCCGCAAAGCCAGCGAGCGCAAAAGCCAATGATTTCAATCCACGTCAACTGACTTTACCGACGCCAACGTTCCAGAAGATGTAGCCACAGAAATCGCCTGGCGGCCAATTGATTAAGCTGCCATAGGCCTCAAGCTGCTGTTGAGGTTGCACAGTGCGCGACAGCTATCGACGGCAAAGCGGAACTGCGAGAGCTAAAAACCGACTGCCCTAAAGCCGACAATGACTATCGCTTTCCGACTTGGCTGGTGGCAGACTGTAATGCACCGATTGCGGACTTTCGGCGTGTCGTTCAATTTGAATGGAGCCTAGCCAAACTGCGACTAACTGCCCGGCGGCTTTATCGTTGTTGATATACCTGTATGTCGCTCACGTGTAACCCCGTAAGCAATTGATTCGCATGATGAATTTCAAATTCTCCCTGCAACGTAAGTCGACAAACTCCGGTGTTATCCCGCAAAATCGCAGGATATCTCAAAGTTAGGCCTCATGAATTCCAACGCCACCGAGCCCGCAGATCGAATACCTGAGCTCGTTTGCCGGCTCTACTCGCTTGTGGCCGAGTTCGAGTCGCTCTTCCCAGGTCGGAAATTCACACCAGATGGTCATCTCGTCGGTAGCATCGGGGAAGTACTGGCCGCACATCGGTACGGTCTCTCCCTGTATCCCGCTTCATCTGAAGCCCATGATGGAAGTACCAGGGACGGAAGGCAAGTCGAGATTAAGGCAACGCAGGGTAACACTGTCGCACTCAGGGCCGAGCCACAGCACTTGATCGTTCTACATCTAAACAAGGAAGGTCACGCCACAGAGGTCTTCAATGGTCCAGGTGCACTTGTGTGGGCCAATTGCGGCGCAGTGCAAAAGAATGGGCAGCGTCCTGTGTCGCTGTCCAAGCTCCGCAAACTTATGGCACAGGTTTGCATAGGTCAACGTTTGCCCGCGCGCGCATGAGGCCTAACCATTCGCTCAACCGTACCCATTGCGGCATGCGGCCAAAGGCCCTCCATCTTATCCTAGGCCTTTAGCCACATACCGCAACGGTCCGGTTAGCTCGAACGTTAAACCGTAGAATCAGCATTGCTTGATGCCAATACGTTTCGTATATACAATTCACGCATGGAGTTCACCTGGTCAGAAACGAAACGTGCAGCGAACATTAAAGCCCATGGTCTTGACTTCGTAGATGCCGCAAGCGTTTTTGAAGGCATTACGTTCACTTTTGAAGATGACCGTTTCACCTACGGCGAGCAACGCTTCGTTACGCTGGGCTTGCTCGCTGGGATCACTGTTTCAGTCGTACATACGGAGAATGAATATGAAATCCGCGTCATCTCGTTCCGAAAAGCAACCAAGCGCGAGTCGCAAATCT
>CANJWZ010000005.1 GCA_947478725.1 Comamonadaceae bacterium
GTGCCGTCAGGTGTATGTCGACCCATCGCTGGTGCAGTATGCGGTCCAGTTGGTGTCCGCAACGCGTGACCCAGACAGGCACGGCATGAAAGAGCTCGCCCGCTTCATCACCTTTGGGGCCAGCCCGCGCGCCACGATTAACTTGACCGAGGGCGCGCGCGCGCTGGCCATGCTGCGCGGCCGCAGCTACGCGCTGCCTGAAGACATGACCGACCTGGTGCCTGATGTGCTGCGGCACCGTCTGGTGCTCTCGTACGAGGCGCTGTCTGAAGGCTTGACTGCCGATGCTGTGGTCAGCAAGATCATGGCGAAAATTCCGCAACCCGCAAAACCGTTAGCGCATGAGCAACTTGCAGCCTGAACAAAAGGAAGGCGCAGAGCAACTGCTGCGCCGTCTTGAATGGACGGTGCTGCGCCGCCTCGATGGCCTGCTGCAGGGTGACTACCGCACACTGCTGCGCGGCACCGGCATGGACCTGGCCGACCTGCGCGAGTACCAGCACCACGACGACGTGCGGCACATGGACTGGAACGTGACGGCCCGCTTGCAGCAACCACATGTGCGGGTATTCACGGAAGACCGTGAAATGAGCGCCTGGTTTTTGCTCGACCTGAGCCCGTCGATGGACTTTGGCTCGGGTGACCAGCGCAAGCGCAGCTTGTCGGGAGAGTTTGTCGCGGTACTGGCGCGCATGCTGACGCGCCACGGCAACCGTGTGGGCGCCATGCTGTACGGCTCCGGGGTGGATACCGTCATACCCGCACGGGGCGGCAGGCACCACATTTTGCAACTGCTGCACACCCTGCAAATACGTCCTGAAGCCGCGCAGGCGGGCCCGACAAAGCTGCATGAGTTGCTGGCTTCAGCAGCGCAGACGGTACGCAGGCGCTCAACGATTTTCGTGGTGTCTGACTTCATCAGCGAGTCGGGCTGGGAAAAACCGCTGGGTAGGCTCGCGCAGCGGCACGAAGTCGTTGCCGTGCGGCTGCACGACCCGATGGAGCTGCAACTGCCTGACCTGGGCTTGATCCCTATCCTTGACGCTGAGACTGGCGAACAACTGCTGGTCGATACCAGCGACAAGGGCTTTCGCCAACGCTTTGCCCGCATTGCGGCACAGCGTGAGGCCGACCTGCGGCAATCGCTTGCCAAAGCCGGCGTGGACGCGCTGGAGCTGTCCACCGATGGTGACCTGGTGGATGCGCTCATGCGCTTTACCGACTTGCGAAAGCGCCGAGCCAGAGCCTCTGCCGGCGGCCGATTGCCGGCCCATTTGGCGCAGGCTGCATAAATACCTATCAAGGACCAGCGATGACCGCACCCATGACCTTCCTGTGGCCCCAGTTTCTCTGGCTGTTATTACTCTTGCCGCTGCTGGTGCTGCTGTACGTCTGGCTGCTGCGTCGCAAGAAAAAAATGGCGCTGCGCTACGCCAGCCTGTCGATCGTGCGCGAGGCCATGGGCAAAGGCCAGAGCTTTAGGAGGCATATACCGCCGCTGCTGTTTTTATTGTCTTTGGCGGTCATGCTGCTGGCGTCCAGCCGGCCATTTGCCGTCATCACGCTGCCGTCAGATCAGCAAACCATCATGCTGGCGATGGACGTGTCAGGCAGCATGCGGGCAACCGATGTCAAACCCAACCGGCTGGTGGCATCACAAGAGGCTGCCAAAGCGTTTTTGACGGAACTGCCGCGTAACGTTCGGGTGGGTATTGTCGCGTTTGCTGGCACGGCCTCGGTGGTGCAGCCGCCCACATTGAGCCGTGAAGACCTGGTGGCCGCCATTGACAAATTTCAGATGCAGCGCGGCACGGCGATTGGCAATGGCATTGTGGTGTCGCTGGCTGAGCTGTTCCCCGATGCGGGCATCGACATTGCGTCGATGCAATCAGGCCGGGACCGCCAGCGCGGCGTCGCGATTGACCAGCAGCCCGCTGTCGGCAAAGACGGCAAAGAAAAGAAGCCTTTTGTGCCTGTAGCACCGGGTTCCTATACCTCTGCAGCTATCATTTTGTTGACCGACGGCCAGCGCACAACCGGCGTTGATTCCATGGATGCCGCCAAAGCCGCTGCTGACCGCGGCGTGCGCATTTACACCGTCGGCGTGGGCACGGTCGACGGCGAAACGATTGGTTTTGAAGGCTGGTCCATGCGCGTCAAACTCGACGAGGAAACCCTCAAAGGCATTGCACGCAACACCCAGGCTGAATACTTTTATGCGGGCACGGCAGGCGACTTGAAAAAGGTTTACGAGTCACTCAGCTCGCGCCTGACGGTGGTGAAAAAAGAAACCGAAATTTCCGGACTGCTGGCGCTGGTCGCTGCGGCCTTTGCGCTGCTGTCTGCAGGCTTGTCGCTTGCCTGGTTCAACCGGATTCTTTAAAGGGTTTCATCGCCCGTTTGCTGCGCCACTTTCAGGCACGCCAGCAAGGCCTGCGTACTGCCCACCTGGTTGGCCAGCACCAGCACCAGCCGCGCATTGAGGCTTTCCGACTGCTCACGGCTCAAGCCTTGGTGGGCGTCCAGCAGGCTTTCATAAAACGCATCCGCATCTTCAAAATTCGGCTCGCTGGTCATGCTGCAGCCCCAGTTGCAGAGCGTACGGCTTGCGTCAAAAAAGCGTCAACAAGCTGCTGGCCGCTGGCTGCCAGATAGCTGTCGGGCCGCACGATGGCCCAGCGCGGGTTGCCAGCGCAGCCAGCCAGGTGGCCATGGCTGTCAACCACGTGTTCTTTGGCTGTGGCCAGGGCGGCCTTGCGCACGACCTGGACACAGCGCGCACCGGTCTGGCGCGCCAGTTGCCTGAGCTGTCTGGTCTCCTTCTCGTTGAGATGCCCAAATACCAGCAGCAGTAAATGCCCCTGAGTCCAGGCGAGCAAGTCAGCCATGTCACCCGCGCTGCCGTCGGCCCAAAGCAGTGCCACGTTTTGCAGCGCCCGCCCGCCTGAGCTGTGGCATACGCTTGAACGGCTGTACACATTGGGCGTCGACATGCGGCCGGTGTTGACCAGTTGCCGCGCAAACGCATGGCGTTTGGCCAGGCTGATGGCAGCGTTACGAAAGACACGCTCGGCCCCATCAGCGGGGCGCAAAAAGCGTGTGGTGCGATTGGTCACCAGCACGTTGTGCGTGGCCGCTTCATGCCGCTCGTGGTGGTAGCTGGCCAGCAGCGCAGGCCCGGCCTGGCCCTGCACCACAGCGGCCAGCTTCCAGGCCAGGTTGTCGGCGTCCTGCACACCGGAGTTACCGCCGCGTGCGCCAAACGGGCTGACCACGTGCGCAGCATCGCCGACAAAAAACACCCGGCCGTGCTGCAACTGGTTCAGGCACTCGCTGCGGTAGGCGTAGGGGCCAATCCAGACGATCTCGTACTCATCATGCGGCACATCCCGGCCCAGCTGGCCATTGATGCGTGTGCGCACGACCGCTTCACGGCTGACTTCTTCCGGGTCTGCGTCAGGCCGCATCTGGTAATCAATTCGCCACACCCCGTCGGCCATCAGGTGCTGCCACACCGCGCGGCCTTCGTTGAACGGCGCTTCTATCCAGGTGTGGCGCTCCACCGGCGGCGGGTGCTTAAAGCGCACATCGGCAATGCACCAGCGGTCATCGCCGGTTTTGGCCGTCACGCTGGCTGCTACCCAAGCGCGGAACGGGCTGCGGGCGCCTGTGCAGTCGATGACGTGTGTGGCTTCAACGCGGTAGTCGCCCGCTGGTGTCGAGATGCCCAGCGTGGCAAAGTCAGCGTTTTGCCTGAAGGAGGTGATGCGGTTGTGCCAGCGCAGCTCAACCGTGCGATTTGCGGCCTGGTAGAGCTGCTCTACCAAAAAGCCCTCCACATAAAACTGCTGAATATTGATAAACGGTGGCTGCCGGCTGATGTTGTGGGTGCTGGCAGAGGCCAGGTCAAATGAATACACCTCGTCGCTGCCTGCAAAGGTGCGGCCCACGCTCCACTGCACACCCTTGGCCGCGATGCGGTCGTAAATACCCAGTCGCTTGAAAATTTCCAGCGTTTTTTGCGCATAACAAATGCCGCGCGACGATGCGCCTTTCACGCCAACCGTGTTGTCTTCGTCCAGTAGCAGCGCCCGCACGCCATACTGGTTGAGCGCACAGGCCAACGTCAGGCCAGCCAGCCCAGCGCCGACGATCACGATCTCATGGCGCCTGATCTGCAGATCTGCCAGTTCAGGCGGCGGGCTAAAAGGATATTGGGGCAAGGCGTAGCCAGAGCCGCCGGAAAACTCGTAGCCATTGGCCATCAGGGCTGGCGCGTAGGGGTGGGTGCTTGGCTGCATGAAATGACCGGGATGTGACGGTTTGACGGCTCAAAAAGGCTGTTTGATGCCAGTTTTAACGATGTTTTAGGCCTCCAGGCCAATAAATGCTGATGCGATCAGCTCCTGATTTAATAGTGAGGGGCTTCACACTTTCGCAGCCCGCTCAGCCCGCTCAGCCCGCCACTGCTGCTTGCGCGCCGTCCATTCGGCCAGTCGGGCATGCACGGTGCTGCTTTCTTTTTGCATCTGCACCTCGTCGGCCAGTTGGGCAGTCAGCTCCAGGCGCACACCGTTCGGGTCAAAAAAGTAAATGCTTTTGAAAATGTGGTGGTCGGTCACGCCCAGCACGGCAATGCCCTCGGCCTGAAGCCGGGTTTTCATGGCCTCCAGCTCGGGCACGGTGTTGACGCGAAACGAAATGTGATTCACCCACAGCGGCGTATTGGGCGACGGCAGCGCAGCCTCGTCGTCACCCAGGTCAAAAAACGCAATGAACGAACCGTCTTGCAGCCGGAAGAAAAAGTGGGTGTAGGGGCAGTATTCACCGGTACTCGGCACGATGTCGCTCTGGATGATGTGAAACAGCGGCAGGCCCAGAATGTCCTCATAAAAATGCCGCGTCTCCTCGGCGTCTTTGGCGCGGTAGGCGTAATGGTGCAACTGCTGGATGGGGGCAGGCGGGGGCAGCTTGTCAAAGGGTGTCATTTTTGAGCTTTTTCAGTATTCACCTATTCGTAACGAGTTTACTGTAGCGTAATTTTGGTGGGCTGCAAAGCCGTACGAACCGGCAGCAGACGGCGGGCTGAAGTAAAGTCGGGGCACTTTTTATCCACACCTCAAACCATGTTGTTTTTACTTTCTCCGGCCAAGTCACTTGACTACGACACGCCCCCACAAGTGAGCAAACACACCCAGCCGCTGTTTACCCGCCAGTCTGCGGCGCTGATCGAGGTGCTCAAAACCAAAACCCCGCAAGACATCAGCAGCCTGATGAAGCTGTCGGATGCCTTGTCGGGCTTGAACGTGGGGCGCTACCAGGCATGGTCTGAAACATTCACCCCCAAAAATGCCAAGCAGGCGGTGCTGGCCTTCAATGGCGATGTGTACGAAGGCCTGAATGCCAAAACCCTGAGCGCGGCGCAACTTGACTGGGCGCAAAACCACGTTTGCATCCTCAGTGGCTTGTACGGTGTGCTGCGGCCGCTTGACCTGATGCAACCGTATCGGTTGGAAATGGGCACCGCCCTGGCCACACCTAAAGGTACAAACCTCTACCAGTTTTGGGACGCGCAACTGTCCAATTACCTGAACGAAAGAGCGGCAGCCGAGAAAGCGCCTGTCGTGGTCAATCTGGCGAGTGAGGAGTATTTCAAGGCGGTGGACAGGGCTGCCCTGAAAGCCCGTGTGGTGAGCTGTGTGTTTGAAGACTACAAGAATGGTCACTACAAAATCATCAGCTTTCATGCCAAGCGCGCGCGGGGATTGATGGCGCGCTACGCGATTGACAAAAAAGTGGGCAGCGTTAAAGCACTCGAGAGTTTTAATACCGAGGGCTGGCGCTTTGAAGCTGCCTTGTCCGGCTCCGACCGCCTGGTCTTTCGGCGCAAGCTGCCAGAATGAACCCATGAAAATCACCGCTAACAACATTCAGATTGAAGTTGAAGACAGCGCGCCTGGCGCGAGCCACCTGCCTGTCGTGCTGCTCATCATGGGCCTGGGCATGCAACTGGTGGCCTGGCCGCCGGGGCTGGTGCGCGGCCTGGTCAACGCCGGCTTTCGTGTGGTCCGGTTTGACAACCGCGACATTGGCCTGAGCGAGAAGTTTCACCATCTGGGCTTGCCCAACATGCTCTGGCTGGGCCTGAAGTACAAGCTCGGTCTGACGGTTGCCTCGCCTTACAGTCTGGGGGACATGGCACGCGACACGGTGGGGGTGCTCGATGCCTTGAAAATTGACAGAGCGCACCTGGTCGGCTTGAGCATGGGCGGCATGGTGGCCCAGCGCGTGGCTTTGTCGGCGCCGGACCGTTGTTTGAGTCTGACCAGCATCATGAGCTCCAGCGGCGCCCGCGGCCTGCCAGCTGCCAAACCGGCTGTCACGCGCTTGCTGCTCAGCCGGCCTGCCGACAAGAGCCTGGACGCCGCCATTGCGCACAGCGTCAAGGTGTTCAAGGCCATTGGCGGTCCGGCCTTTCCCATTGACGATGAAGACCGGCGCACGGCAGTTGCCTACAGCCTCAAGCGCAGCCATTACCGGCACGGCATCCTGCGGCAAATGACGGCGATTTTGGCTGACCATCGGCGGGCTGACGAGCTGGCCAACATCAAGCTGCCAACGCTGGTGGTGCACGGCAAGGCCGACCCGCTGGTGCCTTATGCCTGCGGCGAGGACACCGCCCGGCGCATACCCGGTGCCAAGCTGGTGGGCATTGACGGCATGGGCCACGATCTGCCGCCAGGGGTGGTCGAGCGCCTGCTGCCTTTGCTGACGGCACACATGCAAGCAACACACACTTAATTCGACCTCAAATTCATGAACACCCCAGAACAATCCCAATTGGGCAAAGCGGCCAGCTACGCAGACCAGTACGATGCGTCGCTGCTGTTCCCAATGCCACGCGCCAGCAAGCGCCACGATATCGGCGTGGGCGATGCCGCACCATTTTTTGGTGCCGACATGTGGACGGCCTACGAGCTCGGCTGGCTGAACTTGCGCGGCAAGCCGCAAGTGGCGCTGGCCCACATCACTGTGCCGTGCGAGTCGCCCAACATTGTCGAAAGCAAATCCTTCAAGCTGTACCTGAACAGCTTTACCAACACCCGTTTTGCCGACGCCCGCGATGTGCGCGAACGGATACGCGCCGACATCAGCGCCGCAACCGGTAGCGGCATTGGCATCAAAACCATCGGCCCCGAGTTGTTTGACCGCGAGCCGATCCATGAAATGGACGGCCTGAACCTGGACCGGCTGGACGTGGAGTGCATTCACTACACGCCCACGCCTGAGCTGCTGTTCGCCGAGTTCGACGAGCCTCCGGTGACGGAAACGCTGACCAGCAATCTGCTCAAAAGCAATTGCCTCGTGACTGGCCAGCCCGACTGGGGCAGTGTGCAAATCGCCTACTCAGGCCCAGCCATCAACCAGGAAGGTCTGCTGCAATACCTGGTGAGCTTGCGCAACCACAACGAGTTTCATGAGCAGTGCGTGGAGCGGATTTTTATGGACGTGTGGACGCGCTGCAAACCGATCAAGCTGTCGGTGTACGCACGCTACACCAGGCGTGGCGGGCTGGACATCAACCCGTTTCGCACCAGTTACCCGCAGCAATTGCCGCTGAACGTGCGAACCGCGCGGCAGTAATTATTTGGCTGCAGGCTTGTAAGCTGCGATGGCCTTGGCCAGGTCGGTGGTTTCTTCGCAACTGGTGCAAATGGCCTTGAGCCTTGCCAGTTGCGCTTCGGCCTTTTCCTTTTGGTTCACTTTCAGATACGCCACACCCGAATACTCAAGCGCACCTTTGTGCTTCGGGTCGAGCGCCAGCGCTTTGTCGTAGGCCGCAAAGGCCTCGTCGTACTTGCCCAGCCAGCGGCTGGCGTAGCCCAGCAGGTTGTAGCCATCCGCGTTTTTGGGATTGTCTGCCACCACTTTTTTAAAGCTTTCGGCTGCCAATGCCCAGTTTTTGGCTGCCAGGGCTTTTTTACCGATGGCGAAGTCGTCGGCTTTGGCACTTTCTACCGGCATGGGTGAGGTGTCGGCAGCCAGGCTCAAGGCGGGCCAGCCGAGTGTCATCAGAGGCAGGGAAATCAGCAAGCGGGTAAAAAGACGGGTCATGGGAGGTTTCATGGTGATGTGATGAATGAGGACTGCGCCAGATTACCGTGACGCCAGCAGATCGTCAAACCGTGCGGCTTGCTACCCCTTGAGCTGCGCCGCTCGGTCAAAACAGCTGGTCGCCTGGCGATTCGTTTGCTACACGTTCAGGAGCTGCTTGTGCATTATTTGCTTGGTCTGCAGCCCGATTTGACAGCTGAAACGTGTCTTTCTCAGAAATTTTCGACAAGTGTTCAGATTTTTCAAGCGTTGCGGCCCGCACGCCCAGCAGCCGCAACTTTTTGTCCAGCGGGATGCGCTTTAAGCACTGTCCTGCGACTTGCCTGATCGTTTTGGCATCCATCGTGTAGCCGTCCAGCGTCTGGTCGCGGGTGGCGATCCTGAAGTCGTCATAGCGCAGCTTGATGCCAATCGTTTTGGCGGCGTAACCCTTGCGCGCCAAGTCCATTGCCAGCTTGTTGCACAGTTCGGTGAAGATCGCGCCCAGCGCGGCCTTGTCGCGCACCGCATGCAGGTCACGCTCGAAGGTGGTTTCCCGGCTCATGCTGACCGGCTCGCTGCTGGTGACCACCGGCCGGTCGTCGCGGCCCCAGGCCACCTCGTGCATCCACGCGCCCGTGGCCTTGCCAAATTTGGCGATCAAAAAAGACGGGTCTTGTGCCGCCAGCTCGCCAATCGTCTGAATGCCGAGCGTGGCCAGTTTTTCATCGGCCTTGGGGCCAATGCCGTTGATCTTGCGGCAGGTCAAGGGCCAGATTTTGCCTTGCAGGTCTTCTTCATGAACGATCGATATACCGTTTGGCTTGTTGAACTCGCTCGCCATTTTGGCCAGCAGCTTGTTGGGTGCCACGCCGACCGAGCAGGTCAAGCCGGTGGCCTCGGTGATTGCCTTTTGAATCAGTCTGGCCAGCACCCGCCCCCCTTCGCGCTGGCCGCCTGGCACGTCGGTGAAATCAATGTAGACCTCGTCCACGCCCCGGTCTTCCATCAGTGGCGCAATCTCCAGAATCGTGCTTTTGAACAGCCTGGAGTATTTGCGCACCTCGTCAAAGTCAACCGGCAGCACGATGGCCTGCGGGCACAGCCTGGCCGCCTTCATCATGCCCATGGCCGAACCGATACCAAACTGCCGCGCCGCATACGTGGCGGTGGTGATCACCCCGCGGCCAACATAGTCCTTGAGCAAGGGGAAGTCTGCGACGGGAATAAAGCGCGGGTCACGCGCTGGCTGCGCGGCCAGCAAGGCCTCGTCGGCCTTACGCCGCCCGCCGCCAATCACCACCGGCAGGCCCTTGAGCTGCGGGTAGCGCAGCAACTCGATGGATGCAAAAAAAGCATCCATGTCGAGGTGGGCAATACGTCGTAGGGGGCGCATTGCCGAATCCTCAGCTTTCCGTTTTACTTTTCGTTCTATTTGCTGTCTTATTTTCCGTTGATGGCCAGCAGTTCCACCTCAAACACCAGCGTGGCATTCGGCGGTATCACGCCGCCTGCACCGCGCTGGCCGTAGGCGATGGCCGATGGGCAGGTCAGCTTGGCCTTGCCGCCGGTTTTCATCAGTTGCACGCCTTCGGTCCAGCAGGGGATCACGCCGTTCAGCGGAAACTCGGTCGGCTCGCCACGCTTGTAAGAGCTGTCAAACTCCCTGCCGTCCGGGAAGCTACCCTTGTAATGCACCTTGACCCGGTCGGTGGCTGCCGGGGTGCTGCCCGTTCCGTCTTTCAGCGAGCGGTAAACCAGGCCGCTTTTGGTGACCTGCGCGCCTGGCTCTTTGCTGGCGGCGGTCAAGGTGGCATCGGTTTGTGCCGACGCAGCGGTGGCAAGCAGCAATGACAAAACACTGGCAATGATGGTGGAACGCATTGGAAAACCTTTCAGTGGGCGGAGCTGGATGTGAATGGGGGTTTGAAGATGACGTTGAAACACAGAAATGTTAATCGTTAGTCAATCGCTGGTTAATCGTTAGGGTAAGGGCTCGCGTTTTAAGGGGCCATAGCACTCAGCCAGTGAGGCACTTTTGCAGACAATCAAACGGTCTTTGGCAGGGTTCAGCTGCATGTACCGGGTGGCCAGAAGACCTTCTTCGTCCACCACATCGCCGTAACAGTCTTTTTTGCCGTTGTAGCGGGTTGAGGTCTCCGTCAGCTTGTAAAAGCCCTGTGCGCTGGGGGCCGCGTCCGCGCTGTAGCGCCAGGCTGTCACGGCATCGCCGCTGGTGCTGATCAACACGCCATCGGGCCGGTACTGCAAGGTCTCTGTGCACTGGCCGTTAAACAGTGTCCAGCTCCAGCTGCCCACCAGGGTGTGAGCGCGGGCCGCATTGGCTGTCTGGGCGTTGCCGTCTGGCAGGCAGGCCGCCAGCAGCAGAGCAAGCGCGCCTGTGCGCAGCGTGTGGGAAATTTTGACAGGGGTCATGGCTAGGAATTCAATTAAATTGCTATAAATAGAGAAGCGACTAGCGCAAGTATTGATTGGCCTACAGACCGGTTTGATGTCTAAAAAGTTCTCAAGCGTTCTCAGGCTTTTCAGCCAAAGCCTGGGTAACGTGCTCCACCCGCCACCAGGCCGGCAGCAGGCTTTGCACGTCGGGCCGGGTGAAGCGGTCGTCCATCAGGTAAATCACGCCGGTGTCCTGCTGGGTGCGTATCACCCGGCCAGCGGCCTGCACTACTTTTTGCAGGCCGGGGTAGAGGTAGGTGTAGTTGTAGGCTTTGTCACCGCTGGCATCGTCCTGCTCAAAGTAGGTCGCCATCCGGGTTTTGATTTCTTCGTTCACGGCATTGACCTGCGGCAAGCCCAGCGTGGCAATGAAGGCACCAATCAGCCGGCTGCCTGGCAGGTCAATGCCTTCAGCAAACGCACCGCCCAACACCGCAAAGCCAATGCCTTGCGACGTGGCTGTGAAACGGCTTAAAAACTGATCACGCCCGGACTCGTTCATCTGCCGGGTTTGTGCCCAGGTGCTGATGTGCGGGTGGCGCTGGGTGAAACAGTGCGCCAGCTTTTGAAGGTAGTCGTAGCTGCTGGTAAAGGCCAGATAGTTGCCGGGCGCGCGTTCGTACTGCTGCGCCATCACTTGCGTGATCAGGCCCAGGGACTGGTCGCGGTGCTGGTAGCGGGTCGACACATTGCGCACCGCTTTGACGGTCAACTGCTCGGGCAAAAACGGCGAGGCCACGTCGATCCAGGCGGTCGTCAAGGGCAGGCCCAGGGTGTCCTTGTAAAACTGGGGCGGGCTGAGCGTGGCTGAAAACAGCGCCACCGAATGGGCGGCGGTCAATCGCGGATTCAAAAATGGCGCTGGCACGATGTTGCGGATGTTCAGGCTGGCGCGGCCTTGGCCGCCTTGCAGCAGCCCAGCGCCAGGCTCTGCATCGTCATGGAGGGTGATGTCAAACATCGAATGCGCCGCAAAGCTGTCGGCCATGCGCGAAAAGTGCAGCGCCTCAAAATAAAACGCCTGCAGATCAGCATCGACGCGCGTCGGGTTGGCGACCAAAAAGTCGGTGATGGTGGTGATGGCCTGCTGCAGTGCTTTTAAAAAATCAACCGGCATCTCCTGCACCACCAGGTACTGGTCGACCTGGGTTTTATGCACGTCGTCAAACGCGCGGTTGAGCTTGTCGAGCACGGTGCGAACCGCTTTGGGTGCAGCGCTGTGCAGCGCCTGCAACTGGCGCTGGTCGAGGCTGGCAGAGTACATGCTGCGGGCCCGCTCGACCATGTTGTGGGCTTCATCGACCAGCACACTGACACGCCACTGGTGGTTGACGGTCAGCGCGTGCAGCAGGGCGCTGCTGTCAAAGTAGTAGTTGTAGTCGCCCACCACCAGATCGGCCCAGTTGGCCATTTCTTGCGCCAGGTAGTAGGGGCAAACGCGGTGTGCCAGCGCCACACGGCGGGTGGCCGCCCGGTCAAGCGTGCCGGCTTCGCTGCCTTGCACGGCAGCCAAACGCGCCGCGGGAAGCCGGTCATAAAAACCCTTGGCCAGTGGGCATGAATCACCGTGGCAGGCTTTGTCGGGGTGTTCGCATGACTTGTCTCTGGCGACGAGTTCAAGCACCCGCAGCGGCAGGCCTGGGGTACTTTTTTCAATCAGCTCCAGGGCGTCAAGGGCCAGTTTGCGGCCCGGCGTTTTGGCGGCCAGAAAGAACAGTTTGTCCAGCCGCTGGGCTGGCATGGCTTTGAGCAGCGGGTACACCGTGCCGATGGTTTTGCCAATACCGGTGGTGGCCTGGGCCATCAGGCACTTGCCATTGCTGGCGGTTTTATAAACCGCCTCCGCCAGTTCGCGCTGGCCGGGCCTGAAGCTGGCATGCACAAAGGCCAGCTTGGTTAACGCAGCGTCCCGCGCGAGGCGGTGTGCCAGTTCACGCTCGGCCCAGCCCAGAAACAGCTCGCACTGGTTTTCAAAGTAATCTTTCAGCGCGCTGGCTGTGACATGTTCAACCAGCGACGTTTCTTGGGTACTGGCAACGTCAAAGTACACCAGCGCCAGGTTGATGCTTTTCAGGCCCTTGGCCTGGCACAGCAGCCAGCCGTAAATTTTGACCTGTGCCCAGTGCAGCCCACGTTTGTTGTCGGCCATGTTGTGCAGGTCGCCGCGGTAGGTTTTGACTTCTTCCAGCTGGTTGCTGTCGGGGTCATAGCCATCGGCGCGGCCGCGAACCGTCAGGCTTTTGTAGTTGCCTTCCAGCGTGACTTCGCTCCGGTAGTTGGCGTCACGGCGCGACGCCACCAGCGCATGACCGGCGATGCCGTCCTGCGCAGACGGGGCAGGGGTGAAACGCAAGTCCAGGTCGCCATGCTTGGCGGTGAACTCGCACAGGGCTCTGACGGAGACGCGGTAGGTCAAGCGGTGATCTTTGAAGGCATGCGCTCATTATCACAAGCGCTCGGCTGGCAGCCCAGTCACGCCGCGGCAATTCGGGGCCGGTTCAGGGCCGGTTCAGGGCCGGTTCAGGGCGGTCGTGAATGCCGTCTTTGTTGGTATCAACAGTTGACAGGTCCGATACCTGCTGCAAGCTGTGCTTGCCATTGTTAACAAAGGTCATCACGGTGTCATTGAGTGAAATTAAATTCAAACTCCTTAACTTTTGATCAATCTTCAAGCCAAAACCCAAGGATCAACAACATGCTGGACTTTGCTGCCCGCCTGCTCTCAGGAGCCGTTTTTCTGATGTTTGCCGCCAGCGTTGGGGCTCAAGGCGAGCTGCCCATCAGTAACATTCAGGTCGGGCAACGGCCTTACTTTTTGGTCACTGACATGGCCCCCAGCCCACTGAAGGACAAGCTGCAAAGCTGCGCCAACGGCCCGTTTTCCAAAACCGACTTCTCCATTGGCCACCGGGGCGCAGCGCTGATGTTTCCCGAGCACACCAGGGAGTCCTATGAAGCCGCCGCACGCATGGGTGCTGGCATCGTCGAATGCGACGTGACTTTCACCAAAGACAAGGCACTCGTCTGCCGCCATGCGCAAAACGACCTGCACACCACCACCAACATTCTGGCCACACCGCTGGCCTCCAAATGCACCAAAGGCTTTACGCCGCACGACCCGGCAACCAATACGCCCGCCACGGCTGAATGCCGCACCAGCGACATCACGCTGGCCGAGTTCAAAACTCTGCGCGGCAAGATGGACGCGGCCAACACCAAAGCTAAAACCGTGGCCGAATATATGGCGGGTACTGCAAGCTGGCGCACTGACCTGTACAGCGGCCCAACCAGCGGCACGCTGATGACCCACGCCGAAAGCATTGCCCTGTTCACACGCCTGGGCGTGAAAATGACGCCTGAGTTGAAGTCGGCCAGCGTGAGCATGCCGTTTGAGGGCTTTAGCCAGGAAAACTACGCCCAGAAGATGATTGATGAGTACAAGGCAGCCAAGGTGCCTGCATCAAGCGTGTTTGCACAGTCCTTCAATAAAAACGATGTGCTGTATTGGGTCAAAAACGAACTCTCCTTTGGCAAACAAGCGGTGTTTCTGGACAGTGCTGAAAAGCCCGCTGACCTGCCAAGCCTGGCGCAACTGCAAAGCTACAAAAAAGAGGGGATTCAAATCGTTGCCCCACCCCTGTTTGCTTTGCTGGACACGCAAGACGGCAAGCTGGTCGCCTCAAGCTATGCCAAAAACGCCAAACTTGCCGGGTTGGGCATCATCACCTGGAGTCTTGAAAGATCGGGTGTGCTGGGCAACGGCAACCCTGGCTGGTACTACCAGACGGTCACCTCGGCCATCAAACGCGAAGGCGACACCCTGCAGGTGCTGGATGTGCTGGCTAAAGATGTGGGCATCATGGGCATCTTTTCAGACTGGCCCGCAACGGTGACCTACTACGCCAATTGCATGGGCCTGAAATAGCGTTCAGCGCCAGCCGAAAAATGGCAGCATAAAGCCGATGAGGGCGATCAGGCCGAAGATGTCAACGATGTTGTTCATCGAAAAATTATTTAGGGCTGGTAGGCTATAGATGTCACCCAAAGCGTGGCGGCTGCGGTGGCTTGAAGCCGCAGGCTGAAGCGCAAACTTGCTGTTGGATACTTGTCCTTCAGGACCCTGAATCGGGTGTGGTCAGGGGCCACTGCCACAGCGCCCACACACACTCAATTCGGTGCCTTGGGCCGCTGGCGTTTGGCTGGCGTCACCGAGATATCGCTGGTCTTGCCAGCCCGCTGAACGCTTAAGGGGGTGGCCACGCCTGGCTTAAGGGCCGCCACAGCGCCCAGCAGCTCTGACACATTGGCCACCGCTTTGCCGTTGACGGCCGTGATCACATCGCCGGGCTTGATGCCGGCCTGTCCGGCAGGGCCGTTTTGCAGCACGCCGGTGATGATGACGCCATCTTTGGTTTTGACGTTGAAGGTTTCCATCAGCTCAGCGTTCAGCTCTTGCGGCTCCACACCGATCCAGCCACGCGTGACCTGACCATCTTTCACAATGCTGTCCAGCACCTGCTTGGCGGTAGACACTGGAATGGCAAAACCAATGCCCATCGATCCGCCGGAACGGGAATAAATCGCGGTGTTGATGCCCATCAGTGCGCCGGTGGTGTCGACCAGTGCGCCGCCCGAGTTGCCGGGGTTGATCGCTGCGTCGGTCTGGATGAAGTTTTCAAAGGTGTTGATGCCCAGCCGGTTGCGGCCAAGTGCGCTGACAATGCCGCCGGTGACCGTCTGGCCCACGCCAAACGGGTTGCCAATCGCCAGCACCGGGTCGCCAACCAGCAAGGTATCCGAGTTGCCCAGCACAATCACGGGCAGCTTGTCGAGCTCGATTTTTAAAATCGCCAAGTCGGTGTCGGGGTCGGTGCCGATCACTTTGGCTTTGGCCTTGCGGTTGTCAAGCAGCACCACCTCAATCTCGTCCGCGCCTTCAACCACATGGTTGTTGGTCAGGATATAGCCGCTGGCGCTGATGATGACGCCGCTGCCCAGGCCGCCTTGCGGCTCGTTCCGGCCCTGGTCGCCGTAAAAAAACTTGAACCAGGGGTCAGCCGCATGCGGGTTTTTGGTCGCGGCTTTGCTGGTGTTGATGCTGACGACCGCTGCCGAGGCTGTTTTGGCGGCCGCGCTGAAGCTGCCAGCCGGGCCAGTGCCGCGCTGCACCGCGGGCGCTTCCAGCACGGCCACCGAGCCGACCGAACCGGAAAAAGGGCGGCGCTCAACCCATTGCGGCTTGAGCGTGGCGACCACAAAAAACGCCGCCACCAAAACGGTCACGGTTTGAGAAAACAAAAGCCAGAATTTGCGCATGGTGTGCCGGGTGTGGAATGGATCAAGTGTTGATATGGGGGCGCATGCTGCTCAATCCAATAGCAGCATATTTTGTCTCATGACGCGCAAAACCTCAAAAAGCGATAATCAAAAGCCCCCTGTCCGTCACGTCCCAAGGAGATCCGAATGAAAGCCCAAAGCGTCCTGGCCACCATTGGCAACACCCCGCACATTCGCGTCAGCCGCCTGTTTGGTGCAGCCTGCCAAACGCACCACATCTACATCAAGTCCGAGCGCAGCAACCCGGGCGGTTCGATCAAAGACCGGATTGCCCTGGCCATGGTGGAGGCGGCTGAACAGTCGGGGGTCCTCAAGCCAGGCGCCACCATCATTGAACCGACCTCTGGCAATACCGGTGTGGGTCTGGCGGTGGTGGCGGCTGTGAAGGGCTACAAATTGGTGTTGGTGATGCCCGAGAGCATGAGCATTGAGCGCCGCCGCCTGATGCTGGCTTATGGTGCCAGTTTTGACCTGACGCCGCGTGAAAAGGGCATGAACGGCGCGATTGCCCGGGCCAAAGAGCTGCTGGCGCAAACGCCCGGCGCGTGGATGCCCTCGCAATTTGACAATCCGGCCAACATTGACATTCATGCGCGCACCACGGCGCTGGAGATTTTGGCCGACTTCCCGAACGGGGTGGACTACTACATCACCGGCGTGGGTACCGGTGGCCACTTGACCGGCGTGGCGCAGGTGCTCAAAGCCAAATTCCCCAATACCAAAGTCTTTGCGGTCGAGCCTGCGGCCTCGCCCGTCATCAGTGGCGGCAAGCCGTCGCCGCACCCGATTCAGGGCATTGGCGCGGGGTTTATTCCGGCCAATTTGCATGTTGATTTGCTCGACGGCGTGATTCAGGTCGACGGCGATGCCGCCAAAGACTTTGCCCGCCGCAGCGCGACCCAGGAAGGCCTGCTGGTGGGTATTTCGTCCGGTGCCACGCTGGCGGCGATTGCGCAGAAGCTGCCTGAGATTCCAGCTGGCAGCACGGTGCTGGGCTTTAACTACGACACCGGGGAGCGCTACTTGTCTGTCGAGGGGTTCCTTCCTTGAACAAAAAACAGACCCCCACGCTACCCACTGCGTGTGGTTCGCTGCCCCCCGAGGGGGCGTGCCTTGCTAGGGGCGGCCCGTCGCTGCGGCGTGCTGAATTGTTAGCGGCTTTTGACACGCTGCTGCAACCCGAGCGTTTCAAAGACTACGGACCCAATGGCCTGCAGGTCGAAGGCAAGGCGGAGGTTCGAAAAATCATCTCCGGCGTGACGGCCAGTCTGGCCTTGATTGAGGCGGCTGTCGCAGCCGATGCTGATGCGATCTTCGTCCATCACGGCCTTTTTTGGCGTGGCCAATCAGGCACCGTGACGGGCTGGATGAAGCAGCGTCTGGCGCTGCTTTTAAAGCACGACATCAATCTGTACGCTTACCACCTGCCGCTGGACGCGCACCCCGAGCTGGGCAACAACGCGCAGCTGGGCTTGCAACTCGGTTTAACGGCGACGTCGCGCTTTGGTGAGCAAAACCTGGGCTTTCTGGGCGCCAAAACCGATGGCAGCAGCTTCGAGGACGCTTTGGCGCTGTCAGAACACGTCAAAAAGGTATTGAATCGGCCTGTAGCTCATGTTTTATATGGGCTAGATGCTCCTAAAAAAATAGCTTGGTGCAGCGGCGGTGCGCAGGGCTATTTCGAGGCGGCGATTGCTGCCGGGGCCGATGCCTTCATCACCGGCGAGATATCTGAGCCTCAGGCCCACTACGCGCGTGAGATGAACGTCAGTTTCATCGCCTGCGGCCACCATGCGTCTGAGCGTTACGGCGCGCCTGCTGTGGCGGCCCAGGTGGCTGCGCAGCATGGCTTGGCGCATGCGTTCATTGACATAGACAATCCGGCATGACGACGTCAGCGCAACGCCCCATCCTCATCACCATGGGCGATGCCGCAGGCATTGGGCCTGAAATCATCGCCAAGGCGTATCAGCACCATGCGGCTGATCTGGTCGGCTGTCTGGTGGTGGGTGACGTGGCGACGGTGCGCCGCGCCGCTGCCGCGGTGGCCGCACCTGTGGCTTTGCCAGTGGCGCAGCTGGATGGTCTGAATGATCTGGCACCGCCTCATTGCATCCCTGTGCTACAAAAATGCGAGCTGCTTACCGATGTACCCATTGGCTTGGTGAGCGCTTTGGCAGGTCAGGCGGCGGCTGAGTGCATTGTTTGGGCGGCGCAGTCGGTCTTAAACGGTCAAGCCGCCGCCATGGTGACAGCGCCGATTCACAAAGAAGCCCTGGCCGCGGCTGGCGGCTGGGCGGCGCAGTTCCCCGGCCATACCGAAATGCTGCAGTCTGAAGCAGCAAAGTTTTTGGGCCAAGAAGTCGCAGACCTACCGGTCCGCATGATGCTGGCCAATGATCAGCTGAAAACCGTGCTGGTCAGCATTCACATGTCGTTGAAGCACGCTATTGAGGCGGTGACGTTCGGCAACGTTTTGCAAACCCTGCGCATCACCCACACAGCCTTGAGCAAAAGCTTGGGCCACGCTCCCCACATCGGTGTGGCGGGCTTGAACCCGCATGCCGGTGAGGGTGGTTTGTTTGGCCTTGAGGAGCAAACCATCATTGCGCCTGCCATCGCCGCTGCGAAAGCCGAGGGGCTCAATGTGAGCGGCCCCTTCGCGCCAGACACCGTTTTTATGCGGGCCAGAGCCAAAAATGGCCAGCCTGGCGAGTTTGACGTGGTGGTGGCGATGTACCACGACCAGGGCCTGATACCGGTCAAATACCTGGGGGTGGAGCAGGGCGTGAACGTGACGCTGGGCTTGCCATTGGTGCGCACCAGCCCCGACCACGGCACGGCGTTTGACATTGCCGGGACTGGCAAAGCAGACCCGACTAGCTTGCTCGCCGCGATTCGCATGGCGAGGCGGCTGGCCGCCTCAACCGTATTTCTTCAGGCTAGCCCGAATCTCTCGCCGCAGTTCCCATGATGGCGCCGACGGCCAGATCCATCACCTTCATCTTGACTGCAAATTCTTTGACCATGCGCATGGCGATCTTCAATTGGGCGCAATATCAAGCTTGACTGCTGGGAAAATGTAAAGTCCCACTTTTGTTTAAAAAGTCCCTTGTACTGGCATTCAATCCAGAGCGCTACTCGGGAATCAGCAGGTGCCCCTGAAGCTGTCAGTCTGCCTCCGCTACAATCCGGGTTTGCCCCACTAACCACTCTTTAAAGCCTATTTCAAGCAAGTTCTTGAAGGATTCTCATGACTCAAGCAAGTGCAAACACAGCGCCACCTAGCGCACCGATGGACAAAGACAAAAGAAACTGGATCATCGGCACCGCTGCTGTTGGCGGTGTAGGCGTAGCATGTGTAGCTGTGCCGTTTGTCAGCACCTTTAGCCCATCCGAGCGCGCCAAAGCGGCTGGTGCATCCGTAGAAGTTGATATCTCCGGCCTCAAGCCGGGCGAGAAGATGACCGTCGAATGGCGCGGCAAGCCAGTCTGGATTTTAAAGCGTTCGCCCGAGCAAGTAGCCGCTCTTCCCAAGAACGACGCCCTGCTAGCTGACCCCAAATCGTTGCGCAAGCCCGGTGAACTGACCCCGGTATACGCTCGCAACGGCAATCGATCCATCAAAGCCGAGACGCTGGTCGTTGTGGGCATTTGTTCACATCTGGGCTGTTCGCCGTCAGACAAGTTGGCCGCGGGCCCGCAACCCTCCTTGCCTGACGATTGGGCGGGAGGCTTTTTGTGTGCCTGCCACGGCTCCACCTTTGACGTTGCTGGCAGAGTCTACAAAAACAAACCAGCACCTGATAACCTTGAAGTGCCACCGCACATGTACCTTTCAGACACCCGGCTGCTGATTGGTGAAGATAAAAAGGCCTGAGAACGGCGATTTATTCCCAAGAATAGACCAACGTTTTCAAAAGACCCTGCCGACCGTGCTTGAAGTCCTTGCTGATTCTTGCCAACGCTCAACCCGTTGGTCAAATCCTCAGACCTGACTGATGGACCTGATTTAAGCAATCGCTAAAACCCTTATCCGTACAGGACAACCTTATGGCTGCCGAATTCAAAGAAGTCTCCCCCAACGCCCCATTAGGCGAAAAAGCCCTGAACTGGCTGGACAACCGCTTTCCTGCCAGCAAGCTCTACAACGAGCATCTGGGTCAGTACTACGCACCGAAAAATTTCAATTTCTTCTATATTTTTGGTTCATTGGCGCTACTGGTTCTCGTGATCCAAATCACCACGGGCATCTTTTTGACCATGCACTACAAACCTGACGCGGCCTTGGCGTTTGGTTCGGTCGAATACATCATGCGTGATGTGCCTTGGGGCTGGCTGATTCGCTATATGCACTCCACCGGCGCGTCGGCGTTTTTTGTGGTGGTTTACATGCACATGTTCCGCGGCTTGATTTACGGCAGTTATCGAAAGCCTCGTGAATTGATCTGGGTTTTTGGCTGTGCCATTTTCTTGTGCCTGATGGCCGAAGCTTTCATGGGTTATCTGTTGCCATGGGGTCAGATGAGCTACTGGGGCGCTCAGGTGATCGTGAACCTGTTTGCCGCGATTCCTTTCATTGGGCCAGACCTGGCCTTGCTGATTCGCGGCGACTACGTTGTCGGTGATGCCACCTTGAACCGCTTTTTTGCCTTCCACGTCATCGCTGTGCCTCTGGTGCTGCTGGGTTTGGTCGCCGCGCACATCATCGCGCTGCACGAGGTCGGCTCCAACAACCCCGACGGTGTTGAAATCAAAGCACCGGGCGCACCCAAAGACGCCGAAGGCCATCCGCTCGACGGCATTCCGTTTCACCCTTACTACACGGTGCACGACATCTTTGCCGTCAGCATGTTCCTGATGGTGTTCACGGCCATCATATTTTTGGCGCCTGAGTTTGGTGGTTACTTTCTCGAATACAACAACTTCATTCCGGCTGACCCGCTGAAAACACCCGCACACATTGCGCCCGTCTGGTACTTCACGCCTTACTACTCCATGCTGCGCGCGATCACTGGCGAGTTCATGTATGTGCTGATGGCCAGCGTCATCGCAGGCGCTGCGGTCATGGTGGCCAAAGTAAAAATGCCGGCCGTTTTCAAAGCAGTGATTGCAGCTGGCGCTTTGGCGGTAGTCGCTGGCATGTGGGCCTTCGACGCCAAGTTCTGGGGCGTTGTCGTCATGGGCGGTGCGGTCGTGATCTTGTTTGGTCTGCCGTGGCTCGACCACAGTGAGGTGAAGTCGATTCGCTATCGCCCAAGCTGGAACAAGTACCTGTACGGCGCTTTTGTCCTGAACTTCTTCATCCTCGGTTATCTGGGTGTGCAGCCTCCGTCAGCGATTGGCGAGCGCGTGTCCCAAGTCGGCACGTTGTTTTACTTTGGCTTTTTCCTGCTGATGCCTTGGTGGAGCAAGCTAGGGACGTTTGGCAAAGTGCCAGACCGGGTCGTTTTTGCAGCCCATTGAGATTGGGATTTTGATATGAAAAAATTAATCATCGGTTTGGTGGCGGCATGGGGTTTGGTCGCGGGTGTGCAGGCCAGCGAAGGCGGCATGGCTTGGGACAAGGCCCCCAATAAAACAAATGACATGGCCGCCTTGCAAAACGGCGCCAAGATTTTTGTTAACAACTGTCTGAACTGCCACTCGGCCGCATACATGCGGTTCAACCGGCTCAAAGACATTGGCCTGACGGAGCAGCAGATCAAAGACAATCTGCTGTTCACCACCGACAAGGTCGGCGACACGATGAAGGTCGCGATGGACCCCAAGAACGCCAAAGACTGGTTTGGCGGCGTGCCGCCAGACTTGTCTCTGGTAGCCCGTTCGCGAGCTGACTTTGGCAAAGGTTCTGGCGCAGACTATCTGTACACCTACCTGCGCACTTATTACCGTGACGATACCAAAGCCACTGGCTGGAATAATTTGGCCTACCCCAATGTCGGTATGCCTCATGTGTTGTGGGAACTTCAAGGCGAGCGCAAACCCATTTATACCGAGGTTGAGCAGCACGGCCATACGGTATCGGTGTTTAAAGGCTGGGAGCAAATCAAGCCCGGCTCCATGACACCACTGCAGTTTGATCAAACCATTGGTGATTTGGTCGGTTACATGCAGTGGATGTCCGAACCCGGGCAAAACAACCGCGTGCAGATTGGCGTTTGGGTGTTGTTGTTTCTGTTGCTGTTGACTTTCTTTGCGTGGCGTCTGAACGCGTCGTTCTGGAAAGACGTCAAGTAATTTTCTCGCCGGGGCGTGTTTCCGGCACCTTCTGGAGTGGACGCTCAATGCGTGTCCACTCCTTTGCATTTAGGAGTTCCCAGCCATGATGGTTCTTTATTCAGGCACAACCTGCCCCTACTCACACCGTTGCCGCTTTGTGCTGTTTGAAAAAGGCATGGACTTCGAAATCCGCGATGTCGACCTGTACAACAAGCCTGAAGACATCAATGTGATGAATCCTTACGGCCAGGTGCCAATTCTGGTCGAACGCGATTTGATCTTGTATGAGTCCAACATCATCAACGAGTACATTGACGAGCGGTTCCCCCACCCGCAGCTCATGCCCGGCGACCCGGTAGACCGCGCCCGCGTCCGCCTGTTTTTGCTGAACTTTGAAAAAGAGCTCTTCGTGCATGTCAGCACGCTCGAATCGCGCGCCTCCAAAGGCAACGACAAGATGCTTGAAAAAGCCCGCGCGCATATCAAGGATCGCCTGACACAGCTCGCACCGATTTTCCTGAAAAACAAGTTCATGCTGGGTGACAACTTCTCGATGCTCGACGTCGCTATCGCCCCGCTGCTTTGGCGTTTGGATTACTACGGTATTGATTTGTCGAAAAACGCCGCGCCGCTGCTGAAATATGCAGAGCGCATTTTTTCGCGTCCTGCCTATATTGAAGCGCTGACGCCTTCAGAAAAAGTGATGCGCAAATAAATGTCCCTCACGCTTGTCAATTCGCGTTCTGCGTTGCCTCCTGACTGGGCTTTGAGTGTGCGGCTTGTAGAAGCCGCTGTGCCAGCCTCTGCTTGTGAAGAGGCCGTCGGGGTGATCTGCTGGACCTGGTTTGGCTGATTTCATGAACGTGCTTGACGCCACGTCTACTCGTCCGTATCTGATACGGGCGCTTTACGAGTGGTGCGTCGACAATGGTTTGACGCCTTATGTGGCCGTTTCGGTAGATGATTCCGTTCAGGTACCGCGTGAATATGTCAAAGACAACGAGATTGTGCTGAACATCAGTTTCGATGCCACCTCGTCCCTCAAGTTGGGCAATGATTTCATTGAGTTCAAGGCACGCTTTGCCGGCAGTTCGCGTGACATCATGGTGCCCATTGATCGGGTGAGTGCGATCTATGCGCGTGAAAATGGTCAGGGCATGGCCTTTCCGATGGGCACGAAGTCGCCACAGGACGGGCCGTCTGCTAGCTCGCAAGGAGCCCTGTCGGCTGTGTCTGCATCAGCGGCCGCGCCTCCTGAGGGCAAAGTGGTTCAACTGGTGTCAAGTGACGATCAGGACCCACCAAAACCGCCTTCAAGTCCACGTCCGGCTCTCAAGCGTGTGAAGTAAATGCGTGGATGGCCGCCAGATACGCTCAAAGCTTCAAGTAAAATCAAATTCGTGCCGATTTAGCTCAGTTGGTAGAGCAACCGCCTTGTAAGCGGTAGGTCATCAGTTCGATTCCGATAATCGGCACCACCTCTCCCCCCACGTCCTATAAACTAAGGTTTTCGCTCTATCAATATCTTTAGCCGAATTGAAGTAACCTTTACCCCCTTACCAGCCAGTCTGGAAAGTATCAGTGGCGAAAGCTGGCGAAGTTTGGCTGCTGTTGCGTTGGACGAGACAAGTAAACACCAGGTTGTGCCATCAATGGGGCCAGCTTGTACAGATGCCCGCAGTGCGTCGGGTATCAATGATTGAACCGACTCTAGGCGATCATTTGATTCTTTTACCTGTCCGGCCAGCATGCCCAAAGTGGGTGAGTTATTGACGGCTTGGGAAATCGGTATGGCCCGCTGCGTGGGACTTGCTGTGAGGGGACGGTAATGGGAGTTCACAGCGCATGACAAAGGATGACAGATGCAATTGATTATCACTGATGCGTGGCTGGCAAAAAGCCGTGCCATTTATTTGAGTGGAACACGTCTTGTCGTCGCTGGCTTCGTGGCGGCGATGGTTCTGATGCTCGTGGCTGCCGGTCTATACCATTGGGTGTTTCTAAAGGGCGCGCGTGAAGGCTGGCCGGTTGTTGGGGCACTCGTCAAGCTGATGGTCAAGGACGAATTCGATCAGCGCGACCGGTTCATGCGTGAAAATCTCGACGTCATGGCCAAACGATTGGGTGAAATGCAGGCCAAGATGGTGCAGCTCGAAGCTCTTGGCGAGCGTGTCGCCGGTCTTGCAGGGGTCAGCCCGAAAGAGATCAAATCAAGTATGGGCAGCGGGGGCGCTTTGGTGGGCAGCCGTTCGTTGACCATGGAAGAACTCCAAGGCACGCTGGCAGACCTTGACAAAATCACGGACCAGCGGGCCGACCTGATGACCCTGATGGAGTCACGCCTGTTTGATCTCAAAATTAAAAAACTGATGGTGCCAACCCAGCAGCCTGTGTTCGGTGCTTTGGGCTCGCCGTTTGGCTGGCGTATCGACCCGGTGAACGGGCAGTCTGCCCTGCATACCGGGCTTGATTTTCCAGCCGCTCAGGGCACCCCGATTGTGGCTGCGGCCGGTGGTGTGGTGGTGACGCAGGAGTATCACCCAGCCTACGGCAACATGCTGGAAATTGATCACGGCAATGACCTGATCACGCGTTACGCACATGCTTCAAAAGTATTGGCCAAAAAAGGCGATCTGATCAAACGCGGTCAAAAAATTGCAGAAGTTGGATCGACGGGTCGTTCAACGGGCTCGCATCTGCATTTTGAGGTGCTGGTTCAGGGTGTGTTTCAAGACCCGCAAAAATTCCTGATGGCAGGACAAAACCTTCCGGTCACCACCGGGCAAGCACAACGCCCAAAATAAGCACGCTACCGCAGGTAAAATCTGGGTCTGGCGTATGGTTGAACTCGACCGGCCCGCCCTCAGTTTCAGACAGAACTCACTTAAGGAATTCAAGCCGCATCCGTCGACTCAAGGGAGTTGAACGGGCGGCCCTGCATGTATGGCCTCCAATTTCCTGACCAAAATCTTCGGCAGCCGCAATGACAGGCTACTTAAAACCTACCGTAAAACCGTTGCCCAGATCAATGCTCTTGAGCCGGCTTATGAAAAGCTGAGCGACGACGAACTCAGGGGTAAAACAGAAGAATTCAAAACCCGGATGGTGGGCGGTGAAAGCTTTGATGCCATCTTGCCAGAAGCGTTTGCAGTGGTGCGCGAAGGCAGCAAGCGCGCAATGAAGATGCGCCACTTTGATGTCCAGTTAATGGGCGGCATGTCGCTGCACAACGGCAAGATATCTGAGATGGGCACTGGCGAAGGAAAAACGCTCACGTCCACATTGCCGGTGTACCTCAATGCGCTGACGGGCAAGGGCGTACACGTGGTCACCGTGAACGACTACCTTGCCAACCGTGACGCGCAGTGGATGGGAAAGCTGTACAACTTTCTGGGTTTGACAGTCGGCATCAATTTGCCTTCCATGTCGCGCGAAGAAAAGCAGGCCGCGTACCGCTGCGACATCACTTACGGCACCAACAACGAGTACGGTTTTGACTATCTGCGCGACAACATGGTGTACGAGGTGGCTGACCGTGTGCAGCGCGGACTGAACTTTGCCATCGTTGACGAGGTCGACTCTATTCTGATTGACGAGGCGCGCACTCCGCTCATCATCAGTGGCCAGGCTGAAGACCACACGGCGATGTATATCGCCATGAACAAGGTTGTCCCGATGCTTACCAAGCAGGAAGGCGAAGCGGACCCCCGCACGGGTGAAGGCGTGACCAAGCCCGGTGACTTCACACTGGACGAAAAAACACATCAGGTCTTTTTGACCGAACAAGGCCATGAAAATGCCGAGCGCATCCTGTTTAGCCTGGGCCTTATCCCAGAAGGCGCGACGCTTTATGACCCGGCCAACATCACACTGGTCCACCACCTGTACGCAGCACTTCGTGCCAATCACCTGTACCACCGCGACCAGCACTATGTGGTGCAAGGCGGGGAGAGCGGCACAAAGGAAATCGTCATTGTTGACGAGTTCACCGGCCGCCTGATGTCAGGGCGGCGCTGGAGCGATGGTTTGCACCAGGCGGTGGAGGCCAAGGAGGGCGTGCCGATTCAGGCAGAAAACCAGACGCTGGCGTCGATCACTTTCCAGAACTATTTCCGCCTGTATGCCAAGCTTGCGGGCATGACCGGTACGGCCGATACGGAAGCTTTTGAGTTCTCGGAAATTTACGGTCTCGAAACGACCATCATTCCGCCCAACCGCGTCAGCAAGCGCGAAGACCAGCTGGACCGGGTTTACAAAACCACGCGTGAAAAGTACGAAGCTGCCATCAAGGACATTCGCGAATGTTATGAGCGTGGCCAGCCGGTGCTGGTGGGAACCACGTCCATTGAAAACTCCGAGATCATTGACGAGTTGCTGAACAAGGAGAAGCTGCCGCACCAGGTGCTCAATGCCAAGCAGCATGCCCGCGAAGCCGATATCGTGGCCCAGGCGGGCCGCTCCAAAATGATCACGATCGCCACGAACATGGCAGGCCGTGGCACTGACATTGTGCTGGGCGGCAATGTTGAAAAACGCATTGAGGCAGTTCAGGCTGACGAGGCCCTCGGCAGCGCTGACCAGGAAAAGGAAATTGCACGGCTGCGCGCCGAGTGGGCCCAGGAGCACGAGCAGGTGATTGCCTCTGGAGGCCTGCGCATCATCGCGACCGAGCGCCATGAGTCACGCCGCATTGATAACCAGTTGCGCGGCCGTTCAGGTCGGCAGGGTGACAACGGTTCGTCCCGCTTTTACCTGAGTCTTGATGATTCGCTGATGCGTATTTTTGCGGGTGAACGCGTCAAGTCCATCATGGACAGGCTGAAAATGCCCGACGGTGAAGCGATTGAGGCAGGCATTGTCTCGCGCAGCATTGAATCGGCCCAGCGCAAGGTCGAGGCACGCAACTTTGACATTCGCAAGCAACTGCTGGAATACGACGATGTGGCTAATGATCAGCGCAAGGTGATTTACCAGCAGCGCAACGACATCATGGATGCCGCCAGTCTGACCAGCCAGATCGCTTCGCTGCGCGAAGGCTGCTTTACGGATTTAACTCGCCAGTACGTGCCGGTTGAAAGCGTTGAAGAGCAGTGGGACATTGCCGGACTGGAGAAAGCCTTAGCCAGCGAATGGCAAATCGACATGCCCTTGGCCAAGGACATTGAGGGTGCGGCGGCTGTGACCGACGAAGACATTCTGGAAAAAGTTCTTACCGCCGCCAACGCTGCATTTGCTGCCAAATTGGAGCTGATTGGCGAAGAAAACTTTTTGCAGTTTGAGCGCATGGTGCTGCTGCAAAGCATCGACACCCACTGGCGTGAGCATTTGAGCGCGCTGGACTATCTGCGCCAAGGCATCCACCTGCGCGGCTATGCCCAAAAGCAGCCCAAGCAGGAATACAAGCGCGAAGCATTTGAGCTGTTCGGCCAGCTGTTGGACAGCGTGAAAAACGAAGTGACCAAAACGCTGATGACCGTCAAGATCCAGTCCAGCGAAGAGCTCAACCAGGCCGCTGAAGCGATTGAAAATCGGGGCGAGAACATTTCCAACGTGACCTATACAGCGCCCACTGAAACCGGCGACGTGCAAGTGCGGACAGAACAAACTGCACAGCTTCAATCGCTGGGCTTGCCCGCGGAGTTGATGCAGCGCACTGGGCGCAATGATCCGTGCCCCTGTGGGTCGGGCAAAAAATTCAAGCAGTGCCACGGCAAGTTGATCTGAAGTCAATCAGGTTTTTTGGTTTTTTGGAAGGTCAGTGATGCCTGTGAATTTTGTTGCCACGCCTTCGGCGGACCTGTTTCCTGTTCCCGGCACGCGCTGGGGAATCACGCAAGCAGGTATTCGCAAGGCCAATCGCAAAGACTTGAGCGTCTTGCTGCTCGATGAGGGCGCATCCGTCGGTGCCGTCTTCACGCAAAACAGGTTTTGCGCCGCACCGGTGCAAATCTGTCGCGAGCATCTGGCCCGAAACAGCGGCCAAAGTTTGGGTATTCGCGCCATGGTCATCAACACGGGCAACGCCAATGCGGGCACGGGTGAAGACGGCTTGACCAGAGCTCAGGCCACCTGCATTGCATTGGCGCGCGAGTTGAATTTGTCGCCTGAGCAAATCCTGCCGTTTTCAACCGGCGTGATCATGGAGCCGCTGCCTCACGAACGCATTGAAGCGGGTTTGCCCGCCGCTGTTGCCGATGCCAAGGCTGACAACTGGGGCCATGCTGCTGAGGCCATCATGACCACCGACACGGTAGCCAAAGCGTTTTCAAAGCGCATCACCTTGGGCGGCGTTGTAGTCACCATCACCGGCATCAGCAAGGGCGCTGGCATGATTCGCCCCAACATGGCCACCATGCTGGGTTTCATGGCCACCGATGCCTGCGTGTCCCAATCCATCATGGGGCAACTGGCGCATGAACTGGCTGAAGGCTCTTTTAACCGTGTCACTGTCGACGGCGACACGTCTACCAACGACTCGTTTGTGGTGATTGCCAGCAACCATGCCAAACACACGCCCATCACCTCGCTCACCAGTGCCGATGGTCAGGTGTTGCGCGCAGCCATGATGGCCGTTGCCCAGCAGTTGGCCCAAGCCATCGTGCGCGACGGCGAAGGCGCGACCAAGTTCATCACGGTTTGTGTAGAAGGCGGCAAGACCGGCGACGAGTGCCGCAAGGTCGCCTATGCCATTGCCCATTCTCCGCTCGTGAAAACGGCTTTCTTTGCCAGTGACCCCAACCTGGGCCGTATCCTTGCTGCCGTCGGCTATGCAGGCCTAGACGATCTGGACCAGACCCAAATCGATTTGTATCTGGACGATGTGATGGTGGCCAAAAACGGCGGCAGGCATCCTGATTACGCGGAGGCTGATGGCCAGCGCGTGATGAAGCAAAGCGAAATCACCGTGCGCGTCGTTTTGGGCCGGGGCGCGGCGGTGGACACCGTCTGGACATGCGATTTGTCTTACGACTACGTGAAAATCAACGCAGACTACAGAAGCTGACACCCGATATGAACGAACATTTTGAACGCCTGATCGTCCGGGCCGAAGCGCTGATCTCCCGCATCGAATCGGTCTTGCCACAGCCACTTACCGCGCCTGACTGGTCAAGCTCGGTTGCTTTTCGCTACCGCAAGCGCAGCTCAGGCCACGGCAGTCTGGAGCCGGTCAAACACATTGGCCATATGGCGTTGGGTGACCTGAAAGAAATTGACGATCAAAAAGAAAAAATCCAGCGTAATACAGAACAGTTTGTCAGTGGCAAACCTGCCAACAACGTTCTGCTGACAGGTTCACGCGGCACCGGCAAGTCATCACTGATCAAGGCTTGCCTGAACGCGTATTCAGCACGCGGCTTGAGGCTGATTGAAGTCGACAAAGCCGACTTGACTGATTTGCCAGATATCGTGGATGTGGTCAGTGACTTGCCTGAAAAATTCATTATTTTTTGCGATGACCTGAGCTTTGAAGAAGGCGAGCCAGGCTACAAGGCCCTCAAGTCGATTCTGGACGGCTCTGTTGCCGCTGCAACGCCCAATGTGCTGATTTATGCCACCAGCAACCGCCGCCATTTGCTGCCCGAGTACATGACGGAAAACCTCACTTACACCCATACCGAAGACGGCGAAGTACACCCTGGCGAGGTGGTGGAAGAGAAAATCTCGCTGTCCGAGCGTTTTGGCCTGTGGGTCAGTTTTTACCCCTTTAGCCAGGATGAATACCTGACCATCGTGGCGCAATGGTTGTCATCGTTTGGCGTTGACAAGTCTGCCATCGAAGCGGCGCGCCCCGCATCGCTGGTTTGGGCTTTGGAGCGTGGTTCGCGCAGTGGACGCGTGGCTTACCAGTTCGCTCGCGATTTTGCTGGAAAACATTAGGCTTTCAGCGTGACAGTTCTTGTTGCCGACGGCGATCGACCGCGTGAAGGCGGCACTGACCGAAAAACGGTCGATGTAGCGGTCGGCGTATTGATCAAACCGAATGGCGACTTTTTGCTCACCAGCCGGCCGCCGGGCAAGGTTTATGAAGGCTATTGGGAGTTCCCGGGCGGGAAACTGGAAGCCGGCGAAACCGTCGAGCAAGCACTGCGCCGCGAATTGATCGAGGAAATTGGCATCACCATTGGCGGCGCCACAGCCTGGAAAGTCGAACTTGTCGACTACCCTCACGCCCTGGTGCGGCTGAACTTCTGCAAGGTGTTTGACTGGACAGGCGAGCTGCAGATGCGTGAAGGTCAGTCGTTTGCCTGGCAGGGCCTGCCGGTTGCGGTACAGCCGGTGCTACCCGGCACGATTCCGGTATTGGATTGGTTTGCCGCTGAGCGCGGCTTTACAGCTTCGACACAACGCACTGTGTAAACAGGCCGTCATCCGTTCTTGCTGTAATTCAGCCATGAACTGGACCGCCTACATCGACAACTACTGTGAACGTTTGTTGCCCGGCTTTTGGGATGAGCCGCTGAACGCCATCAGCAATCTGGCGTTCTGGCTGGCAGCCTGGGTGGTTTGGCGCTGGCGGCAGCGCGAGTCACCCGGTCGCATGCTGAGCGGCAGTTCAGACATCCATAGCTTGCTGGTCATGCTGGTGCTGATCGGTGCGGGCAGCTTTGCTTTTCATACCTTTGCCACCCGCTGGGCGGGCGCGCTCGATGTGCTGTTCATAGCGGTCTACTTGCACTTTTATCTGGCGGTGTATCTGCGCCGTGCCCTGGGTTGGCGCTGGTCGGTCGCATGGCTGGGTGTGCCGATGTTTTTTTTGGCCGGCCGGGTGCTGTCTTTGCTGTGGGCGCAGGTTCTTGGTGCTACCTCGGGTTACTTGTCTGCCTGGACGGTTTTGCTGCTGCTGTGCGCCCACAGCGCCTGGCAACAACTGCCTTCAACCCGGGCACTGACAGCCGCTGGGGCCTGCTTTGCCATCAGCTTGAGCCTGCGCCAGCTCGATATGCCGCTGTGCAGCGACTGGCGTTGGGGCACCCACTTTGCATGGCATCTGCTGAACGCCGTCACCCTGGGCCTGACGACCTGGGCCGTGGTGCAGCTGCAATGGGTCCAAGCCAGAGGTAAATCAGTTGCTACATAATAAATAGCTGCTAACCCATATAAATATTGGGCTAAAGCTTGATTTGACCCTATAAATCGGCTTAAAAATGCGGTATCTTGGCTTGAGCGACCTTGTTTTCTGGCATTCGTCTTGCTATCGGTTTGATCTCATCATCAACGAGGCAACTTCCCATGAACAAGCGGCAACTTCTTAAATCTAGTTTCGCAGCCACGGCAGCTGTCAGTGTGGCGGCTCCGGCGCTGGCGCAAACCAGTCCTAATGTGCGTTGGCGCATGGCCTCCAGCTTCCCCAAAAGCCTGGACACGATCTACGGTGGTGCCGAGGTGCTGGCCAAGCGGGTAGCGGCTATCTCTGGTGGCAAGTTCCAGATTTCGGTGCACGCTGCTGGTGAATTGGTGCCCGCTTTTGGTGTGGTCGATGCCGTGCAAAACGCCTCCGTCGATTGCGGCCACACGGCGAGCTACTACTTCGTAGGTAAAAACAAGGCTTTCGGTTTTGAAACCACCCTACCTTTCGGCATGAACCAGCGCCAGCAGAATGCCTGGATGTATTACGGCGGTGGCTTGGAGCTTGTGCGCGACTTCATGCGTGACTATGGCATTGTCAACTTCCCTGGTGGCAATACCGGAGTGCAGATGGGTGGCTGGTTTCGCAAGCAAATAAAAACGCTCAGTGATTTGAAAGGCCTGAAAATTCGGATCGCTGGTCTGGGCGGCGAGGTGATGACCCGACTTGGTGCAGTTCCATTGCAATTGCCGGGTGGCGAGATTTACCAGGCGCTTGAAAAGGGCAATATCGATGCCGCCGAATGGGTTGGCCCTTACGACGATGAAAAACTGGGCTTTTACAAAGTCGCGCCGCATTACTACTATCCCGGTTGGTGGGAAAGCAATTCGATGTACTCGTTTTACGTCAACAGCAAGACCTGGGACGCGCTTCCCAAGGACTACCAGGCTGCTTTTGAAGCTGCCGCCGCTGAGGCCAATGGCGACATGATGGCGGAGTACGACTTTAAAAACCCGCCAGCCTTAAAGCGCCTGGTCGGTAACGGCGTCAAACTGCACGCTTATCCAACGGAAATGCTGAAGGCGGCGCAAAACGCCGCCTTTGACCTGTACGCTGAAGAGGCTAGCAAGAACCCAGCCTTTCGCAAAATGTACGAGCCGTGGAAGAAATTCCGTGCGGACGTGATGCTCTGGCACCGCTTTGCCGAGCAGACCTACTCCAACTTTGTCTACAACAACCCGCCCACAAAGGGTTGAGGCAAGTGTTTGGCGGGCGAGAGCTATTCAAAAGTGCGCCGCATTTGTAAGGTTTATGTCGGGGCATTTCAACCTTTTCATGGCGGTGCATGCCTCGGTCACAACGCTTTTCATCATGATCAGCACAGCAGCCCCGACAATGCTGGAGTCCTTCAGTCCTTCAGTCCTTGAACTCCCACATTCTGCGGGCACCCAGCACCGCATCAGGGTAGGGCGCCTTGCCGCGTGAGCCGTTGTAGCGGCCCAGGCCCATGAACAGGTCGCCTTTTTCACGGTCCAGGTAGTGGCGCAAGATCACGCAGCCGAAGCGGAGATTGGTCTGCATGTGAAAAAGCTTGCTCGCATCGCCGTCGCCAATCAGGCGGACCCAAAACGGCATGACCTGCATGTAGCCGCGCGCGCCCACCACGCTGATGGCGAATTTGCGAAAGTTGCTCTCCACCTGAATCAGACCTAGGACCAAAGCGGTGTCCAGCCCGGCGCGTTTGCTTTCGTACCAAACGGTTTGCAAAAATTCCTTGCGGATTTGCAGCTCGGATTTTTTGCTCCGTAGGCGGTCGCTCATGGCAGCCAGCCAGCGCAGGTAGGCCAGCCGGCTGTCGGTGTCCTTGAACTCGGGTACCGGCGGGGCTTGCTTGGAGATGGCTGAACTCAGCGCTGTTCGCACCGAGTCGATCAGCGGCTCTTCAACCTGCGCCCCGGCTTTGGCGTGCTCTGAAAAAAGGAGCTGCCCACCCAGAAATAGATAGGCCTGCAAGGCTTTTCTTCGATTGAAAAAGCTCTCGGGCACGGTTTTACAGCCTCAGTTTGCCCTTGATGAAGGCCAATGCACCAGCAACTGGAACCTGGGTCGGTTCGGTATCGCGGCGATGCTGGTATTCCAGGTGGCCTTCTTTCAGGCCCCGGTCGCCAATCGTCACGCGGTGCGGCACGCCGATGAGTTCCCAGTCGGCAAACATGGCGCCCGGGCGCTCGTTGCGGTCGTCCAGAATCACGTCAATACCCGCAGCCATCAGTTCGGCGTACAAGGTGTCGGCAGCCGCTTTGACATCTGCGAAACGGTCTGGGCTGATGGGGCACAAAACCACTGTGAAGGGCGCAATCGCGTCCGGCCAAATGATACCTTTGGCGTCGTGGTTCTGCTCAATGGCAGCGGCGGGCAGGCGCGTGATGCCGATGCCGTAGCAACCCATTTCTAAAAACTGCGGCTTGCCGTTTTCACCCAGAAAGGTGGCGTTCATGGCTTTGCTGTATTTGGTGCCAAGGTAAAACACGTGGCCGACTTCAATGCCGCGCTCGATGGCCAGAACGCCCTTGCCGTCGGGGGAGGCATCGCCTTGGACGACATTGCGGATGTCTGCGATCACGTCGGGCTCGGGCAGGTCGCGCCCCCAGTTGACACCGGTGAGGTGGAAGTCGATGTCATTGGCGCCGCACACCCAGTCGGCCATGGCAGCGACTTCGCGGTCAACCACCAGCTTGGCAGGTTTGAGCATACCGATCGGGCCAAGGTAGCCGGGCTTGCAGCCGAAGTGGTCTTCAATCTCGGGCAGGGTTGCAAAACGAAAGCCAGCCATGCCAGCCACCTTGCCGACTTTCACTTCATTCATGTCATGGTCACCGCGCAGCAGCAACAGCCAAACCTGAGTTTTGGCGACTTCATTTTTGTCGTTCAGCGTATCGGTGGCCAGCACCAAGGACTTGACGGTCGATGCCAGCGGCAGGCCCAAAAGTTCCGCCACCTCCGCGCAGGTCGCCTTGCCGGGTGTCGCGGTTTTGGTGAGGGTCTGTGAGGCAGCTTTGCGCTCGCCTTGTGGTGCCAGTGCTTCGGCTTTTTCAATGTTGGCGGCATAGTCACTCGTGGGGCAGTACACGATGGCGTCTTCACCGGTGGTGGCAATCACCTGAAACTCCTGGCTCAAGTCGCCGCCAATCGCCCCGCTGTCGGCGGCCACGGCGCGGTAGCTCAGGCCAAAGCGGTCAAAAATCCTGCGGTAGGCGTCGGACATGTTCTGGTAGCTGACTTTGGCTGCCGCTTCGTCGCGGTCAAAGCTGTAAGCGTCCTTCATGATGAACTCTCGCCCGCGCATCAGGCCGAAGCGGGGCCGTCGTTCATCCCTGAATTTGGTTTGAATCTGGTACAGATTTTTGGGCAACTGCTTGTAGCTTTTGATGTCCTGGCGCATCACGTCGGTCACCACTTCTTCGCTGGTGGGCTGCACGATGAAGTCGCGGCCATGACGGTCCTGGATGCGCAGCAGCTCTGGCCCCATTTTTTCAAAGCGGCCGGTCTCCTGCCACAGCTCGGCGGGTTGAATGACGGGCATCGTCATTTCAATGGCACCGGCCTTGTTCATCTCGTCGCGCACGATGGCCTCGATCTTGCGAATCACGCGCAGCCCCATCGGCATGTAGTTGTAAATACCTGCACTGAGTTTTTTGATCAACCCGGCGCGCGTCATCAACTGGTGGCTGGCAATTTCTGCGTCAGCAGGTGCTTCTTTGAGGGTGGAAATGTAAAACTGCGAGGCTTTCATGGGCTGATTTCTGATGAATTCTGAATGATTTTTTGAGTCTGGGCGCGCAGCTCAGGCTTCTTGCACTTGGCTTTGCTGAGTTCGCTGTGCATAATGGACTCAGTTTAAAAAATTTGAGGTTTGATTATGCTCGACCGGGACGGCTTTAGGCCCAACGTCGGCATCATCTTGCTCAACCATAAAAGTCAGGTTTTTTGGGGCAAGCGTATTCGCACCCACTCGTGGCAGTTTCCACAGGGCGGCATTGATCGGGGTGAAAATCCCGAACAGGCGATGTTCAGGGAACTGCATGAAGAAGTGGGGCTGATGCCGCATCACGTGCAGGTGCTGGCCCGAACCCGAGACTGGTTGCGCTATGAGGTGCCTGACCGGTTCATCCGCCGCGATGCGCGTGGACATTACAAAGGCCAGAAACAAATATGGTTTCTGTTGCAGCTGGTCGGTCACGACTGGGATTTGAACCTGCGCGCCACCGACCACCCCGAGTTTGATGCCTGGCGCTGGAACGATTACTGGGTGCCACTTGATGTGGTGGTCGAGTTCAAACGTGGTGTGTATGAAATGGCGTTGACTGAGCTGGCGCGTTTTGTGCCATATCTGGACTGGCGCGGTGATGTGCGGACCGACAACCATGGGTATCACAACCGCCATGAGCGCGGCCATGGCCAGAGATCAGAGCAGGGCCGTTTTTCAAGCTCTGGCGTGGCGCTTGAGCTGCCGCCGGGCGCCAGTTTTGAGCCCGACCCGCGAACCAGCGAGCCAGTGGACGGGGAAAGAAGAAATGAACATTAAAAAGCTCCTTTTCCATCGGGTGATGGTGTTCTGTCTGCTGGCATGCGCAGCTCAGTTGCAGGCGCAGCAGATTTTCGCGAACGATGCCGAGTGGAAGGAAACCGACGCTCCGCCCCCGCCTGCGTTTGATGTCAACAAATTGATCTTGTTTGATGTTCCGACCAGCATGTCACTGGTTTATGGGGTGGACCCCGCAACCGTCAGTATTTCAAAAAGCGACAGTCTGGTGCGCTATGTGGTGGTGGCCACCAGCGCCAGCGGCGTGCGAAACGTGATGTACGAGGCATTGCGCTGCTCAACCGGTGAGTTCAAAACCTATGCCCGCTATTTGCCAAATGGCAAGTGGAGTCTGGTCAGCAATCCGCAGTGGCGCTCGGTGTTTGACCACATGCCGTCTAAACATCCGCTGCTCCTGGCCAAGGCCGGCGCGTGCGACCATGCTGCGCCAGCGGGCTCGGTCGCTGAGCTGGTGAACAAGCTGAAGAATCCGCCGCGATTCCTGGACCAGTAGACGAAGAGTCCAGCCCTGGGCCTCAGCGCATCAAGACGAGGTTGGTGCGATGCACCATTTCTGGCTCGCCGGTGTAGCCCAGCAGCTTTTCAAACTCCGTCGAGGCCTTGCGGCAAATCAGCCGCGCCTCAGCACTGGAGTAGTTGGTCAGGCCGCGGGCAATTTCAACATCCTCCGTGCTTTTGATGGCGATCACGTCACCACGCGAAAACTCGCCCGACACGGCGGTCATGCCAATCGGCAGCAGGCTCTTGCCCTCGAGCGCCACTTTGGCCGCAGCGCCGGCGTCTACCGTGACTGAGCCGCGCATTTGCAGATGGTCGGCCATCCATTGCTTTCGGGCCTGATTTTTGGCCGTTTGCGCCACCAGCAGCGTACCAATCGCTTCGCCCTGGCTCAGGCGAATCAGCACCGAGGGCTCCCGGCCCCAGGCAATCACGGTGGAGGCACCCGAACCAGCAGCGCGCTTGGCGGCGAGGATTTTGGTGATCATCCCGCCGCTACCGATACTCGAGCCCACGCCGCCGGCCATCGCCTCAAGCGCTGCGTCGCCGGCCTTGCCCACATGCACAAACTGTGCGGCAGGGTCTTTGCGCGGGTCAGCGGTGTACAGGCCTTTTTGATCGGTCAGGATCACCAGCGCGTCGGCCTCGATAAGATTGGCCACCAGCGCTCCCAGGGTGTCGTTGTCGCCAAATTTGATCTCGTCGTTGACAACGGTGTCGTTCTCATTGATGACGGGCACCACACCCAGGCTCAGCAGCGTCAGCAAGGTCGAACGCGCATTCAGGTAGCGCTCCCGGTCGGCCAGGTCGGCATGCGTGAGCAGAACCTGCGCACTGCCAATGCCGTTTTCTCGCAATTGCGTCTCATACACCTGGACCAAACCCATCTGCCCCACCGCCGCCGCCGCCTGCAGCTCGTGGATGGCTTTCGGGCGACTGGCCCAACCCAGGCGTTTCATGCCCTCGGCAATCGCGCCGCTGCTGACCATGATGACCTCACGCCCGTTCTTGACCAAGGTCGCCAGCTGCTCACACCACTGGCCAATCGCGACGGCATCCAGGCCACGCCCTTCATTGGTGACCAGGCTGGAGCCGACCTTGACCACGATGCGTTTGGCGTGGCGAAGAACGTGGGCGTTGGTTTTTTCTTGCATGTTCAGGTTGTTGGAAGCACTTCAGCTGTATTCAGGGGTCTTTCAGGGCTGCAGATCAATGGGTGTTTGGGTGAGCAGATCCTGAATAAATAGCAGTCAGCCTACTCTGGCGGCAATTCCACAAAACGTGGATCGACTTCTTCCGCGGGTTGTTCACTTTTTTGCACCTTTTTGACGTGCTGGTAAATTGTCTTGATCAGGTGTTCGCAGCCTTCGCGTGTCAGGGCCGATATTTCGAACACAGGGCCTTTGAACTTGAAGCGCTTGACGAAATCTTTGACGATTTCCGCGCGTTTGTCACCGTCCACCATGTCCAGCTTGTTCAGCACCAGCCAGCGCGGCTTTTTAAACAGTGCATCGTCGTATTTTTTCAGCTCACCCACAATCGCCTTGGCCTGCGCGACCGGGTCAACGCTCTCGTCAAAAGGTGCCAAATCAACAATATGCAGCAGCAGGCGGGTACGTTCCAGATGGCGCAAAAACAAATGGCCCAAGCCAGCGCCTTCAGAGGCTCCTTCAATCAGGCCGGGCAGGTCGGCCACCACAAAGCTTTGCTCAGGCGCAACGCGCACCACGCCCAAATTGGGGTGCAGGGTGGTGAAAGGGTAGTCGGCAATGCGTGGCCGTGCGTTTGAAACAGCCGTGATGAAAGTGGATTTTCCCGCATTGGGCATGCCCAGCAAACCGACATCGGCCAACACTTTCAGTTCAAGTTTCAGGCTTTTTCGCTCACCGGGCCAGCCCGGCGTTTTGCTGCGCGGCGCACGGTTGGTCGAGCTTTTAAAGCGCAGGTTGCCAAAGCCACCGTCGCCGCCTTTGGCGATCAAAACCTGCTCGCCTGGCTCCATCAGCTCAAACAGCACCTCGCCCGTTTCAGCATCACTCAAAATACTGCCGACTGGCATTTTCAAGATCACGTCATCGCCCTTGGCACCGAACATGTCTGAACCCATGCCGTGTCCGCCGTTTTTGGCATCGTGGCGGCGTGAAAAGCGAAAATCAACCAGGGTGTTCAGGTTGATGTCGGCCACCGCGTAAACATGGCCACCGCGCCCGCCGTCACCGCCGTTGGGGCCACCAAACTCTTTGTATTTTTCATGGCTGAACGAGACGCAGCCCGCCCCGCCATCGCCAGCGGCAATGTCAATAAAGGCTTCGTCAACAAATTTCATGGTGTGGCTCTCATCAGATCACTCAAGAGAAGTAGTCTACAAATAAAAAAGCCCCGACAGGTCGGGGCTTCGAGGGTGTCACAAGGACTTGTCGAAGTCATTGACTTATGCCGGGGTGGCAACAGCCGTCACGCTGACAGTTTGCTTTGACAACGCACCTTTGATCGCAAATGAGACTTGACCGTCTATCAGTGCAAACAAGGTGTGGTCCTTGCCGATACCGACGTTGGAACCGGGGTGAAACCGGGTGCCGCGCTGGCGCACAATGATGCTTCCTGCGTTGATGACTTCGCCGCCAAATTTTTTGACGCCAAGCATTTTGGGCTGTGAGTCGCGCCCGTTTCGCGTAGAGCCGCCGCCTTTTTTCTGTGCCATTTTTCAGTTACTCCTGATGGTGCCGGGCTTAGCCAGCAATCGCGCCAATTTGCAGTTCTGTGTAGTTCTGCCGATGGCCCTGGCGTTTTTGATAGTGCTTGCGCCTGCGCATTTTGAAAATGCGAATCTTGTCGCCTCTGCCGTGAGAGATGACTGTCACAGTAACACTGGCACCTAGCACCAAGGGCGTACCGACTTTGATATCAGCGCCGTTTCCGACAGCCAACACCTGGTCAATAACGATCTCTTGGCCTACGTCCGCAGCAATCTGTTCTACTTTAATTTTTTCACCAGCAGCAACCTTGTATTGTTTGCCACCGGTTTTTATGACCGCGTACATGTAAGACCTCTTAATATTGAGTTCTGCAGACGGATTTCTGCATAGCCCAATATTCTAGCATGGAGGGGCATCAATAACCATAGCGGCCCAATACGGCTCAAAGGGCTGGTTCTTGATGCCATCCGACTTCCTATAATCGAGCACCTACATCCTCGGGATCTGCCTCTTTTGTCTGCCAATTCATCCAGCACCGCTGCTGCTCTTACCCTGATTGCTGACGACATGAGCGGCATGGATTCAGTCGTTGCCACACGTTTGCAGTCGGATGTGCCGCTGGTCAGCCAGGTCTCCCAGTACATCATTGCCGCCGGTGGCAAGCGCCTGCGGCCGGCGCTGCTGCTTCTGATGTGCGGGGCGCTCGGTTACCGGGGCGAACAGCGCTTCAACATGGCAGCAGTGGTTGAATTTATCCACACCGCCACCTTGCTGCACGACGACGTGGTCGATGCGTCCACCTTGCGGCGGGGTCGCGCCACGGCCAACGAGGCCTTTGGCAATCCGGCCAGCGTGCTGGTTGGCGATTTTTTGTATTCGCGGGCGTTTCAGATGATGGTGGACGCAGCTGACATGCGCATCATGCAGACCCTGGCCGAAGCCACCAATGTGATTGCTGAAGGTGAAGTGCTCCAGCTGATGAACATGCACAACGCCAGCCTGACGCAGGAAGATTACCTGCTGGTCATACGCTCCAAAACGGCCAAGCTGTTTGAGGCCAGCGCCCGACTGGCTGCCTTGCTGGCCAAGTCACCCGTGGCGATTGAGAAAAGTTGCGCCGATTACGGCCAGGCATTGGGGACAGCGTTTCAGGTGATCGACGATGTGCTCGACTATGACGGGGACGTCCAGGTGATGGGTAAAAACTTGGGTGACGATTTGCGCGAAGGCAAGGCGACCTTGCCGCTGATCATCGCCATGCAGCGCGGCTCGCCGCAGGAATGCAGCGTTATCCGGGAGGCCATAGAAACTGGCGGCACAGCCAGCATGGCCAAAATCATCGACATCGTGGAAAAAACAGGCGCACTGACAGCCACCCGTGACGCAGCGGCGGCCGAGGCGCAGCGCGCGCTGGACGCCCTGCAAAACCTGCCCGGTAATGTCTTCAGCGACGCCCTGCGCCTGCTGGCATCTCAGTTGCTGGGTCGACGCTCCTGAGCCTGCCAGAGCCCTTGGTGGCGCCGGGGCCGTCTTAGGCCACACCCTTCACAAAACCCGCTAGCTTGCGGTTTTATCAGCGGTCCTGCGTACGGCGGCGCGCGCATTAGACATTTAAAAGTTGTTTTTTAGTAACAAACCGCGATGCGGTGCCGCTCGATTTTGGGCTTTTACTCATTAAATTTAGTATTTTTATTATTCTGAAAACTATCAATCTCAACTCCGGCATGAAAAAACTCCTTCTTTCCTCCCTTGTCCTCGTGTCAGCCTCGGCTTTCGCACAGTCTAAAAACTTTGAAGGCTTCAGCGCCTCGGCGGCTATTGCCGGTGGCAGCAAAACCGTGACCGACGGTTCCATCATCAGAACCAACGGCAGTTCTACTGGTGTAACGGTGGTCGAAAGCTCCAAAAGCGCTACAGGTCTTGCGCTGGGTGTGGCTTATGGACTGACCACGGGTCCTTTGCTGACAACTGTCGGTGTTGACTACGTTTCGGGCAAATCAACGGTTGTCAATACAACCACGCCGGCGGGCAATGGCACGCTCAGTTACGACGTCGGTCAGCGAATGGACATCTATGTTGCGCCGGGCTTTATGCTGACGAATGAGGCGCTGGCTTATGTCAAGCTGGGCTACGCTTCTTTCAGCGCAACGGCTGTATCGGCTGGGCAAGATGCTGCTGATGGCCCTGGGAAATCGGGCATGCTGTGGGGTCTTGGCTTCAAGCAGAAATTTGGCCAGGGCTCACCCTTTCATTTCTTTGCTGACTACACAGCTGGCACCACGAGTTCCGGCCGTACCAGTAGCGTTCCCGCAGCGAGATATTTGGATAACAAAGTCAAGTTTTCCACCTTGTCGATCGGCGTGGGCTATTCGTTCTAAGCCGCGGCGTTGATCTGCCAAAAAGCCTGCTCACAGAGCAGGCTTTTTTCATTTATCAGGCCTGTTTCAGGCGATTGAGGGTTTAACATCACGCCATGACTCCAGATGATCGCTCTGCAACCTATTTCAAGTTTCTCAACCTGCTCAATGCCGTCCGGGACCTGTCGAGCTTCCCGTCGCTGGATGCGCTTGAAGAAAGACTGCTCAACACGCTTGCTGCCGCTTGGCACACGAACAGGCGCATCACTGTGGTGGAGGCCATGGGTATCCTGCCCGACACGTCAACTGCAACGGTCTATCGGCGGCTGAAAACCTTGCGAAAAAAAGGTCTGCTCGCGATTCAGCTCGACGAGACCGATCACCGGGTGAAATACGTGCTGCCAACCGAGGCGGCCACAGAGTATTTCAGTCTGCTGGCGGACTGCCTTGTAAAGGCGCGCCGTCGGTGAGTTTGAGTGGGGCTGGCCGCGCGCTTGAAATACGGCAGATTGTCCCGGCGCTTCTGATCGCGCTCGCCTGGATCGTGCTTTACAAAGCCAACGCTTGGCTCTTTGCTTCCGCTGAGGTGAACAGTCACATCAGTTGGATTTTCCTTCCTGCGAGTATTCGGATCGTCGCCGTGATGGTTTGGCGAGGCGCCGGTGCAGCGGGCCTTTGGATGGGTGCGCTGTTCACAAGTTCTATCTGGTCGGGCGGCCCGGTGGTCAACGAGTTGCTCGGCGCCACGATATCGGCGCTCGCGCCTGTGCTTGCTGTGACTTTTTGCACCGAGTGGCTGGGTTTGAACGCCCGCTTTGAGGGACTGAAGGCTCGTCACGTGCTGCAGTTTGCGCTGACCGGTGCCTTGGTCAATACCCTTTTGCAAAACTTTTACTTTTATATGAGCGGGATGCATCCGTCTTTCATGGAAGGCATGTTGCCCATGCTGGTCGGCGACCTTATGGGTACCCTGGTGGTTTTGTATGGGGTCTCTGCGGTGCTTCAGCTGGTTTCTAGTCGCAAGCGCCCATAGGCACCCCGCATTTATCCCTGCAGTGGCGGCTTTTGTCCGCTAACCATATCCTGATACACTCAGTAACATTTTGGTTTACAAACGCAGAGCGGTGCGCGATCATCTGGCCTTTGCGTGGGACTTGAGGGACTATGGTTGCTGTTTTGAACGCGCTCGGTGATGCCGCTCAGATGTCTTTGCCGGGCCTCGGCAGAGCCTTGGTGCTGGCCGGAAAGCTGGGCCAAAAAGCCGCTGAAGACATCTTCAGCAAAGCCAAGACGGGGCGCACCAGTTTTATTGCGGAGCTGACGGGTTCCGGGGTGGTCTCACCCTTCGACCTGGCGCACACCATGTCGTCGGCTTTTTCGGCGCCCCTGCTCGACCTCGAAGCGATTGACAGCCAGCGGCTGCCCAAAGGCCTGCTGGATGCCAAAATTTGCCAGACCTATCGTATTGTTGTCCTGAGCAAGCGCAATAATCGCCTGGTCGTTGCCACCGCTGACCCCTCAGACCAGGAAGCGGCTGAAAAAATCAAGTTCTCGACCCAAATGGGCGTGGACTGGGTGATTGCAGAGTACGACAAGCTCTCCAAACTGGTGGGAGCCCCCGCCAAGACCGCCTGGAGGGCGACGGAAAAAATCGTTGCCGATGATTTTGATTTTGGGTTTGATGACAATAGCGCCGAGATGGAAATCGAGATTCCAGACGCAGCAGTGTCGGAGGTTGATTTACCGGTCGTCAAGTTTTTACAAAAAATGCTGCTCGACGCTTTCAACATGAAGGCATCTGACCTGCACTTTGAGCCCTTTGAACACAGCTACCGCGTGCGCTTTCGGGTCGATGGCGAATTGCGCGAGATCGCCTCACCACCAGCAGCTATCAAGGAAAAACTTGCCGCCCGTATCAAGGTGATTTCAAAACTCGATATTTCGGAAAAGCGCGTGCCCCAGGACGGCAAGATGAAGCTGAAAATCGGCCCAGATCGGGTGATTGATTTTCGCGTCAGCACGCTGCCCACCATGTTCGGTGAAAAAATCGTGATCCGTATTCTTGACCCGAGCAGTGCCAAGCTGGGCATTGACGCGCTCGGATACGAGCCTGCGGAAAAAGAACGCTTGCTGGCGGCTATCGGCAGGCCTTACGGCATGGTGCTGGTGACTGGACCCACCGGCTCAGGCAAAACCGTTTCGTTGTACACCTGCCTGAATATTTTGAACAAACCAGGCATCAACATCGCCACTGCTGAAGACCCAGCCGAGATCACCTTGCCAGGTGTAAACCAGGTCAGTATGAATGACAAGGCCGGCATGACCTTTCCAGTCGCGCTCAAGGCCTTTTTACGGCAGGATCCAGACATCATCATGGTCGGTGAGATCCGTGATCTTGAAACGGCCGATATCTCCATCAAAGCGGCGCAAACCGGCCACTTGGTTCTGTCAACGCTGCACACCAATGACGCACCAACGACGCTGACCCGCATGCGCAACATGGGCATTGCGCCGTTCAACATCGCGTCCAGCGTGATTTTGATCACCGCCCAGCGTCTGGCCAGACGCCTTTGCCCCAACTGCAAAAAACCAACGGACATTCCGCGTGAAACGTTGATCGATGCAGGTTTCAAAGAAGACGACATTGACGGCAGCTGGACGCCGTACCGCCCGGTGGGTTGCGCCCTGTGCACCAACGGTTACAAAGGTCGGGTAGGTATTTATCAGGTGATGCCGATCACCGAAGAAATTCAGCGGATTATTTTGCGCGACGGTACTGCTTTGGAAATTGCCGAGCAGGCTCAACGCGAAGGCGTCAACAGCCTGCGTCAGTCTGGCCTTTACAAAGTTAAACTTGGCATGACATCGCTCGAAGAGGTGCTGGGCTGCACAAATGTCTGATGTCATGTTCGATTCCCTGTCATTGCAACCGTACCTTTAAAACGAGAAAGCGCCATGGCAATTGCATCCAAAGGTATAAATGAATTCGTGTTTGAGTGGGAGGGCAAGGACCGGGGCGGCAAACAAGTCAAGGGCGAAATTCGCGCTGCGGGTGAAAACCAGGTCAAATCCGCGTTACGGCGCCAAGGCGTACTTCCGACCAAGATTAAAAAGCGCCGCATGCGATCGGGCAAGTCCATCAAGCCCAAAGATATCGCTATCTTTACCCGTCAGCTCGCCACCATGATGAAGGCCGGCGTGCCGCTGCTCCAGTCGTTTGACATCGTCGGCCGTGGCAATGCCAACGCAAGTGTGACCAAATTACTCAACGATGTGCGCGCGGACGTAGAGACGGGGACATCCCTGAGCGCTGCTTTTCGCAAATACCCTCTGTACTTCAGTGCCTTGTATTGCAACTTGGTTGAGGCGGGTGAGACCGCGGGTATTTTGGAAGCTTTGCTGGACCGCCTTGCCGTTTACATGGAAAAAACCGAGGCGATCAAGTCCAAAATAAAATCTGCGTTGATGTACCCCATCTCGGTGGTGGTTGTGGCTTTTGTGGTGGTGGCAGTGATCATGATTTTTGTGATTCCAGCATTCAAGAGCGTGTTTTCATCGTTCGGAGCCGACCTGCCTACGCCTACGCTTTTTGTGATTGCCATCAGCGAATTTTTTGTTGCTTACTGGTGGCTGATTTTTGGTGGCATCGGAGGCGGCTTGTACTTCTTTTTTCAGGCCTGGCAGCGCAATGAAAAAGTCCAGCGTTTCATGGACAGAGCCTTGCTGAAAGTCCCGGTATTTGGCGTGTTGATCGAAAAGTCCTGCATTGCCCGCTGGACACGAACCCTGTCCACCATGTTTGCTGCAGGCGTGCCTTTGGTCGAGGCGCTGGAATCCGTCGGCGGCGCATCAGGCAATTCCTTATATGCGGACGCGACTGAAAAAATCCAGCAGGAGGTCTCTACTGGCACCAGCCTGACGGCCGCCATGACCAACGTCAACCTGTTTCCCTCCATGGTCCTGCAAATGTGTGCGATCGGCGAAGAGTCCGGCTCGGTCGACCACATGCTGGGCAAGGCGGCTGATTTTTACGAAGCTGAAGTCGATGAAATGGTGGCGGGTTTGTCCAGCTTGATGGAGCCCATCATCATCGTATTTTTGGGTGGTCTGATTGGCGGTATCGTGGTGGCCATGTATCTGCCCATTTTCAAACTGGGCCAAGTCGTTTGATGCTCGATGCTTTGCCTCCTTGCGCGTTGGTTGCCTTGACGGGTTTGTTGGGCCTGCTGGTCGGCAGCTTTTTGAATGTGGTGATTTACCGCCTGCCCAAAATGATGGAGCAGCAATGGGCTGCCGAATATGCCGAATTTGCCGAGCTGTCAGGCCAGGTGCACAAACCGGCGGCAGACACCCCTGCGACAGAAAAACTCAGTTTGACGTCGCCCCGATCACGCTGCTCCAGCTGTGGCCACCTGATCGCCTGGTACGAAAACATTCCGTTGCTCAGCTATGTTTTTTTGCGCGGTAAATGCTCGGTTTGTGGCACGCCTTTTGGCGTTCGTTATCCCGTCACTGAGCTCATCACAGGCCTGCTGTTCGCTTTTTGTGCCTGGCGCTGGGGCAACACGCCAACGACTCTGGCCTGGTGTGGTTTCTCGGCAGCTTTGCTTGCTCTTGCCGTGATTGACTGGGACACCACACTGCTCCCAGACAACATCACACTGCCGCTGCTGTGGGCCGGGCTGGTGTTTGCAGCTTTGCAGTTCAACCCGGCAGTCGGCTTGCCCGATGCTTTATGGGGTGTTGTGGCGGGCTACCTGTCACTTTGGCTGGTGTACTGGGCCTTCAAGCTGGTCACAGGAAAGGAAGGCATGGGCTACGGCGACTTCAAATTATTTGCTGCGCTGGGTGCCTGGTTTGGCTGGTCTGCGTTGGTACCGATCATCTTGATGGCTTCGTTGATCGGTGCTGTTGTCGGCATGGCGATGAAGTTTTCAAGCGGCCTGCGCGAAGGCGGCTACGTACCTTTCGGTCCTTTTTTGGCGGGCGCAGGTTTTACCGCCATGTTCTTTGGGCCCCAGGCTATTCTTCGCGCGGTGGGCCTGTAGATGCTTCGCCTGGGCTTGACAGGCGGTATTGGCAGCGGCAAAAGTACCGTCGCGCGCATGCTGACGGACCATGGTGCAGCACTGATTGATGCGGATGCCATATCACGCGCAACAACAGCGCCAGGCGGTGCGGCTATTGCTGCCATCGCAGCGCAATTTGGCCCGGATGCCATCAACGCAAACGGTGCCATGAACCGCGATGTCATGCGCCAACGTGTCTTTGATGACCCGGCTGTCAAAAGGCAACTGGAAGCCATCATCCACCCTCTGGTCCATCAGGAGTCAACCCGCCAGGTCGAACTCGCGCGTCAAACGGGCGTCGCCTGGGTGGTGTTTGACATTCCCCTGCTGGTCGAGTCCACCCGCTGGCGACAGCAGCTCGACAAGGTGCTGGTCGTTGATTGCGAAGAGGCTACACAAATCAGCCGCGTCATGACGCGTGAAAGTACCGAACATGGCAACAGCAAAGGCTGGACACGCGACGCCGTGGAAAAAGTCATCGCCCAACAGGCCAGCCGTGCCCAGCGCCGCGCGGCCGCGGACTGGGTGATCTACAACGATGGTCTGGATCTGACCCATCTGGTTGATCAGGTTAAAAAAATGGCAGATCGCATCACGCTATGATTCGTGATTGCATACAGTGCTTTCACTGATAAAAACCTCGCCGTGATCCTTTACGAATACCCTTTCAACGAACGCATACGCACCTATTTGCGGCTTGAGCAGCTGTTTCGCCGATTGAGCCAGCTGGCGGTGCGTGAGCAGCCACTGGACCACCACTACGCCATCACCACGATCTTTGAGGTGATGGATGTTGCTGCCAGAGCCGAGTTGAAAACCGACGTACTCAAAGATCTGGAGAAGCAAAAACATATTCTGAACGGCTATCGCGGCAACCCTGCCATCGCCGAGGGTGTGCTGGACGAGGTGACCGGCCAGCTCGATGCCTGCTTTTCAAACCTGAATGCGGTGGCTGGCAAGGCGGGCCAGTCGCTGACAGAAAACGACTGGTTGATGAGCATCAGAAGCCGGGTGGGCATACCCGGCGGCACCTGTGAGTTTGACTTGCCGGCCTACTATGCCTGGCAGCACCGGCCCGCCAGCACGCGCCAGCACGACCTCCAGCGCTGGATCGCCACGCTGCTGCCCTTGGCTGAGGCGGTTCGCCTTTTGCTGCAGTTGCTACGTGACTCTGGTGCACCGCAAATGGTGACCGCGCCCGACGGTGTGTACCAGCAAAACCTGCCTCAAGGCCGCACGTTTCAGTTGCTCCGCCTGCGCATTGACCCGGCACCCGGCCTGATTCCGGAGATCAGTGGCAACCGGTTGATCGTGTCGGTGCGGCTGATGAATCACGGCAGTGATGATCGCTTGCATGCGGCCGGTGTGGATGCATCGTTTGAATTGACACTTTGCTCCTGAAGCAGGTTGGAGGCTGCGGGCATGGCTGTTGATTCGTTCAAACCCAAAATCGTGGTGTGCCCGGCGTGCCAGGGCGACGCGCTGTATGCACCCGGCAACCCCTTCAGGCCATTTTGCAGCGAGCGTTGTAAAAACCACGACTTTGGTGCCTGGGCCAGTGAAGGGTTTCGTGTGCCGACAGAAGCCCCGCCAGAAGATGAAAACTATGGCGATCCGAAACTTCAATAACGGAGGAAGAAACGCATGATGCTCAACAAAATTTTGTGGATCCTGGCCGTGTCTGTTTTTTTATGGGCGACTGCTGCTCAAGCGCAAGCGCCTGAGGTGTTGAATCCACCCATCAAAACCACCAAGAAGAAGAGCAAAAAGCCCAAGGCTGGAGCCAAAACAAAGTTCATGGCTGGCTCACAAGAAACCAAAAAAGAACGCAGCACCCGCCTGAAGCGAGAATGCAAGGACGGCGTAGACGCCGGGGCTTGCACCGGCTACACAAAGTAGCCTCTATCAGTTGTTTCAGGCTGCCGGTGCGCCCAGCATTTGCTGCAACTCGCCGTTTTCATACATTTCAATCATGATGTCCGAGCCGCCCACAAACTCGCCTTTGACATACAACTGCGGAATCGTCGGCCAGTTGCTGTATTCCTTGATGCCCTGACGGATTTCGCCGTCTTCCAGCACGTTGACGGTCACAGGTTTTGGCACACCGCAGGCCTTCAGAACCGCAATCGCCTTGCCCGAAAAACCGCACTGCGGAAAGTTGGCATTGCCTTTCATAAACAGCACCACGTCGCTGGATTTAACGATCTGGTCGATACGGGCTTGGGTTTCATCCATGGTTTTGTCCTTTTAACAATCTGTCCTTCAACCTTCAATTATCCCATTGTCCGCCAGAACATCGCGCAATTCCCGCCAAGTCCATGCGGCTTTGTACCTTTGCAAAGCCGCGGCTGGCCAGCAGGCCCCGCACGGCAGCGGCCTGGTCGTGACCGTGTTCCAGCAGCAGCCATCCGCCAGGCAGTAAGCGCTCGGGCGCGTGCTTGACGATTTGCCGGATGTCTTCCAAGCCATCTTGCCCTGCCACCAGGGCATTCAAAGGCTCATGCGTCAATGCCGCCAGATGGGGATCGGCGTGGGCGATATAAGGCGGATTGCTGGCGATAACCTGGTAGTGACCACTGACTTTTTCGAACCAGTTGCTATGGATGAATTGCACATCCACCCCCAGTTGCGCGGCGTTTTGTGACGCAACGGCCAGGGCGTCTGTGCTGAAGTCAGTGGCAGTCACCCGGCACTTCACATGGTGCGCAATGGCAATTCCCACCGCTCCGCTGCCTGTGCCCAGGTCCAGAATATCGGGCGACATGATGCCTTGCGTGACATCCAATACCCATTGCACCAGCGTTTCAGTGTCGGGCCGGGGCACCAGCACGCGCGCATCCACATTCAAGCGCAGACCAAAAAAATCTTTGTAGCCGACGATATAGGCCAGCGGCTCACCAACTGCCCGGCGCCGACTGACATGGCGAAAAGCTTCAGCGGCTGCCTCTGCCAGTGCATCAACGTCATGGGCCAGCAGCCAGGCGCGTTCGTTATCGGGCTTGCCCAGGGCGTGCAGCAGCAGCAACTGGGCGTCCAGCCTGTCCAGGCCCAAGGTCTGGGCGTCTGCGAGGGCCTGACTGACGGCGATGGGAGTCAAACGCAGGCCTGATAAGTGCTATAAAAACAGGAGCTTCTCGCCGCCGCATTGATTGGTCTCGAGGCCAATTTAATGGGTAAAAAAGACATTTTCAGGCGCATTTTGATGCTGTTCAACCTTGCGACGTGGCTTCTAGTTCAGCCAGCTGCTCCGCACCGCGCGCCACTTGCAGGGCGGTTACCACGTCGTCCAGGTCACCTTCCATGATGGTCAGCAACTTGTACAGCGTCAGGTTGATGCGGTGATCGGTCAGGCGGCCCTGTGGGAAGTTGTAGGTCCTGATTCGGTCGCTACGGTCACCCGTGCCCACCAGGCCTTTGCGCATGGCGGCGTCCACGGCGGCTCGTTCTGAGCGGTCTTTTTCATGAATCCGTGCGGTCAGCACTTTCAGCGCCTGTGCCTTGTTGCCATGCTGGCTGCGGCCGTCCTGGCATTCGGCCACGATGCCGGTCGGCAGGTGGGTAATTCGCACCGCCGAGTCGGTCTTGTTGATGTGCTGGCCGCCCGCGCCGCTGGCCCGGTAGGTGTCAATGCGCAGGTCAGACGGGTTGATTTTGATCGCCTCCAGTTCGTCCGGCTCGGGCAGCACGGCCACGGTGCAGGCGCTGGTGTGAATGCGGCCTTGTGTCTCTGTGGCGGGCACCCGCTGCACCCGGTGGCCACCCGACTCAAAGCGCAGCTTGCCGTATACGCCCACACCTTGCGCGTCGGGTGTCCCTTCAATTCGCAGCACCACCTCCTTGTAGCCGCCCAGCTCGCTGCTCGATTCGCTGATGATTTCGGTGCGCCAGCCGCTGCGCTCGGCAAAGCGGGTGTATAGCCGAAACAAATCTGCCGCAAACAGGGCCGATTCATCGCCTCCCGTGCCTGCGCGAATCTCGACAAAAGCGGGCCGCACGTCGTCCGGGTCTTTGGGGATCAGCATCAGCTGCAGCGCATCGTCAATCTGGGTGATGTCGGCTTTGGCCGCTTCAATTTCTTCTTCGGCCATGGCCGTCATGTCCGTATCGCCCTTGCTGGCTGCCAGCAACTCCAGAGCGCTGGCCAGGTCTGCCTCGCGTGAGGTGAGCTTGCGGAATTGCTCCGCCACCACACTGACTTCAGAATGCTCGCGGCTCAGGGCGCGAAAGCGCTCCATGTTGCTGACAACGTCACTGGCCGACAGCAGGGCGTCCAGCTCATGCAGCCGGAGCAACTGGCGTTCCAGGGTTTGTCTTAAAAAGGGCTTCATGTGCGAAATCTCAATATCGCCCTGTACCGTTGTTGACAGGCAGGGGGCAGGGGATGGGTGGGGTAAGGCAGGCGCGACTGAACGCCGGAGCTAACGCTCTGCGTCGTCGGTTTTGGACCTGGCTTGGCCACGCAAAAACAGTTTTGACACGGTTTGCGCTGTCGCCTCACGGCGCTCTGAATCACCGGTATGCAGCTCGGCCAGTGTGCCGTGCAGCATTTTTTGGCTCATGCCGCGTGCCAGGGCTTCCAGCACACTGTCAATCGACTCACCCTTGGCCAGCAGCTTTTTGGCTCTGGTGATTTCCAGTGCCCGCCATTCGTCAGCCTGGGCATGGAGCTGCTGAATCAAGGGGACGGTACCGCGCTGGTTCAGCCAGTGCATGAAGTTTTGAACGCCTGCGTCAATGATGACTTCAGCCTCGGCCACCGCCGCCTGGCGGCTGTCCCGGCCGGTTTGCACCACCTGGGCCAGGTCATCAACGGTGTACAGATAGATATCGGGCAGGGCCTTGACCTCAGGCTCAATGTCGCGCGGCACAGCCAGGTCAATCATGAAAATTGGCCGGCGTTTGCGCAGCTTGACGGCCCGCTCAACAGCGCCCAGGCCAATGATGGGCAGTACGCTGGCGGTGCAGCTGATGACCGCATCAAACTCGTGCAAACGCATCGGCAAATCAGCCAGCGGCATGGTTTGTGCGCCAAATTTTTGCGCAAGCGATTCACCGCGTTCCATGGTGCGGTTGGCAATCACCATCAGTGCCGGGTTTTTGGCTGCGAAATGGGTGGCGGCCAGGTCAATCATCTCGCCCGCGCCTACAAACAAAATTTTGATCTTGGCCAGATCTTCAAACAACTGACCCGCCAGCCGCACGCTGGCCGCCGCCATGCTGATGCTGTGCGCGCCAATCTCGGTCGAGCTGCGCACCTCTTTGGCGACCGCAAAGGTACGCTGAAACAACTGGTGCAGTGTGCTGCCCATTGCGCCTGCGCCTTCAGCTGCGCGCACCGCGTCTTTCATCTGGCCCAGAATTTGGGGCTCGCCCAGCACCATCGAGTCCAGCCCGCTGGCCACGCGAAACACATGGCGCGCCGCCTGGTCACCTTGCAGGGTGTAGGTGTGGGCACGCAGTAAATCGGGCGACACCCCCCCGCTGCTTGCGAGCCAGGCCAGCGTGTGCTCCAGCGCTGGCGCATCGCTGGCGCAATACACCTCGGTCCGGTTGCAGGTCGACAAGATGGTGGCTTCCGGGTGCCTGGCATGGGACTCGCGCAAGCCCTTGAGGGTAGGCGCCATCTGCTCAATGGAGAACGCAAAACGCCCGCGCAAATCCAGCGGTGCAGTGTTATGGTTTAGCCCCAGGGCCCAGACAGACATGATCGGATTATAAAATTGAAGTGAGGCATTGTTGGCCTGCCCCGTGAAACTCCCCATAAAACACCCATGACCGCCTATTTGCTGCTGGATCACGTTCTTAATTTCTTGGCTCCCGCCGCTGGTACGGCACTGCTTTTGATGCTGTTGAGCCGCTTTTTCAGCCGATTTTTGGGATCAAAAAAGCCTCTGGGCCAATCAGTATATGCACAAGCAGCTATTATTTTTATAGTGAATGTGCTGGTGCTGGCTGCTGGTCTGGTGCTTTTGGGCAACGATGGCAAGATGGCCACCTACGCGGCCATGGTGCTGGCATCGGCCGTCTGCCAGTGGGTGTTATGGCGGGGCTGGCGAGTTTGAGCCAGCTTGTCAAAACCCGTTCTTGCGCAGCCAGGCATTGAGCGGCTCGCTCCATAACTTGCCAGCCCGCAGCAGTAACTGGTGGCCTCCTGTGTCCCCAAAGGCTGGCCGCACCGGTGCGGCGACTGCATAGCCCTTGGTCAGCCAATAACGCACATGACCCAACGCAACCGGGCCTGCTGGCGCGGCCATTTGAGTCCCTGCAGGCGCCAGCAGCACCGAGCCGCTCCTGCCGTGCGCATGATCGAAACCCAGAAAGACCTTGTCTTTTTGACGATCAGGGTTTGAAAAATTCCACCCGGTCGGTGACGATGCCGTCGATCCCCAGGGCCAACAGCCGCTGCACATCGGCTTCGTCGTTGACGGTGTAGCCCAACACTTTGAAACCTGCGCTTTTGGCTTGGGTGACGCTGGAGGTGTCCCACAGCTTGTGGTTGCCAATGATGGCGACGCAGCCCAGCATCAAAGCCGTTTCCAGCCAGCCCGTCCACAGAACGTTCAGCAGGAGGCCGCGCGGCAGCTCGGGTGCCATATCAAGAGCTGCTTGCAGGGCATCGGGTTTGAAGGACGACAAAAGTGGCTTGCGTGATTCGTGTTGCCAGAGCCGCGCCGCGTGCTCTGCCACCACTGCGCCCGTGCGCTCGTCCGTGCCGGTCGTGGGTTTGATTTCAATGTTCAGGTCAAAGCCGTTGCTGATGCAATACCGCGCAATGGCTTCCAGGCTGGGGATAGGCTCACCTTTGTAGGGGGCTGAATGCCAGTGGCCTGCATCGAGTTGCGCCAAGGCTTGCCAGGTCTGCTGGCCGGCGATGCCCTGATTGTTGGTGGTCCGGTCCAGTGTGTCGTCATGCAGTAAAAAAGGCACCCCGTCGCGGCTCAGTTTCACATCGCATTCAAACATGCGGTAACCATAGCTGGCGCCCAGCCTGAAGGCGGCCAGTGTGTTTTCTGGGGCTAACTGGCCGGCGCCGCGGTGCGCTATCCATGGCGGGAAATACCAATGATTCATCAAATCCTACGCTTGTTGGTGGCTACATCGGGTCACCGGCATCGTCCCCACGTTGACCATCACCGCGGCGATACAGGCTGCAAAGCAGGCCAATCCATGTTGGTTGTCGGGGTGGCCGGTGCACTCGGTGCTAACGCCAGCACATTCAGACTTTGTCACTATAAATGCGCATCAGCAGAAAAAGTTGTTTCTGTGGTCATCATTTCAGCTTCAAACCCAAGCGTACTCAAGCGACAGCTCCCATGAGGGCATCTGACGCGCCGCTGCAACAAGCCGCTCCCCTGCGTTAACATTCCGAGTTGCCTGGGGTATCGGCCCCAAAGTCACTGAATTCATACGATGAACGCACCCACCTCACTTGAAGAACTGAACGTTCTTGCGCTAGACGCAAAGACGCAGGAAGACCGCATCCGCGAAATTCCGTACAACTACACGTCATTTTCTGACCGTGAGGTGGTCATCCGCTTGCTGGGGGAGCGCGCCTGGGAACTGCTCAACCAGCTGCGTGGCGAGCGCCAGACCGGCCGGTCGGCCCGCATGCTTTACGAGGTGCTGGGCGATGTGTGGGTGGTGCAGCGCAACCCTTATTTGCAAGACGACATGCTGGACAATCCCAAGCGCCGCAAGCTGCTGGTAGACGCCTTGCAGCATCGCCTGGGTGAGGTTGAAAAACGTCGTACGCCGCGCGTTGACCCTCAGCGTGACGCCGTGGTGGGCGAGCTGCTTGAAGCCGCGCGCGATGCGGTCACCCGTTTTGCTAGCTCGTTTGAAGAAATCTATGACCTGCGTCGCCTGGCCAGTCGCAAACTAGGCAAGTTAACGCAGAAGGACAACATCAAGTTCGACGGCTTGTCGCGTGTGTCTCACGTGACAGACGCGACCGACTGGCGGGTCGAATACCCGTTTGTGGTGCTCACGCCCGACACCGAAGTCGAAATGGCGGGCTTGGTCAAAGGTTGCATCGACCTGGGGCTGACCATCGTCCCGCGCGGTGGCGGCACCGGTTACACCGGCGGCGCGATTCCCCTGACCTGGAAATCAGCCGTCATTAACACCGAAAAACTCGAAGCCATGACCGAGGTCGAAATGGTCATGCTGCCGGGCTTGGACCAGCCTGTAGCCACCGTGTGGACCGAAGCGGGTGTCGTCACGCAGCGCGTGGCCGATGCGGCTGACCGGGGCGGTTATGTGTTCGCGGTAGACCCCACCTCGGCCGAGGCATCTTGCATTGGCGGCAACATCGCCATGAATGCAGGTGGCAAAAAAGCGGTGCTGTGGGGCACGGCGCTGGACAACCTGGCCAGCTGGCGCATGGTCACGCCTGATTCGCAGTGGCTTGAAGTCACTCGGGTCAACCACAACCTCGGCAAGATTCACGATGCCGAGCTTGCCAGCTTTGAGCTGAAGTATTTTGAAGCTGACGGCAAAACATTTGTTCGGCAAGAGCGGCTGGACATTCCCGGCAAAAGCTTTCGCAAAGAAGGCCTCGGCAAAGACGTGACCGACAAGTTTTTGAGTGGCCTGCCCGGCATTCAAAAAGAAGGCTGCGACGGGCTGATCACCAGTGCCCGCTGGATCGTGCATCGCATGCCGGTACACACCCGCACCGTCTGCATGGAGTTTTTTGGCAACGCCAAAGACGCAGTGCCCAGCATTGTCGAGATCAAAGATTTCATGTTTGCCGAGCAAAGGCGTAGCCAGGCTGCCGGCTCACCCGTCTTGCTGGCAGGGCTGGAGCACCTGGACGACCGCTACCTGCGTGCCGTGGGCTACGCTACCAAATCCAAGCGCGGCGGCTTGCCCAAGATGGTGTTGATTGGCGACATAGCTGGCGATGATGCTGACGCAGTGGCCCGTGCCACCAGTGAAGTCGTGCGTATCGCCAACTCGCGCAGCGGTGAAGGCTTTATTGCCATCAGTCCGGAAGCACGCAAGAAGTTCTGGCTGGACCGCAAAAAAACCGCCGCGATTTCGCGCCACACCAATGCCTTCAAAATCAACGAAGACGTGGTGATCCCGTTACCGCGCATGGCCGAGTACACCGACGGCATCGAGCGCATCAACATTGAGCTGAGCCTGGCTAACAAAATCAAGCTGTGCGACGCGCTGGAGACTTTTTTAAGCAAAGGCAATTTGCCCTTGGGAAAAGCAGAGGATGCGAGCGATGTGCCTTCGCCTGACATGCTGGAAGACCGGGTTGCACAGGCACTTGCCTTGGTGGCTGAGGCGCGTGGCGTATGGGCCGGTTGGCTGCAAAATGTCGATGCCTTGTTTCCTGAATTGCAAGACCACACCCTGCGCGCCAGCTGGAAGTTGCAGCTCAAGGCACCGCTGCAAGCTATTTTCACGGGTGGTGCGTTTTTGCCGATCTTTACCGAGTGCGTGGCGATTCACAAACGCGTGCTCAAGGGCCGCGTGTGGGCTGCGCTGCACATGCATGCAGGCGACGGCAACGTGCACACCAACCTGCCCGTCAACAGCGACGATTACGAGATGCTGCAAACGGCACGCCATGCGGTCGAACGCATCATGGTGCTGGCGCGGTCGCTCGACGGTGTGATTTCTGGCGAGCACGGTATTGGCATCACCAAGCTGGAATTTTTGACCGACGCTGAGCTCAAGCCGTTTGCTGACTACAAGGCCAAAGTGGATCCTGAGGGACGTTTCAACAAAGGCAAGCTGCTACGAAATCCGGAGCTGAAAACGAACGTACCCGCTGGTCTGGAGACCAAAGGCACAGGTAAAAACGGCCTGCAGGAGCCGCTTCTGGCGGATTTGACCAACGCCTACACACCCAGTTTTGGCCTCATGGGGCATGAGTCATTGATCATGCAGCAGTCCGATATTGGCGCGATTGCCGACAGCGTCAAAGACTGCCTGCGTTGCGGCAAATGCAAGCCAGTGTGCGCCACCCACGTGCCGCGTGCCAACCTGCTGTACAGCCCGCGTAACAAGATTTTGGCGACATCGCTGCTGGTCGAAGCGTTTTTGTACGAAGAGCAGACCCGGCGCGGCGTGAGCATCAAGCACTGGCAAGAGTTTGAAGACGTGGCCGACCATTGCACGGTTTGCCACAAGTGTTTGAGCCCTTGCCCCGTCGATATTGACTTTGGTGAAGTCTCGATGAACATGCGCAACCTGCTGCGCAAAATGGGCCAAAAAACCTTCCGCCCCGGCAATGCCGCGGCGATGGTGTTTTTGAATGCAACGAACCCGCAAACCATCAAGTTCATGCGCAGCGCGATGGTCGATGTGGGTTTCAAAGCCCAGCGCCTGGCCAACAAGCTGTTCCAGCGGCTGGCGCGCAAGCAAACTGAAAACCCCCCAGCAACAAAGGGTGCGGCGCCGATCAAAGAGCAGGTGATTCACTTCATCAATAAAAAAATGCCGGGCGGTCTGCCCAAGAAAACCGCGCGCGCTTTGCTCGACATTGAAGACAAAGACTACGTGCCCATCATTCGCAACCCAAAAGCCACCACGGCCGATACGGAAGCAGTGTTTTACTTTCCTGGTTGCGGCTCTGAGCGCCTCTTTAGCCAGGTCGGTTTGGCCACGCAGGCCATGCTCTGGCATGCGGGCGTGCAAACCGTGTTGCCGCCGGGCTATTTGTGCTGCGGTTATCCGCAAAAAGGCAGCGGCCAGTTTGACAAGGCCGACAAAATCATCACTGACAACCGGGTGCTGTTTCACCGTGTGGCCAATACGCTGAACTACCTGGACATCAAAACCGTGGTGGTGAGCTGCGGTACTTGCTACGACCAGTTGCAGGGCTATGAGTTTGACAAAATTTTCCCTGGCAGCAGAATCATTGACATTCACGAATATCTGCTTGAAAAAGGTATCACGCTGCGGCCTGAAAACGGTGCTGGGAAAGGGTACTTGTTTCATGACCCCTGCCACAGCCCGATGAAGCTGCAAGAGCCGATGAAAACCGTCAAGGCACTGCTGGGCGACAACGTCTTGAAAAACGAGCGCTGCTGCGGTGAATCCGGCACGCTGGGTGTGACTCGGCCTGACATTTCAACCCAGGTACGCTTCAGAAAAGAAGAAGAACTGCAAAAGGGCGAGGCTGCGCTGAGAGCTTCGGGTGCCGTTGCAGACCAGGAGAACGTCAAGATTTTGACCAGTTGCCCAAGCTGCCTGCAAGGCCTGTCACGCTACCAGGACGACATGAAAAATGGCTTGCTTCAAGCCGACTACATCGTGGTTGAAATGGCCAACCAGATACTGGGCAAAGACTGGTTGCAGACCTATGTGGATTCAGCCAACCACGGTGGTATTGAAAGAGTCTTGGTATGACACAAGCAGGCTGCCCACTGTGTGAAGCAGACGGCGGCCTGCTGATTTTCAAAAACGATCAGTTTCGTGTGATTCAGGCCCAAGAAGAAGGCTTTCCGGCTTTTTACCGGGTGGTTTGGAATGCCCACGTGGCTGAGTTTTCTGATCTGGCCCACGAAGAACGCCTCACCTGCATGCATGCTGTGGTGTCGGTCGAAAAAACCCTGCGCGAACAATTGCAGCCGAGCAAAATCAATCTGGCCTCCTTGGGCAATGCCGTGCCGCATGTGCACTGGCATGTGATGGCCCGCTTTGACTGGGACAGCCACTTTCCGGGGCCGGTATGGGCTGCTGCGCAGCGTCCCAAGAACCCTGAAAACCTGGCACAACTTGCCTCGCAATGTGCTCAGATTAACCATTTGCTGGCTAAAACGCTGGCCTCCTGACGCTTCAGAAAGCAACACAACATGGCCGGCCTCCAAGCAGATTCACCCACCCCGACGGCACTCACAGTGCATGGCACATCACGTTTGCTGGAAGTGGTTTTTTCAGACGGTGCGGCGTTCAGCATTCCGTTTGAGCTGATGCGCGTGTATTCACCGTCAGCGGAGGTGCAGGGCCATGGCCCGGGCCAGGAAGTACTGCAAACCGGCAAGCGTGAGGTTGGCATGCCGGCGCTCGAGCCGATTGGCAATTACGCGGTCAAGCCCGTGTTTTCGGACGGTCACGAAAGCGGCATATTTTCATGGGAATACCTGTACCACCTGGGCGCCAACCAGGCCCAGTTATGGAGCGATTACAACCGTCGATTGGAAGCTGCAGGCATGTCGCGTGATGCCCCCATGGTGGCGGCGGGCGGCCACAGTTGCAGCAGCCACTGACGGTTCGATGCCTGCCAGTGTTGTTTTTGCAACATAAAAGGCAACAAACACTGCAAAGCCCCGTATGCGACTAGGGTTGTAGCCCTGTATTTCCTCGCGCGCGCTCTAGCATTGAGGGGATGACAACAACCCATTTCGGTTTCCAATCCGTCGACGAAAAAGACAAGGCGAAAGCCGTGCGCGGCGTGTTTGACTCGGTCGCGTCCAAATACGACGTGATGAATGATCTGATGTCGGTCGGCATGCACCGGGCCTGGAAGGCCTATACCGTGCTGGTCGCCAACGTCAAGGAAGGCCAGCGCGTGCTCGATATTGCTGGCGGCACGGGTGACCTGGCGCTGTCATTAGCCCCCAAGGTGGGGTCCACTGGGCAAGTGGTACACACCGACATCAATGAGGCCATGCTGCGTGAGGGCCGTAACCGTTTGCTCGACGCCGGCGTGATCTTGCCCACCCTGGCCTGTGATGCCGAGCATTTGCCCTTCCCCGATGCTTACTTTGACCTGGTGACTGTCGCCTTCGGGCTGCGCAACATGACGCACAAGGACGCGGCTTTGCTGGAAATGAACCGCGTGCTCAAACCCGGCGGCAAGCTTTTGGTGTTGGAGTTTTCGAAGGTGGCCAAGCCCCTGACGAAAATCTACGACTGGTATTCGTTCAAGGTGCTGCCCAAACTGGGCAAGCTGGTGGCCAACGACGATGCCAGCTATCGGTACCTGGCCGAGTCCATTCGCATGCATCCCGACCAGGACACGCTAAAAGCCATGATGCTCAAAGGCGGCTTTGGTCATGTGGACTATCACAACCTTTCTGGCGGGGTGGTGGCATTGCATGTTGGAATCAAGTGTTGAATTTTTGTTTTTCATTTGCATATCGGTGTTTTGTATAAAGGAGACGTTATGAAAATCTGGTCTATTGTTCTTTCTGCTGTGATGGCGCTGGGCGTCGGCTTTGCCACAACCAGTGCTGAGGCGGCCCGTTTGGGCGGCGGTAAATCGGCCGGCAAGCAGTCGTCGAACGTGACGCAGCGCGAGGCTGCCAAGCCGACAACGCCAGCGGCGCCACCGGCCGCTGCGCCAGCCGCTGCACCTAAAAAGCCTTGGGGCGCCATGCTCGGTGGTTTGGCTGCTGGCCTGGGCCTGGCCTGGCTGGCATCGTCGCTTGGCCTGGGCGGCGCGATGGCCAACATCATGATGTTTGCGTTACTGGCACTGGTGGCTGTGCTGGTCATTGGCTTTGTGATGCGCAAGATGAAAGGTGGTGGTGCCAGCCAAGGGCAATCACCGTATGCGATGCAAGGCGCCGGCAACGTGGCCACGCCCCGAAGCTACAGCCCTGAAAATGTGGGTAACGATTCGTCCGCGCGCCCCTGGGAACGCAACGCCACGGCCTTTGATACCGGCAATGCCGCCAACGCTGGTTCCATGATTGGCTCGGGTTTGTCGGGCGCACAGGCCTGGGGTGTGCCTGCCGGTTTTGATGCGGAAGGCTTTTTGACAGCCTGCAAAGCCAACTTCCTGACGCTGCAAGACGCGTGGGACCGCTCAGACATCAACAACCTGCGCGCCATGATGACGGACGACATGCTGGGCGAAATCAAAACTCAGTTGGCCGAGCGCGAATCACACACCGGCGTGGGCGTGAACAAGACCGACGTGCAAATGCTCGATGCCAAGCTGCTGGGTATTGAAGAGCTGGCTGATGTTTACATGGCCAGCGTCGAGTTCTCGGGCATGATCCGTGAAGATGCATCGGCAGGCGCCAGCCCGTTCCGCGAGGTGTGGAACATGACCAAGCCGCGAGATGGCAGTGGTGGCTGGCTGGTGGCTGGCGTACAAGCGCTTCAGTGAGCCCCCACGGTCGCTCACGCCGTGTAGCTTCCTGCCCCCCGAGGGGGCCGCTGCGCCTGCAGCCCGGCAGAGCCGGTTCTGCGGCCCCTGCTTGATGGGATCATGACCTTCAAATTGAGTGGATCAACGCGGCAAGTTTTCTAATCTGAGTCAAAATCGGGAACGTATGAGTAACACGTTCCCTTTTTCTTTTCTGGAGTCCATCGCTACCCGTTTTCAGCCACCCGTATGGGTGGTCAGCGAGACGCAGCAGCGGCTGGTGCTTTTTTTAAACCATGTCCTGATGCAGGAAAAAGAGGCGCAGGATCGCCTGGCCCGCAAAAAGGGCAGTGTGCTTCACATCCGCTGGGGCCTGTTTGAGCTTGATCTGCTCATCACGCCGGCTGGCCTGCTTGACAAGGCCACCCCTGCAGCCAAGCCTGATTTGTTGATCGCGATAGCGGTCGATTCGCCCATGGCGCTGATGCAGTCAGTGATGGCGGGCAAGTCCCCCCCCGTCAAAATTGAAGGCGATGTTCAGTTGGCGGCAGAGCTGGGCTGGCTGGCTGAAAACCTTCGCTGGGATTTTGAAGAAGATTTGTCACGGGTGGTGGGTGACATACCTGCCCATGCCATGGCTGACGCTGCCAGGCGTGTGGGGCAGGCCGTGAAATCGTTTTTAGTGACGGCACCCGGCAGTCATTTTCAACCGACAGGCGACACCCCTGCGAAAGCTGCTTCATGAGCCGTATTTTCAGGGGCATTTTTATTGTCTGGACGGTGCTGCGGTTTGGTCTGGATGAACTGGTCTTGTCGGGCTTTGAAAAGCCGTGGATCAAGCTGATCCGCCGCGCGGTGTCGGTAGGCCGCAATTTGCGGGCACCGCGCGGCGAGCGATTGCGCGAAGCGCTGGAAAGCCTGGGGCCGATTTTCGTCAAGTTTGGCCAGGTCATGTCGACCCGCCGTGATCTGTTGCCGCCTGACATTGCTGACGAATTGGCCCGCCTGCAAGACCGTGTGCCGCCGTTTGATTCCGCTTTGGCGATTGCCAGGATTGAAAAGGCATTTGGCCGCCCGCTGGAGAAAATCTTTGCCAGCTTCGACCATACGCCGATCGCCAGCGCATCGATTGCGCAGGTTCACTTTGCGGTGTTGCCCAATGGCCGTGAAGTCGCCGTCAAGGTACTGCGCCCCAACATGCTGCCGGCCATTGAAAAAGACCTGGCGCTGATGCACATGATGGCAGGCTGGGTGGAGGGCGCGTCCGCTGACGGCAAGCGCCTCAAGCCGCGCGAGGTGGTGGGTGAGTTTGACAAGTATCTGCACGACGAACTCGACCTGGTGCGTGAAGCCGCAAGCGCTGCCCAACTGCGGCGCAATATGGCCGGTCTTGATCTGGTGATGATCCCGGAGATGATCTGGGACTACTGCATGCCCGACGTGATGGTGATGGAGCGCATGAAGGGCGTGCCCATCAGCCAGACCCAGCGTCTGCGCGATGCCGGTGTCGACATGAAAAAACTCGCGCGTGATGGCGTGACGATATTTTTTACCCAGGTGTTTCGTGACGGGTTTTTCCATGGCGACATGCACCCTGGCAACATCCAGGTCAGCCTGGAGCCCGAGACTTTTGGCCGTTATATCTCGCTGGACTTCGGCATTGTTGGCACGCTCACCGAGATTGACAAGGAATACCTGGCACAAAATTTCAGCGCGTTTTTCAGGCGCGACTACAAACGCGTGGCAGAGCTGCACATTGAATCAGGCTGGGTACCCGCAACCACACGGGTCGACGAGCTGGAGTCCGCCATTCGCGCCTGTTGCGAGCCTTACTTTGACAGGCCGCTGAAAGAAATATCGCTGGGCCTGGTGCTGATGCGCCTGTTTCAGACCTCACGCCGCTTTCATGTCGAGATCCAGCCCCAGCTGGTGTTGCTGCAAAAAACGCTGCTGAACATCGAAGGCCTGGGCCGCGATCTGGACCCCGACCTCGATTTGTGGAGCACTGCCAAGCCATTTTTGGAAAAATGGATGCTGGAGCAAATCGGCCCTGAAAAGCTGCTGGCCCAGCTCAAGGCAGAAGCACCAGCTTACGCCAAGCTGTTGCCGCTGTTGCCGCGGCTTTTGTCTGACTACCTCAAGCGTCCGGCAGATGCCAATCAGCGCGGCCTGGTGGAACTGCTGGCCGAGCAAAAACGTACCAACAAGCTGCTCCAGGGCATTATTTATGGCGGCGCTGGTTTTGTGCTGGGCCTGATCGCCATGCAGGTACTCCTCAGGATCAGCCTTTTTTAGGTGACCGTTTATAATCACGGGCTTTGCCGCCTGGAGCGATCTGAGGCGCTTTCCACTGAAAACTCCCCAAAATCATGCCAATTTACGCTTACAAATGCGAATCCTGCGGACATAGCAAAGATGTTTTGCAAAAAATGTCTGATGCGCCGCTGACGGACTGCCCGCAATGCGGCGCCGCCACGTTTAAAAAGCAGCTGACCGCCGCCGGTTTCCAGCTCAAGGGTTCGGGTTGGTATGTCACGGACTTCCGGGGTGGGGATCAGGCCAAAGGTGCCGAATCCGGCAGCACCGAGAAAACCGTCGCGCCCGTCAGCAGCGGTGCTGATGCGACCGACAAGCCTGCCAAGTCAGAAGCTACTGCACCTGCGGTTTCGTCTGCTCCGGCTGCAAGCCCTTCACCTGCGCCCAATCCTGCGCCCAAGACCACGCCATGATGGCTGCAATCCGCAAATGGCTGCTCGCCGGTTTGCTGGTTCTGGTGCCGCTGGGCATCACGATCTGGCTGCTCAACTGGTTTATTGCCACGCTCGACCAAACCCTGCAGATCCTGCCTGGCAACTGGCACCCTGACAAGCTGATCGGTGTTCATATCCCTGGTTTTGGCGTGTTGCTGGCGTTGGCCATTGTGCTGCTCATCGGTGCGGTTGCCAGCAATTTTTTCGGCAAAAAACTGGTCAGCTGGTGGAACTTGCTACTCAATCGCATCCCCATCGTTCGCTCGATTTACTCCAGTGTCAAGCAGGTGTCTGACACGCTGTTTTCAGAAAACGGCAACGCTTTTCGCAAGGCTTTGCTGGTGCAATGGCCACGCGCGGGTGTGTGGACGATTGGGTTTCAAACCGGCACACCTGGTGGCGACGTTGTCAACCATCTGCCAGGCGACTATTTGAGCGTTTATGTGCCGACCACGCCGAACCCGACAGGCGGCTACTTTGTGATGCTCAAGCGTGAAGACTGTATCGAACTCAAGATGAGCGTTGACGAAGCCCTGACCTACGTGATTTCCATGGGTGTTGTGGTGCCAGGCAGTGCGGCCGCCCACAAGCCCAAATAATTTTCAAACCCTATTTATGTCCTCCCAAATGCGTTCCAACTATTGCGGTCTGGTGACCGAAGCCCTGATGGGTCAAACTGTTTCCCTGTGCGGCTGGGTCAACCGCAGGCGTGACCATGGCGGCGTGATTTTTGTCGACCTGCGCGATCGCGAAGGCTATGTGCAAGTGGTGTGCGACCCAGACCGCGCCGACATGTTTGCAACCGCTGAAGGCGTGCGTAACGAGTTTTGTATTCAGGTCAAAGGTGTGGTGCGTGCGCGCCCTGAAGGGACGGTCAATGAAGGCCTGAAAAGCGGCAAGATAGAAGTGCTCTGCCACGAGATGACGACGCTCAACCCCAGTGTCACGCCACCATTTCAGCTGGACGACGATAACCTGTCGGAAACCACGCGCCTGACGCACCGCGTGCTTGATTTGCGCCGCCCTTACATGCAAAACAACCTGATGCTGCGCTATCGTGTGGCGATGGAAACCCGCAAGTTTCTGGACGCGAACGGTTTCATTGACATTGAAACGCCCATGCTGACCAAAAGCACACCCGAAGGCGCGCGCGATTATCTGGTGCCAAGCCGCGTCAATGAAGGACAGTTTTTCGCGTTGCCGCAAAGCCCGCAATTGTTCAAACAATTGTTGATGGTGGCGGGTTTTGACCGCTACTACCAGATCACCAAATGCTTTCGCGACGAAGACTTGCGCGCCGATCGCCAGCCCGAATTCACGCAGATTGATATTGAAACATCCTTCATGGGCGAGCAGGACATTCGCGACATGTTCCAGGGCATGATCAGCAACATTTTCAAAACGGTACTGAATACGGATCTGGGTGAGTTCCCGGTGATGGCCTATGCAGATGCGATGCATCGCTTTGGCTCCGACAAGCCCGATTTGCGCGTCAACATGGAGTTCACAGAACTCACCGACGTCATGGCCGATGTTGACTTTAAAGTTTTCAGCGTACCCGCCACCACACCTGGTGGTCGCGTGGTGGCCCTGCGTGTAGCAGGCGGCGCAGAAATGCCGCGCAGCGAGATTGATGCCTACACCGAATTCGTCAAAATTTACGGTGCCAAGGGCCTGGCCTGGATCAAGGTCAACGACATCACCAAGGGCCGCGATGGCTTGCAAAGCCCGATTGTCAAAAACATTCATGATGCGGCGATTGCTGAGATTTTGAAGCGCACGGGTGCGGCTAACGGCGACCTGCTGTTCTTTGGTGCCGACAAAGCCAAAATCGTCAACGACAGCATAGGCGCACTGCGTTTGAAGGTCGGCTTGAGCCCTCTGGGTAAAAAGCTGGGCCTGTTCGCTGCGGGCTGGAAACCGTTGTGGGTGGTTGACTTCCCGATGTTTGAACACGACGAAGCCAACAACCGCTGGAGCGCGGTGCACCACCCTTTTACCGCACCCAAGGACGGTCACGAAGACTGGATGGACACCGATCCCGGCAAATGCATTGCCAAGGCCTACGACATGGTGCTCAACGGCTGGGAGCTCGGCGGCGGCTCGGTGCGTATCCACCGCGCTGATGTGCAAAGCAAGGTATTTGATGCCCTCAAAATTGGCCCTGAAGAAGCGCAGGAGAAGTTTGGCTTTTTGTTGGATGCTCTGCAATATGGCGCACCACCGCACGGCGGCTTGGCCTTTGGTCTGGACCGTATCGTGACCATGATGACCGGTGCTGAATCCATCCGTGACGTGATCGCTTTCCCAAAAACGCAGCGCGCCCAATGCCTGCTGACCCATGCACCCAGCCCAGTGGATGAAAAGCAGCTCAAGGAACTTCATATTCGTTTGCGCGCGCCAGCGGCCGCTTGACTGTGCTGCCCAAAGCTGGCAGCGGCTGAGAGCACAAAAGCATGGGCGCTTTCAAGATACCGGAATCCGTTCTGGTTGTCATTCACACGCCCGAGCGGCAGGTGCTGCTGATTGAGCGCACAGGTCACCCTGGCTTCTGGCAAAGCGTGACGGGTTCTAAGGACAGCCCGCACGAAGCGTTGCGGCGGACCGCGCAGCGCGAAGTGCTGGAGGAAACAGGTATCACGGCCAGCATCAGTCAGTTTGTGGATTGGTCTCTGGCTAATATTTACGACATTTATCCCGCATGGCGGGGTCGCTATGCGCCCGGTGTGACGCAAAACACCGAGCATGTTTTCAGTCTTTGCGTCGCAGCAGCTGTCCCGGTGACCCTCAGCGCACGCGAGCACACTGCTTACCAGTGGCTGCCATATCTGCAGGCGGCCGACCAGTGCTTTTCACCGTCGAACGCAGAGGCCATCTTGCTGTTACCTCAATTCATGGCATAAGCTTGGGGGCATGCAAACTGCCTCGAACCGTGAAAGTCTCGAACTGCTGCAAGGCGGTCAGGCTTTCTTTCCGGCGCTGATTCGCGCGGTCGATGCAGCGACTGCTTCAGTGCAGCTGGAAACCTATATTTTTGACATGCACGGCGCAGGCGCTGAGGTGGCCCAGGCGCTGCTGCGTGCTGCGCGCCGGGGCGTGGTGGTGCAGGTGCTGGTTGACGGTATCGGCTCAAACCCCCTGAGCTCCGAATGGCAACAAAAAATGGCAGACGCGGGTGTGCAGTGGTGCGTTTACTCGCCTGTAGGGGCTGGCTTGAAGGGGCTGGGTTTGCTCATGCCCGATCGCTGGCGCAGGTTGCACCGCAAGCTGTGCGTGGTGGACCGGCAGCTTGCTTTTTGCGGCGGCATCAATATTCTGGATGATTTTTATGATCCCAACCACGGCAAGCTGGAATCGCCACGTTTTGATTTTTCTGTTCAGGTTGCCGGCCCGCTGGCGGCGCAAATGCACGAGGCGGTCAGCCTGCTGTGGTGGCGCGTTCAGGCCGGCTACAGTGCGCGAAGGCGAAATCTGGGAGCTGCGTGGGACAAATTCAAAAAGGCAGGTTATGGCGGGCGCTCAGATTCTGTTGTTCAAGGCCCCAGCGTTGGCGCGCACGCGATGCTGGTTCTGCGCGATAACCTGAGTAACCGCAGCAGTATTGAAAAGGCGTATTTGAAAGCGATTGGTAAAGCGCGTAGCGAGATCCTGATTGCCAACGCCTACTTTTTGCCCGGCCGCAAGTTACGCCGTGCACTGATGGGTGCGGCGCAGCGCGGGGTCACTGTCACGCTGCTGTTGCAGGGCACGTATGAGTACTTCATGCAGTACCACGCGGCGCGGCCAGTCTATGACGCGCTGCTCACTTCTGGTATTGAAATCCATGAATACAAAGCCAGTTTTTTGCATGCCAAAGTCGCTGTGATTGATGGACGTTGGGCCACGGTGGGCTCGTCCAATCTTGACCCCTTGAGTCTGCTGCTGGCGCGCGAGGCCAATGTCGTGGTTGAAGACAAGGCCTTTGCCAGCCAATTGCGCGAGCGACTCTGCGCGGCCATTGCCACCCATGGCAGCCGCATAGACCCTGCCGCCTACAGCCAGCGGCCGTTTGGCCAGCGCTTGCTCGGCCGCGTGGCTTACGCCTTGATGCGCGTCGGTATCTGGATAGCGGGCCAGCGTTATTGATGGTTCGGCCTTATCCTGACGTGATATCCCTGACGTGACATGCAAGACCTGATTGTTCAGCGGCCCGAAGGCCTGTACTGCCCGCCCGGTGATTTCTATATTGACCCGTGGCGTGCGGTAGACCGTGCTGTCATCACCCATGCCCATGCCGACCATGCACGCACGGGCCATGGCCACTATCTGGCCGCAGCCCCGGCGGAGGGTGTGCTGCGGTCCCGACTGGGCCAGGCCATTGCGCTTCAGGCCGTGCAATACGGCGAGGTGGTCACGCATAACGGCGTGACAGTGTCACTGCATCCTGCCGGGCATGTGCTGGGTTCTGCGCAGGTGTGCTTGCAGCATGGCGGGCAGACCTGGGTGGCCAGTGGTGACTACAAGGTGGCCCCCGATGCCACCTGTGCGCCGTTTGAGGCAGTGCGCTGTGATGTGTTTATCACCGAGTCCACTTTCGGTTTGCCCCTTTACCGCTGGCGACCAGATGCCGAGGTATTCGCCGAGATCAACGCTTGGTGGGCGGCCAATGCGGCAGTAGGCCGTGCCAGCGTCCTGATGTGCTACAGCTTTGGTAAGGCGCAGCGCATTTTGAGTGGTGTGGACGCCTCCATCGCGCCCATTGTTGTTCACAGCGCGGTTCAAACCCTCAACACCGCTTACCGCCTGGCTGGCGTGAACCTGCCAGACACAAAACTGGTCAGTGAGGTGACCGACCCGGCTGACTTCAAACGCGCCTTGGTGCTGTGCCCGCCCAGTGCAGCGGTGCGCCGCGCTGGGCCGCCCCGAGCAAGCACAGCCCCCTTGGGGGGCAGCGAAGCACACGAAGTGGCAAGCGTGGGGGCAAATTATTCCGGCCCATGGCTCAAAAGATTCGGTGACTTCAGCGACGCCTTTGCCAGTGGCTGGATGCAACTGCGCGGCGCGCGGAGAAGGGGCAGTTATGACAAAGGCTTTGTCCTGTCTGACCACGCCGACTGGCCGGGGCTGATCGGTGCCATCGGTGCGACGGGCGCCAAGCGCGTTATTGTCACGCACGGCAGCGTTCCGGTCATGGTGCGATACCTGTCTGAACAAGGCCTGGAAGCAGGGGCTTTTCAAACTGAATATGGCGACGATTCAGCGGAAGAAAAAGTTGACGTCAAGGCGGCCGCATGAAGCACTTTTCCGCCCTGTTTACCGATTTGGACAGTACCACCTCGACCAACGCCAAAGTCGCTGCCTTGCAGGCTTACTTTCAAGTCGCACCCTCTGAAGATGCCGCCTGGGCGGTGTATTTCCTGTCAGGCGGTAAGCCCCGACAGGTGGTTAAAACTGCTGCGTTGCGGGCTCTGGCTTGTGAAGCGGCAGGCATTGACGACTGGCTGTTTGAAGAGTGCTATCAGGCGGTGGGCGACCTGGCCGAGACCATTGCCTACATCTTGCCGCTCGACTTTGAAGCGAGCGATGTGGGCCTGGCGGTATGGATGGAAGAACGCCTCCTGCCCTTGCGCGGCTTGCATGAAGACGAGATTGCCCAGCGCATTCAAAGCTATTGGCGTGAACTCGATTCACGCGGGCGGTTTTTGCTGATCAAGCTGGTGGGCGGTGGCTTTCGTGTGGGTGTCAGCAAACTGCTGGTGCAACGCGCGCTGGCGGCCCATTCGGGGATAGACGCCAAGCGCATAGCCCAGCGCATGATGGGCTATGTCGATGCCAAGGCTTTGCCGACGGCCAGCAAGTTTGAAGCGCTAACGGCCCGTTCTGAAGACGGCGTCCTTGATCTGATGGATGCTGGGCAACCGTATCCGTTTTTCCTGGCGCATCAGCTCGATGCAACGCTTGCTGACTTTGACAGCAAGCTGGGTCCGGTCAGCGACTGGCAGGTTGAGTGGAAGTACGACGGCATTCGCGGGCAAATCGTCAAGCGGGCAGGGCGGGTGTGGGTCTGGTCGCGTGGCGAAGAACTGGTGACCGAACGTTTTCCAGAAATTGTGGCGCTGGCAGCTCAGCTGCCCGATGGGACCGTGCTGGATGGGGAGATCATGGTGTGGACTGACAACGTACCCGCTCCGTTCGCCCTGCTACAGCAGCGCATTGGCCGCAAAACACTGGGTAAAAAAATCCTTGCAGGTGCGCCAGTGACCTTCATGGCCTACGACCTCCTTGAGGCAGGCGGCCAGGACATCCGGGCCTTGCCACAACACGCGCGGCGCTCGCAGCTTGAGCAAGTTCTTGTCCGCACCCGATTGAAACTGTCACCGATTGAGCGTCTTGCGTCTTGGGCTGACTTTGCCGCCTTGCGAACGCAATCGCGCGCACGCGGCGTGGAGGGCTTCATGCTCAAACGAATGGATGCTGCCTATGGAACGGGTCGAACAAAAGCTGACGGTTTGTGGTGGAAGTGGAAAATCGAACCCATGACCACCGACTGCGTGCTGATCTACGCGCAAGCCGGTCACGGCAGGCGCGCATCGCTTTACACCGACTACACCTTTGCCGTCTGGAATCGTCCACCGCTCGACGCTCAGGAGGCAGATGCCGTTGTCAAGGCGATTGAAAAACGCGAATCTGCCAGGCCCGGTGGATTACAACTTGTGGCTTTCGCCAAAGCCTACTCGGGCCTGACGGATGAAGAGTTCAAGCAAATCGACAGCGTGATTCGCAAAACCACACTGGAAAAGTTTGGCCCGGTGCGCAGCGTCAAGCCAACACTGGTGTTTGAGCTGGGTTTTGAAGGCATCAACCTGAGCCCGCGCCACAAAAGTGGCATTGCGGTGCGCTTTCCGCGCATGTTGCGTATCCGCACTGACAAGCCGCTGCACGAGGCCAACACGCTGGATGACCTCAAATTGCTATTAAAAAAGTAGCATTTAACCCTCGTATTTATTGGCTTATAGCCCTAAAACATATACCTCAAAGGGCTAAAACGAGGTTTTGAGCGGTTTGGTAACATCCAAGCATGCTTATGACATCAAATCCTTCCTTACCCAATACCACAGACGAAGGCACCCCGGTATCGGTCAAGATCCGCGAGCGCCTGGCCGCTGCCAAAAAGCGCTTCAATGCCAACGACAATATCGCCCAGTTCATCGAGCCGGGCGAGCTGGAAAAGCTGCTTGACGAGGTGGAAGTCAAGATGCAGGGCGTTTTGGACAGCATGGTGATTGACACCGAAAACGACCACAACACCAACAACACGGCGCGCCGCGTGGCCAAAATGTATCTGAACGAGGTGTTCAAGGGCCGCTATGTGCCGGCCCCTGCGGTGACCGAGTTCCCGAACGCCGAGCACCTCAACGAGCTGATGATCGTCGGCCCCATCACGGTACGCAGCGCCTGCTCACACCACTTTTGCCCGGTGATTGGCCAGGTCTGGATCGGTGTTTTGCCCAACGAACACACCAATGTGATCGGTCTGTCCAAATATGCGCGCCTGGCCGAGTGGGTGATGGGACGGCCACAGATCCAGGAAGAGGCGGTCGTGCAACTGGCCGATTTGATCATGGAAAAAACAACGCCTGATGGCTTGGCCATCGTGATGGAAGCGAGCCACTTCTGCATGGGCTGGCGCGGCGTCAAAGACCTCGATAGCAAAATGATCAATTCGGTCATGCGCGGCGTGTTCCTGAAGGACTCCAACCTGCGCCGTGAGTTTTTATCGCTGATTCCAAAGTCATAGCACTGACCTCGCCGTCAAGCCTTTCATTCATCACTTTCAGTAACCCGAGTACATCCCCATGTTGGTCCGCCTTTTATATGCCAGTCGTCTGGCTGATACTGAATCCGCAACAGCCACCGAGTCCATCCTGGCGCAGTCGCGAAATCACAATCCGGCCAGCGGGATCACTGGCATTCTTTGCTACGGCGGCGGTATTTTTTTGCAGGCGCTCGAAGGCGGCCGGCAGCAGGTGAGCGCGCTGTATGGCCATATTCAAAAAGATGAGCGTCACAAAGACGTGGTGCTGCTGCACTATGAAGAAATCATGGAGCGCCGCTTTGGTGGCTGGACCATGGGCCAGGTCAATGTGGCCAAGCTCAACACGTCCGTCCTGCTGAAGTATTCTGAAAAGCCTGAGTTCAATCCGTATTCCGTGTCAGGCAACGTGTCTTTGGCCCTGCTGGAAGAGCTGATGGCGACCGCGTCCATCATGGGCAGATCCTGACGCGAGCTGCTTCAATTGACCCTGCTCCTGGGCTGCGACTTTTCCAGCAGCCCCACCCGTCAAAAACCGATTGTGCTGGCCCTTGGTGGCGCGCAAAGCGGATGTGTCCAGCTCACCAAGCTTGAACATCTTGCGTCGCTTGATGCGTTTGGCGCATGGCTGGCACAGCCCAAAAGCTGGCTGGGCGTGTTTGACTTGCCATTTGGTCTGCCCCGCGAACTGGTCGAGTATCTGCAATGGCCCTCCAGCTGGCCAGATCTGATCAAACACTACGCCGCTTTAAGTCGCGACGAGATTCGCGCCACCTTTGCCGCGTTTTGCGACTCACGCCCGGCGGGCGGCAAGTTCGCGCACCGCGCAGCAGACAAACCCGCCGGCTCCAGCCCGTCAATGAAGTGGGTCAACCCGCCGGTAGCCTTCATGTTGCATGCGGGTGTGCCGCGTTTGCTCGACTCTGGCGTGCATTTGCCGGGTCTTCATGAGGGCGACAAAACCCGCGTGGCATTGGAGGGCTACCCTGGCCTGCTGGCGCGCGAGGTGCTGGGCAACCGCAGTTACAAAAGCGACGACAAAGCCAAGCAAACGCCAGAGCGCTTGATCGCCCGCAAGGATTTGATCACCGCGCTGGAACTGGGCCAAACCCGCCTTAAGTTGCGGCTCAAACTGACCCACGCCCAGCGCGACATGCTGGTGGGCGACGCCAAAGGCGACAGTCTGGACGCGGTGCTGTGCCTGATGCAAGCGGCTTGGGCACAAGAGCGCGGTGCACCTGGCTACGGTTTACCACCAGAAGTTGACCCGCTTGAAGGCTGGATCATCACGGCTTGATGGGGGGCGTCCGAATTTTTGTGTCAACGCAGTAGAGGGGCGTTGATGTCTGCTCGCACCTTCACCTCCATATTCGTGGTGGCGCGCTGATAATCATGAAATGCCTTTAGAAATGACGCAAAACAGTCGCTTTCAGGAGTCATTTAAGCCTCTAGGCCAATGGATATATGTACGAACAGCTATTGAATTAATCGTATTTGCCTTGCTGGTCTGTGTCTGTCTTCAGGCATCGGCGGGGCCCCGTTCTGTCCAGGCTGGCGTGGTCATGCGGGTGGTCGATGGCGACACGGTATGGGTGCAAACCAGCCCCAGCCAACCCCTCTTAAAGGTGCGCATTCAGGGCATCGACGCGCCAGAAATTTGTCAGACGGGTGGTTTGCAGGCGCAAGAGGCACTCCAAAACCGGGTGCTGGGACAAGGCGTGACGGTTACCTCTGGCGCGCATGACGACTATGGCCGTACCGTGGGCAAGCTTTACTGGCAAGGCCAGGACGTGGGCCGCTGGCTGGTGGCCAACGGCCACGCCTGGGTGTACAGCGTGCACCACAAAAAGGGGCCGTACGCCGATGAGTTTGCCCAGGCCCAGGCGCATCGGCGCGGGGTGTTCAGTCAAGCTGCGGAAGAACCTCGGTTGTTTCGCAAACGCCATGGCAGTTGTTATAAAAACTGACTGTCGTTCTACAAAAAAGAAAGCCGCTTTTGACCTCGGTGGCCGGGTTGCGTGACTACAGTGAATCGACAGCCTGCCGCGTTAGCGGCGAGCTTGCCGTATTTAACTTTTTAAAGGACGCATGATGAACAAAGACCAAATCAAGGGCCGCGTCGAACAGGCTAAGGAACACCTCAAGGAAGCCTCTGGCAAGATCGTCGTCAACGACACCAGCATGTTGAGCCTGAGTTCACCGTTCAGAATGGCGGGTAAGTTTGCCGCACCCACAGCAGGTCAGTGATCGTTTATTGCTGCCGGTTGATCAGCGAGGATGACAAACTGTGCAGACGCTGTTGCGCGGCATCCGCACTTCAGCAAAGCTCATGCTGCGGCCATCGAGCATCAGTAGCCGGCCCGTGAGCGGCTCGCCCGTATGGGTCAGCAGCTTCAAAGCTTCGGCCGCCTGCACACTGCCAATGATGCCGACAAGCGGCGCAAAAACGCCCATGGTGGCGCATTGTGTGTCTTCAAATGTGCTGGATTCGGGGAACACACAGGCATAGCAGGGCGAAAGCAGGTCGCGCGGGTCATACACTGTCACTTGCCCGTCAAAGCGAATGGCAGCACCCGAGACCAAGGGCTTTCGGTGTTTGACGCAAGCCCGGTTGATCGCGTGACGGGTCTTGAAGTTGTCGGTACAGTCGAGCACCACATCTGCCAGCAGCACCTGCTCATCGAGCAGCGCATCGCCTGCGCGCTTGGTGATGACGGTCACGTGAACGTCAGGGTTGATGTCGGCGATGGCTTGCTCAATGGACTGCGCTTTAGGCTTGCCGATGTCAGCCAGTGTGTGGGCTATTTGCCGTTGCAAATTGGTAGCGTCTACCGTGTCGTGGTCTACCACGGTGATGTGCCCAACCCCCGCGCTGCCCAGGTACAAGGCAGCAGGTGAGCCCAAACCGCCCGCACCAATGATCAGCGCACGCGAGGCCAGCAGTTGCTGCTGGCCCTCGATACCGATTTCATCTAGAAGAATGTGGCGCGAGTAGCGCAGCAGCTGGTGGTCGTTCAAGAAGCATCCAAGAAAAAATCAATTCTCTTTTTTCTCGTTCTTGTTTTCGACCACCGCAGTTTTGCTCACAATCACAGGCCGGCCTTTGAGCTGGTTGATCGCTTGTGCCAGCGGGAAGTCTTTGTCGCTGCCCAGCTCAGGTGGGCGACGCTGTTCGGGTGTCTTTTTGTTCTCTTCTTCCAGCCGTTTCAGCGCCAGTTCGCGTGCTTTTTCGCGGTTTGCGTCTTTGGTTTCTGCGCCCTGGCCACTGCCCAGGTGTTTCTCCAAGTCAGCCTCGCGGGTGCGCAGGGCAGCAAATGGGCTGCCTTCCAGGGTCTCGTCCACCATCACGTCAGGAATGATGCCTTTGGCCTGAATCGACTTGCCGCTTGGCGTGTAGTAGCGGGCGGTCGTGAGCTTGATACCGGTGTCAGGTCCCAATGGCCGCACGGTTTGCACCGACCCTTTGCCAAAAGTCTGGTTGCCCATGATGGTGGCGCGTTTGTGGTCTTGCAGTGCACCAGCCACGATTTCGCTGGCAGAAGCCGAGCCCTCATTGACCAGCACCACCAAAGGCACCGTTTTCATGGCTGCTGGCAGTTTCTTCAGGGGGTCGTTGCCCGCGCGGCGCAGATAGAACTCGGGTGCGGCCTTGTAGGTGAACTTGCTTTCAGCCAGTTGCCCGTTGGTAGACACCACCGTCACGTTTTCTGGCAAAAACGCGGCTGAAATAGCCACTGCTGCATCCAGCAAACCGCCTGGGTCGTTACGCAAATCCAGCACCAGGCCTTTGAGGTTGGGCTCTTGCTTGTAAATGGCTTCCATCTTGGTGGCAAAGTCGTCCACCGTGCGCTCCTGAAACTGGCTCAGACGAATCCAGGCGTAACCCGGCTCCATGACCTTGCTGCGCACCGACTGGGTACGAATTTCTTCGCGGATGATGGTGACCGGGAACGTTCGGCTTTCGTCCTTGCGGAAAATCGTCAGCACAACCTTGCTTTTGGGCTCGCCGCGCATTTTTTTGACGGCGTCATTCAGCGACAGTCCCTTGACCATCGTGTCATCAATTTTGGTGATCAGGTCGTTGGGTTTGAGGCCCGCCCGGTCGGCAGGCGAGCCTTCAATCGGGGACACCACTTTCACCAATCCGTCTTCCTGGCTGATCTCAATGCCGACACCCACAAAGCGGCCAGTGGTGCCTTCGCGAAATTCCTTGAAGGATTTCTTGTCAAAGTACGCCGAGTGGGGGTCCAGGCTGGCCACCATGCCGGTAATGGCGTCTGAAATGAGCTTTTTCTCATCAACAGGCTCCACGTAATCTGACTTGACCATGCCAAACACATTGGCCAGCTGCTGAAGCTCTTCAAGGGGCAGCGGTGCCAGCCCGCCGCGCGCGACGGCCTGTAGCTGCACGGTGGTGAGCGCACCGGCCACCACACCTATTGAAACCCAGCCTGCAATTTTGAGCTTTTGACCCATGAGGACACCTTAAAAAGAACTGTCACAAAAAACGATGAAAGCAATATACACCTAGGACAAAAGCCTTGTAAATCAGTTCCTCACGGGGTGCCAGTTTCCCCGTTTTGAACATCTGTTTTACCTCTGGTTTACACAGGCCCTCAGCCAGCGCCCAAATAAAAGTGCCTGATCGGCTTCAAATCTGCATCCAGCTCGTACACCAACGGTGTTCCATTGGGGATGTTCAGGCTCACAATGTCGGCGTCTGAGATGTTGTCCAGATACTTGACCAGCGCGCGTATGGAGTTGCCGTGCGCAGCCACCACCACCCGCTTGCCGGCTTTCATGGCCGGGGCAATGGCTTCGTTCCAGAACGGCAGCACCCGCTCCACCGTGTCCTTCAGGCATTCTGTCAAAGGCACCTGGCCGGGCTGCAGCTTGGCATAGCGGCGGTCGGCCCGTTCACTGCGTTCGTCGCCGTGGTTCATGGCAGGCGGCGGCACGTCATAGCTGCGGCGCCACAGCATGACCTGCTCGTCGCCAAATTTTTTGGCGGTCTCCGCCTTGTTCAGCCCCTGCAAGTCGCCGTAATGCCGCTCATTGAGCCGCCAGCTGTTGACCACCGGCAGCCAGGTGCGGTCCATCGCGTCCAGCGTGTGCCACAGGGTGTGGGTGGCGCGTTTGAGCACGCTGGTGTAGGCCACGTCAAAGTCATAACCAGCCTCATTCAGGAGTTTGCCGGCATTTTTGGCTTGGGCAATACCGGTGTCGGTCAGCGGCACGTCAGCCCAGCCAGTGAAGCGGTTCTCTAGGTTCCAGGTGGATTCTCCGTGGCGTATCAGGACGAGTTTGGGCATAAATAAGGCGGTTTAAAAAGGCTAAATGGGGCAAAACTGCTGAAAGTACATCCCATCATTCTAAAATCATGGGCTTGGCACCCATTGCCCAACACTTTCTTCAAAGTTCTTTCCAAAGGCACAACGTGAAATTTCTGATCGATAACTGGATGCTGATCTCCATTGCCGTGGCCTCTGGCGGCTTGTTGGTCTGGCCCATGGTGGCCAGCGGTATGAATGCAGGCGCATTGAGCGCCACGGGTGCGGTGACCCTCATCAACCGCGAAAAGGCGGTGGTCATCGATGTGAGCGAAACCGATGAATTTGCAGCGGGCCATGTGGGCGGGGCGAAAAATGTGCCTTTTGCCGAGCTGGAAAACAAGCTGCCGCTGGCGGCAAAAAACAAGGCCTTGCCCTTGATTCTGGTCTGCGCCACCGGCGCGCGGGCCCATCGCGCTGTGGCTGTGGCCAAAAAGCTGGGTTACGACCAGGCTCAGGCCCTCCATGGCGGCCTCAAGGCCTGGAGAGAAGCCAGCCTGCCGGTTGAGAAAGCACAGGCCTGAACCATGAACGCCGTCAAAATCTACACCACTGGCACTTGCCCCTACTGCATCGCTGCCAAACAGCTGCTTGCCAAACGGGGCGTGACGGCGCTGAACGAAATCCGGGTCGACCTGACCCCGGGTGAGCGCGAAAAAATGATGCAAATCACCAACCGACGCACCGTGCCGCAAATTTTCATTGGCGATACCCATGTGGGCGGCTGCGACGACCTGGTGGCACTCGACAACAGGGGCGGCCTGTTGCCCCTGCTCAATGCCTAGCGAGAACGCCGATGTCGTGTCGGGCGTTCATCGCATAATCCCCCCATCTTTTTATTGCAACCTGAAAGCTCTTCATGGCCGAAGCCAATCTTGACCCGGTGTTTCAAATTCAGCGCGTTTACCTCAAGGATCTGTCGCTGGAGCAACCCAATTCTCCAGAAATTTTGCTCAACCAGGAGCAGCCTGGCGTCGATATCCAGCTCGGTGTGGAGGCCGCACCGGTTGCCGACGGCCTGTTTGAAGTCACGGTGACTGCCACCATTCACGCCAAGATTGCAGACAAAACCGTGTTTTTGGTGGAAGCCAAGCAGGCCGGCATTTTTGAATTGCGCAACATGCCGCAAGAACAACTCGGTGCCGTTCTGGGCATCGCCTGTCCGCAAATTGTGTACCCCTACCTGCGCGGCAATGTGGCCGATGTGGTCCAGCGTGGCGGCTTTCCGCCCGTGCACCTGGCTGAAATCAATTTTCAGGCCATGTACGAGCAGCAGCAGGCCCAGGCCGCTGAGGCTGCAGCTGCAATGCCCGCCGCGCCACAAATCATTGTCTGAGGGGTCTCATGGTCGTTAGATCATGAAAATCGCTGTTTTGGGTGCCGGTGCCTGGGGTACAGCGCTGGCCGTCAATGCTGCATCCCGCCACCAGGTGACCTTGTGGGCGCGTGATGCGTCGCATAGCAAAGCGCTGGCCGACCAGCGGGTCAACGCCCGTTATCTGCCCGACATGGCATTGCCTGACAACCTGCGCTTGGCCGGGGGTGCCGCACTTTTACAGGACACCGTCCGGGGTCAGGACCTGATCATCATCGCTACGCCGATGTCCGGTTTGCGCGGCATGCTGTTGGCCTTTGGTGGCACGTCTGCCCCTGTTGCCTGGCTCTGCAAGGGCTTTGAAACCCCTCAAAAAACCGATGGCCATCCATCATTTGGCCTTCTAGCCCATGAAATACATAGGCAAGTAGCTCCTGATTTAATAGCGGGCGTGTTGAGTGGCCCGAGCTTTGCACAAGAAGTTGCGCGCGGCCAGCCGACGGCACTGGTGGCCGCCAGCAAGCACGCCGCCGTGCGCGACGCACTGGTGGCCGCCTTTCACAGCCCCACGCTGCGGGTTTATGCCAACGACGACATCGTCGGCGTTGAAGTTGGCGGCGCCGTCAAAAACGTGCTGGCGATCGCGACGGGTTTGTGCGACGGTCTTCACTTGGGCCTGAATGCCCGAGCCGCGCTGATCACGCGTGGACTGGCTGAAATGACGCGCTTAGGCGTCGCGCTGGGTGCCAGGGCAGAGACATTGACCGGCCTGTCGGGCTTGGGCGACTTGGTGCTGACGGCGACAGGTGACTTGAGCCGCAATCGCAAGGTCGGCTTAGCTCTTGCCCAAGGCAAAACACTGCCAGAAGCCGTTGCCGCCCTCGGTCACGTGGCCGAAGGCGTGTACTGCGCCCGCACCGTGGTGCAGCGCGCAGACAGTCTGGGCATTGAGATGCCGATATCACAAGGCGTGGTGGCCTTGCTCGATGGGCAGATCACCCCGGATCAGGCGGTCGCTGCACTGATGGGGCGCGGACCCAAAGGCGAAGCCCTGTAGGCCCGCTTTTCAAATTTCCAGGTTGTCAATCAGCCTGGTGTTGCCCAGCTTGGCCGCACCCAACACCACCAGTGGCTGCGCGGCCAAGCCGCCCCAAGGCGGCATCAGGTCGGCGCGGCGACGTACCGTCAGATAGTCGGGCTTCCAGCCGCGTCGCGCCAAGGATTGCATGGCCTGCGCCTCCAGGAGCGGCAGGTCCTGCGGGGTGGCCTTTTTGGCGGCAGCACCCAGGGCCTGCAGGGCTTTTGACAGTTCAACCGCTTCCAGCCGCTCTGCTTCCTTGAGGTAACTGTTGCGTGACGACAGAGCCAGTCCGTCGCTGGCGCGCTGGGTTTCGCCTGCCAGAATGTCAATCGGCAATGCAAACTGCTGCACCATGCGGCGCACCACCATGACCTGCTGGTAGTCCTTTTTGCCAAAAGCTGCGACGCCGCCGGGCATGCCGGCATAGACGCATGAGAACAGCTTCAGCACGACGGTGCTGACGCCAATAAAAAAGCCCGGCCTGAAGTGGCCTTCCAAAATGTCGCCCAGGTCGGTGGCGGGGTGGACTTTGTAGGTCTGCGGCTCGGGGTAGAGCTCTTTTTCACGCGGCGCAAACAGCACGTTACAGCCTGCGGCCTCCAGCCGCTGCGCGTCGGCATCGAGCGTGCGCGGGTAGCTGTCAAAGTCTTCGTGCGGTGCAAACTGCAGGCGGTTCACGAAGATGCTCGACACCGTGACATCGCCCAGCGGCTTGGCCTCTTTGACGAGGGCAATGTGGCCGTCGTGCAGGTTGCCCATGGTCGGTACAAAGGCGGGGCGTTTGAAGCCTGAGAGTTTGTCGCGCAGCTCGGCGATGGTGTGAACGATGTGCATTTTGGCTCCTCAATCAGCTTTATTTTCAATCACCAGGCATGCAGGCTGTTGACTGGAAAGCTGCCATTTTTAACCGCTGCAACATACGCCTCCATCGCCCCGCGCACACTGCCCGCGTCCCCCATGAAGTTGTGGACAAACTTCGGCATCTTGCCCAGGTTCATGCCCAGCATGTCGTGCAGCACCAGCACCTGGCCGGCGCAACCGTTGCCCGCGCCTATGCCGATGGTCGGGCAGTTGGTGAGCGTGGCAGTCAGCGCCGTGGCCAGCACTTCGGGCACCATTTCAAGCACCAGCAGGGCTGCGCCTGCGTCTTGCAGGGCACTGGCTTCGCGCTTGAGTTTGGCGGCGGCCTCGTCGGTTTTGCCTTGCACGCGGTAGCCACCCAGCGCATGAACGGTTTGCGGTGTCAGGCCCAGATGTGCGCACACCGGTATGCCGCGTTCAACCAGAAAATACACCACCTCGGTGGTCCAACCACCGCCTTCGAGTTTGACCATGTGCGCGCCGGCCTGCATCAAGGCCGTCGCGCTGCGCATCGCCTGCTCTTTGGACTCGTGATACGTGCCAAATGGCAGGTCGCCAATCAGCCAGGCCGTGGCCTGCGAGCGGCGCAGGCCGTTGGCCACGCATTCGGTGTGGTGACGCATGGTGTCCAGCGTCACGCCAACCGTGCTGGTCAGGCCCTGGCAGACCATGCCCAGAGAGTCGCCCACCAGAATGCATTCAACACCCGCTGCATCAGCCACAGCGGCAAAGGTCGCGTCGTAGGCGGTGAGCATGGTGATTTTTTCGCCCGATGCATGTATTTCGCGCAGGCGCGGCAGGCTGATGGGCTTGCGCAATGACGGGGTCGATGCGGGGCTGAGCGTGCCGTAAGGGCTGGCGGGCGTGGGGGTGGGTGTTGTCATGGGGCGACTCCTTCAAGTGTGGAGAGTCTAACCAGCTTTGCGAAGCGAAAAATCCATCAGGTCGGTGTGTAAGCCAGGCGCACATAAATCGGCGCATACGCTTCGGCCTGCGTGATTTCCAGCAAGCCTTCTTTTGACAGCTCGAGCAGTGCAATAAACGTGACCACCAGCACGGGCATGCCGCGCGATGCTTCAAACAGGTCTTCAAACTCCAGAAACTTGCGGCCCTGCAGTTTGCGCAGCACGATGCTCATGTGCTCCCGTACCGACAGTTCTTCACGGCTGATGACATGGTGCTGCACCAGCCGCGCACGTTTGACGATGTCGCGCCAGGCATCTTGCAAATCGACCACATGCACGTCGGGAAAGCGTGGCTGCAGCGACTGCTCTACATACACCTGCGCCCGCAAAAAATCGCGGCCAAACTGCGGCACGGCGTTCAGCTTGTGGGCCGCCAGCTTGATCTGCTCGTATTCCAGCAGGCGGCGCACCAGCTCGGCTCTCGGGTCTTCGGCTTCCTGGCCTTCTGCCACCTTTTTTGGCGGCAGCAGCATGCGCGACTTGATCTCAATCAGCATCGCGGCCATCAGCAGGTATTCAGCCGCCAGTTCGAGGTTGGTGGCACGAATCTCGTCAACGTAGACCAGATATTGGCGCGTGACGGCGGCCATCGGAATGTCCAGAATATTGAAATTCTGTTTGCGGATCAGGTACAGCAGCAGGTCGAGCGGGCCTTCAAACGCCTCTAGAAACACCTGCAGCGCATCTGGCGGAATGTACAGGTCGTGCGGCATCGCAAACAGCGGCTCGCCGTACAGGCGCGCCAGCGCCACCTGGTCGATCACAGCCGGCATGTCGGGACTGGGCGATGCGGAGAATTCGCCAATCAATGTGAGGTCAGTCGTCACAACAAGTTGCTATTGAATAAGGAGCTGCTCTCGCACATAAATATTGGCTCAGAGGCTGTTTGATGCCTAAAAAGGCTCAAAACCACTGCGCAACGCCTATTTGGCGTTGGGATGGCTGCCAGTGCCGTAGACATACGGCTGCTGGGCCACCCGGGCGTCCAGAAAGTCAGCCTGGTCAGCGCGGTTGAGTTTTTTGTCCCACAACAGGGCTCGGCCTGCGCGCTGTTCGGCTTCGAGTTTCGGGTTGTTCAGCTTCAGCTGCTCAATGAACTGGGTGGCGTCAGAGGTGTAGTCGGCGCGGCGGAAGAGGGACAAAAGATTCATGGGCTGCTTTGCTTTAAACGTGTAGTGACCTGATTTTACCGGGCAACAGCCACGACGCTTGATCAGCTCGAATGCGGCAGCCGCGCCAGCACGTCGCGCATCACCGGGCGCCACACCAGCAGCAGCAAGGTCAGCGCCAGCGGCAGGGTGGTCACATAGCCCAAAAACTTGAAACCCAAAGCGCCGCACACCGCACCGATAAAAAAGCTGCAGACCAGCAGCAAGTGCAGGCGCAGCTTTTGCCGGTTGGCGCGCACTGGCTCTGCGGGGTCGGCCTGGGTGCGATTGATGCGGTTGATGTACAGCAGCTTGCCCAGCTCAATGCCCAGGTCGGTCACCAGCCCGGTCACGTGGGTGGTGCGAATTTCAGCTTTGGATATTTTGGTGATGACCGCGTTCTGCAAGCCCATGATGAAGCAAAGCAGCAACACCGTCAGCGGCACGAAGAAATTTGACCACAGGCTGATGGCAGCGCCAAAAATGCCAAAAATCAGCAGCAGGGCGGACTCCAGCAGCAGCGGCAAGCCGTAAGCGCTGGCCAGCTTTTCGCGCAGCCCCCAATTGACCAGCCAGGCGGTTGTCATGGCACCCAGCAAAAAAGCCGCCAAGGCCCCCAAACTGGCCGCCGCCAGGGCAAGATTGCCCAGCACCAGGTTGTCAGCCAAGGCTGACACCACGCCCGTCATGTGCGAGGTGTAGGTGCCGACCGCTAAAAAACCGCCCGCGTTGATGGCTCCCGCCACAAAAGCCAGCACCGCACCCAATCGTGCGTTGGTTTGCAGCGTTCGGTTGTCAATGTCGGTCCAGCCGTGAAAGGGGTGCATGGGGCTGGTCCGGCTGGGCTTATTCTTTTGCGTGGTAGCTCACGCCCGGCAAATCTTTGTAATCAGCATTTTGCGTCCAAAAGGTGGCTTTGAATTCTCTGGCGATGCTGTACATCACCGCGTCGGCCATGGCCAAGCGGTATTTTTGAGCGATGTCCGAGGCTGCTATGGCTCTTTGTGCGCTTAGCTCAACGATCGTCCCACGGCGCATGACCTCAAGACACTCGTCGCGATGTGCCGCGTCAGCGTGACGGCTTAAAAAACGATGGACTTCAAAAAAAGACAGTGCTGGCACGATGAGCAGCGCCGTCTTTTCAATCGCCGGTGCGAAGTTGCCGGCGCTCGGGGTGTCGATGAAATATTCAATCCACCCGGAAGAGTCAACGACGTTCATCAAAACCGATCGGGCTCTTTGGGCATGTCGGTGTTGATGTTGCCCAAGTGGCGTAGGAAGCCTCGGTAGGCGCTGACAGGCAACTCAGGTTTGAGAGTCGCCTCTTTATCGCCACAGAAAAACTTGACTTTTGAGCCTTCAACCAAACCCAGGCGGGCGCGCATGGCGGCAGGCAGGGTAATTTGCCCTTTGCTGCTGACGGTGGCGTCTAATTCGAGAATGTCTGACATACAAGACTCCTGTTGCTGGAGGAGGTAAGTATGAACTCAAAGTAAGGAGTTGTCAAAATGCTTACTTTTTTCGAGTTACTACTTAACCCGCATCCCCGGTATCGCACCGGGCAGCGGTTCTAGCACATAAATCCCCGGTTGCAGCTTTTCATCGCTGTGGCTGGCAGCTAGCACCATGCCTTCGCTGATGCCGAACTTCATTTTGCGCGGTGCCAGATTGGCGACCATGACGGTGTGTTTGCCGATCAGGTCTTCGGGTTTGTAGGCGCTGGCGATGCCGCTGAAGACGTTGCGCGTCTGGCCTTCACCCACATCCAGCGTCAGGCGCAGCAGCTTGACCGAGCCCTCGACCGCTTCGCAGTTGACGATTTTGGCGATCCGCAGGTCGATTTTGGCGAAGTCGTCGATGGAAATTAGGGGGGCTAAGGCCTCACCGCCGGGGGTGAGTTTTTCGGGCTCGGACGCGGCTGGGGCTTCGAACAAGGCATCGAGTTGCTCTGGGGTGACGCGCTGCATGAGGTGCTGGTAAACACCAACTTGATGGCCCACTGTCAGGGGAATCGCCGCGTTTGTGAAGTTCAAGGCGTCGCACTGCAGGAACTGCTCAATCGCTGTGGCCACACCGGGCATCACCGGCTTAAGGCACGCAGCCATGACTCTGAAGCGCTGAATTGCCTCAGAGCTTTTTTCTGCCGCCAATTCAACATGGCCTTCTTTGACCAGTTTCCAGGGGGCAGCCGCATCAAAAAGTGAGTTAACGTTGTCTGCAAAGGTCATGACTTCGCGCATCGCTTTGGCGTATTCGCGTTGATCGAAATGATCCGCGACAAGTCGCAAAAGATCAGCTGACTTCGTGCCTGAGGCTTCGCCAGAAGCGACCAATTTGCCATCGGGTAAAAACTTGGCTGCACGACTGGCAATGTTGACGAACTTTCCCACCAAATCACTGTTCACCCGCAGCATGAAATCATCAGCGTTGAAGTCGATGTCTTCGTTCTTGGCATTCAACTTTGCCGCCAGGTAATAGCGCAGCCACTCCGGGTTCATGCCCAGGCTCAGGTACTTGAGCGGGTCCAGGCCGGTGCCTCGGCTTTTGCTCATTTTTTCGCCGTTGTTGACGGTTAAAAAGCCGTGAACGTGAATTTTGTCTGGCGTTTTTCGGCCGCTGAACTTGAGCATGGCGGGCCAGAACAGGGTGTGGAAAGTCACGATGTCTTTACCGATGAAGTGGTGCTGTTCCAAACCATCTTGAGCCATGTAGGCTTCAAAATTTTCGCCACGTTTTTCAAGCAGGTTTTTCAGCGACGCCAGGTAGCCCACAGGCGCATCGAGCCACACATAAAAATACTTGCCCGGCGCATCCGGGATTTCAATGCCAAAGTAAGGTGCATCACGGCTGATGTCCCAGTCACCCAGGCCTTCGCTTTTGCTGCCGTCGGGGTTGGTTCTAACGCTAAACCATTCTTTCACCTTGTTGGCGACTTCGGGTTGCAATTTCCCATCCTGGGTCCAGCTTTGCAGAAAATCAACACAGCGCTGGTCTGACAGTTTGAAGAAAAAATGCTCAGAGCTTTTCAACACCGGCGTGGCACCCGACAAGGCTGAATACGGCTTGATCAGATCCGTGGGCGCATACACCGCGCCGCAGTTTTCGCAGTTGTCGCCATACTGGTCTTGAGTACCGCATTTGGGGCAGGTGCCTTTGATGTAGCGGTCGGGCAAAAACATGTTTTTTTCGGGGTCGAAAAACTGCTCAATCGTTTTGACATCGATCAGGTCATTGGCTTTGAGGTCACGATAAATCTGCCGGGCCAATTCGTGGTTTTCGGGCGAATCGGTGGAGCTCCAGTTGTCAAAGCTGATCTGAAAACCGTCCAGGTATTCCTTGCGGCCCGCTGCAATGTTGGCCACAAACTGCTGTGGCGTCACGCCGGCTTTTTCGGCTGCAATCATGATCGGTGCGCCATGCGCATCATCGGCGCCGACAAAATTGACCTGGTTGCCTTGCATGCGCTGAAACCTCACCCAAATATCGGCCTGGATATATTCCATGATGTGGCCAATGTGAAACTTGCCATTGGCGTACGGCAGGGCGGTGGTGACAAAAAGTTGACGGGACATCAGTGGTGCTTTATTCGAGGGCAATCAGCCATTTTAAGTGTCTTGGCTACACTCGTCAGCTAACCGGAAGCCCCAGCATGCCCACCCAAGACCAACTGCTCCAGGCACTTGCCGCCGTCATCGACCCCAACACGGGTCACGATTTTGTCACCAGCAAGTCCATCAAAAACCTGCACGTCACCGACGCTGATGTGGCATTCGATGTCGAACTGGGTTATCCCGCGAAAAGCCAGATCGCCAGCTTTCGCAAAAGCCTGATTGCTGCTGCCAAAAGCGTCGCCGGCGTTAACAACGTGTCGGTCAATGTGAGTGTCAAAATTGCCAGCCACAGCGTGCAGCGCGGCGTACAGCTTTTGCCCAACGTTAAAAATATCATTGCTGTGGCCTCCGGCAAAGGCGGTGTCGGCAAAAGCACGACGGCCGTGAACCTGGCGTTGGCGCTGGCGGCTGAAGGCGCCAGCGTCGGCTTGCTGGACGCGGATATTTACGGCCCCAGCCAGCCGATGATGATGGGCATTGAAGGCCGGCCAGAGAGCGTGGACGGCAAGAACATGGAGCCGATGGAAAACTTCGGCATTCAGGTCATGTCGATTGGTTTTCTGGTCGCGCAGGACGAAGCCATGATCTGGCGCGGCCCCATGGCCACCCAGGCGCTCGAGCAGCTGCTCCGGCAAACCAACTGGCGCGACCTTGACTACCTGATTGTGGACATGCCGCCCGGCACCGGCGATATTCAGCTCACCCTGAGCCAGCGCGTACCCATGACGGGTGCGGTGATCGTCACCACGCCGCAAGACATCGCGCTGCTGGACGCCAAAAAAGGCATCAAGATGTTTGAAAAAGTCGGCGTGCCGATTCTGGGCATTGTTGAAAACATGGCGGTGCATATTTGCAACAACTGCGGCCACACCGAACATATTTTTGGTGAAGACGGCGGCAAAAAAATGGCAGCAGACTACAAGATGGATTACCTGGGCGCGCTGCCGCTGGACATGCAAATCAGGTTGCAGGCTGACAACGGCCGGCCCACGGTGGTGGCGGATCCGGACGGCGAGGTGGCCGGAATTTACAAGGCCATCGCCCGCAAAATGGCGATCACGGTGGCCGCAAAGGCGAAAGACTTTTCAGCCCGGTTTCCGACCATCAAGATTTCCAAAGACACCTGACACGCAAGCCTGCCGCAGTGGCAGATTACGGCACAGCCGCTTTGTGAGCCACTGAAAGCAATGCCCGCAGGCTTGCCCCTTACACTGCGGGCATGTCTGATTTTTTGATGCAATCGCCTGACGACGGTGACGCCGTCCCCCGACCATGCCTGAGCGTGGCCGTGGTCATGTTGCGCGAGCGTATTGACAACCGCTGGCAGCCCTGGCGGTGGTCGCTGGGTGATGTGGTGCCGCACGAAGACGGCTTTGGAACGGGGCCGCGCCTGCTGGTCAAAAGTGACGCTGAAGAGCGGTGGCTGCATCCGGGTTTCAAAGTCGAATTGCATAGGGGTGATGCCGAAGGGTATTACCTGAACGTCACCACAGCGCAGCCCTGCTTTTGGGTTGTCTGGCGTATGCAGCAAGTGGCCACGCTGGCCGATGAGATGGCCGTTCCGCAGATTGTGACTTTGAGTTATCACGATGCAGGGCGCTGGCTGGATGCGCAGGAGTCAGTCGATCAAGTGCCCGCACCACTGGGCGTGGTGCAGTGGATGCAGGCGTTTGTTGACCAGCACCATGTGCTGGAGGCCAAACGCCGCCAGCGTCCGCAAAGCTTCAAGACACTTCAAGACCGTTTTGGCAACCCGGCGCGCGTGAGTACCGACAAGACCTTGGGTGGAGGTGGACCTCGTGGCTGACGAGCAAATCGGATTTCTGGGTCGATGGGCGCGCCGCAAATCGGATGTGCTTCAGGGCAAGGCTGTTCAAGAGCCGGTCGTTGTTGCCAAGCCCGCACTGCCTGAGCCTGCTGAAGGCCAAGTCCAAGCTGGCCCAGCGCAGCTCACAGAAAAACCGCCCGAGCTGTCTCTGGACGACGTCAAGTTGCTGACCAAAGACTCCGACTTCAAGCCCTTCATGGCGCAAAACGTTGCTTCGGACGTTCGCAATGCCGCCATGAAAAAACTCTTTGCCGACCCGCACTTCAATGTGATGGACGGCCTGGACATCTATATTGACGACTATTCCAAGTCGGACCCGATACCCGAGGCCATGTTGCGGGCCATGACCAGCTCCAAATTTCTCAAGCTGTTCGATCAAGAGGAGGAAGCTGAAAAAAACGGCGACGCAGCGCCAGCATGGGAAAATACGAATATCCCGTCAGATCAAACCGTGGCAGAGTCGTGTGGAGAAGCAGACATCACGAAATTTGATGATGTGCCGCCTATAAATTCAAGCCAAACCGAGTTATTGCCTGACGTTAGCAACTCAGTGGCCAGCCAAAAAGACCATGACGACCCTCATTTGCGACTGCAACCAAACCATGCCGCTCCAGCCACAAAAGCTGGGCACGGCACTTCATGAAACGCTGACGCTGCATTCAAGCCTGTGCCGGCGCGAGGCTGGCGCTTATCAAAAAGCGATTCAATCCGGCGACGATGTCGTCGTGGCTTGCACCCAAGAGAAGCGCTTGTTTGCCGAAGTGGCAGAACAAACCGACAAGGTGACGTCCGTCATCAAGTTTGTCAACATTCGCGAAACCGGGGGCTGGAGCAAGGACGCATCCAGTGCGATGCCGAAAATTGCGGCCTTGCTGGCGGCGGCACATCTGCCCGATGCTGAGCCCGTAGCGACGGTCACTTACAAAAGCGCTGGCCGCCTGCTGATTGTTGGCGCGCTGGACAAGGCCGAACAGGTCGCAGGCTTGTTGGCCGACAGCCTAGACGTGACCATCTATGCGCAGGGCGTGTCCCCAGGCCAATCTGCTGCTCAAGAGCGGCAGTACCCGGTGATAGCTGGGAGTGACCTGAGCGTGAAGGGTTGGCTAGGTGCTTTCGATGCAACATGGACGAAAAGCAACCCGATTGACCTTGACTTGTGCACCCGCTGCAATGCCTGCGTGGCAGTCTGCCCTGAAGGGGCGATTGATCTGAGTTACCAGATTGACAACAGCAAATGCACGTCGCACCGGGACTGCGTGGCTGTTTGCAAGGTGGCAGGCGCGATTGACTTCAGCCGTGAGCCGCTGTCAGTGACTGAGGCGTTTGACATGGTGCTTGATCTTGGGATCCAGCCCCTGATGGCACTGCATGCACCGCCGCAAGGCTATTTTGCTTTCAATGCGTCCAATGGTTTGGCGTCACCTGGCTTGCTGGCGATGGTGGTCAAGCTGCGCGACATGGTAGGAGAGTTCGAGAAGCCCAAGTTTTTCAATTACAAACAAAAAATCTGTGCCCATAGCCGCAACGAAACGGTGGGCTGCAACGCTTGTATTGATATTTGCTCGGCGGGTGCCGTCAAGAGTGAAAAAAGTCGGCAGCAAATCGTCGTCAACCCGAACCTGTGTGTCGGTTGCGGTGCTTGCACCACGGTCTGTCCGACAGGCGCATTGACTTACGCCTACCCGCGCGCCAGCGAGCAGGGCGTGCGGCTGAAAACCTTGCTGTCCACCTATGCCAAAGCGGGCGGGGCCCATGCTGCGATTTTGTTGCACAGTCAAGTTGCAGGGCAGCAAGCGCTTGAAGCACTGGGCCGCGCAGCACGCCTGCAAAAAACCGTACGCGGCGTGCCAGCCAACGTCATTCCGCTGGCACTGTGGCATACCGCCAGTGTGGGCCTGGACCTGTGGCTCAGTGCCATCGCTTTTGGTGCAACGCAGCTTGCTGTGCTGGTCACAGATGAGGAAGCGCCGGCTTACCTGGAAGGCCTTGCCAGTCAAATGCAGGTGGCGCAGACATTGCTCAATGGACTGGGCTATGCGGGTGTCCACTTTCATCTGGTTCGCACGACATCGGTGATGGGTCTGGATGCGAGTCTGCAGACCCTCTCTCGTGGTCAGCCCAAAGTGCCACCTAGCCCAGCGCGCTTTGCCGTGGCGCAAGAAAAGCGCAGCACGCTGGACATGGCGCTTGACCACTTCATGACCCAAGCGCCAGTGACCTTGCCAGAATCGATTGCGCTGCCAGCTGCTGGCACGCCGTTCGGTAGCCTGCTGGTCAACAAGGACGCCTGCACCCTGTGCCTGAGTTGTGTCAGCGCCTGCCCAGCCAGCGCACTGCAAGACAACCCCGACCATCCGCAACTTAAATTCATTGAGAAAAACTGTGTTCAGTGCGGCCTGTGCGCCAGTACCTGCCCTGAGGACGCCATCACCCTGCAGCCCCGCCTGCTGCTCACCCCGCAGCGCAAAGAGGCGCGTGTGCTCAACGAGAGTCAGCCCTACCAGTGCATACGCTGCAGCAAACCGTTTGGCACGCTGAAGGCGATTGAGTCGATGCTGGGCAAGCTGGCAGGCCACGCCATGTTTCAGGGCGCGGCGGCTGACCGCCTGAAGATGTGCGGCGACTGCCGGGTGATTGATATTTACTCGGCTGAAAATGAACTCAAAATTACCGACATTCGTTAAAAACCAGTCCCTTCACACACCATGATTCCCGCTGAACTTGCCATTCCTGTTTCCAGTTCGCTGGATGAAGAAACTGCCCGGGCCGAGGTTTACGGCCTGCTCGCCGCGCTGTATTACGCTGCACCATCGCAGTCGCTGCACGACAACCTGTGCGTAGCCGCGACAGAGGCACCTGCCGCAGGCGCCGTGCTGGAGAGCACATGGTCAGAACTGGTGGCTGCAGCTCGCGCACAAACCTTGACAGAAATTACCAAGGAGTTTGAAGCCCTGTTTGGAGGGGTCAGCAGGCCTGAGGTATTTCTGTTTGGCTCTCATTACCTGAGTGGCTTTTTAAATGAAAAACCACTGGCTGAGTTGCGAAGTGCCATCTCGGCGCTTGGGCTGGGCAGAGACGATGCGATGTCAGAGACCGAAGATCACGTGGCTTACTTGTGCGAAGTGATGCGCTATCTGATTGCTGGCGATGACGTGGCAGTGGCCAATTTAACGCGTCAGCGGGAGTTTTATTCACGCCATGTTCAATCCTGGCTGCCGCAGATGTGTGAAGCCCTGGCAGCACACCCCAAGGCCCGGTTTTATCGCGCTTTAGCGCTATTTACCCAGGCTTTTTTAGACGTCGAGTCTCAAGGCTTTGACATGCTGGCATAAAACTGCCTAGAAAAGCGGCACATTCCTATCGTTTACCCTAGTGAATACTTCTTAATGCCCTTCAATTTCAGCCGCGTCATTGTTGTGTAAGCGTTACCCGGCTACAGTATGCAAATCTGTACATAAGATAAGTGATTTCAGTCATTATTTAAGCCAATCGTTCATGGAGATGACTATGCAGGAAAGCCAGTCAAAGCCCTCGCGCAGGGGGTTTTTTTTCGGTGCAGTTGCAACCGGTGCAGCCGCTGCGGCCGTTGTTGCGATACCCGGGTCGCCACTGCTTGAAGCCGAGCAGCAGGCCGCCAACACCTTAAAACCAGCGCCCGAAAAAGGTGGCGGGTACAGCTTGTCGGAGCACGTCAAGCACTACTACCGCACCACCCGCCTTTAATTTTCCAGCGTTCAAAAAATCTAACGGAGAGCTGCATGCTACTCACGAAAAAATCCCACGGAATTCACAGCGATTCAACACGCCGCGCCGGCTCGACACGATTTGTGCAGAGCTTGACGCGTGGGCTGTCCAACGCATTGCCCACCATGGACCGGCGAGCTTTCTTGCGTCGGTCGGGTTTGGGTGTGGGTGTGGGCTTGGCGGCCACGCAATTGACACTCGTTAAAAAGGCCAAAGCCGCCAGCCCATCTGCTGGCGATGGCAGCGGCAAGATTGAGGTAAAGCGCACCGTCTGCACGCATTGCTCAGTGGGTTGTGCTGTTGATGCGGTGGTTGAAAACGGCGTCTGGGTGCGCCAGGAGCCAGTGTTTGACTCCCCTATCAACCTCGGAGCACACTGTGCCAAAGGCTCTGCGCTGCGCGAACATGGCCATGGCGAATACCGTTTGCGTTACCCCATGAAGCTGGTCAACGGCAAATATGAGCGCATCAGCTGGGACACGGCTTTGGCTGAAATCAGTACCAAAATGCTGGACCTGCGCAAAGCCAGTGGTCCTGATTCTGTCTATGTTGTCGGCTCATCCAAACACAACAACGAACAGGCTTATCTGCTGCGAAAATGGGTCAGCTTTTGGGGCAGCAACAACTGCGACCACCAAGCCCGGATTTGCCACTCGACAACGGTTGCGGGTGTGGCCAACACCTGGGGCTACGGTGCGATGACCAATTCGTACAACGACATGCAAAACAGCAAGTGCGCGTTGTACATTGGTTCCAACGCCGCCGAGGCGCATCCGGTCAGCCTGTTGCACATGCTGCATGCCAAAGAAACCGGCTGCAAAATGATCGTGGTGGACCCGCGCTTTACCCGGACAGCAGCGAGAGCTGACGAATTCATCCGCCTGCGTTCTGGCTCAGACATCCCGTTTTTGTTTGGCATGCTCTACCACATCTTCAAAAATGGTTGGGAAGACACCAAGTACATCAACGACCGCGTTTACGGGATGGAAAAGGTCAAAGAAGACATCATGGCGAAGTGGACGCCAGACAAGGTTGAAGAAGCCTGCGGTGTGCCCGAGGCGCGCGTGTTGATGGCCGCTGAAATGATGGCTAAAAACAGGCCGTCGACCATTGTCTGGTGCATGGGACAAACCCAGCACACCACGGGCAATGCTGTCGTTCGTGCCTCCTGCATTTTACAATTAGCGCTCGGCAATGTCGGCGTGTCGGGTGGCGGCACCAATATTTTCCGCGGCCACGACAACGTTCAGGGTGCCACCGACGTGGGTCCAAACCCTGATTCTTTGCCTGGTTATTACGGTTTGGCGGAAGGGTCATGGAAGCACTTTGCCAAAACCTGGGGCGTTGACTTTGACTGGATCAAAGGCCGTTATGCCTCAGCCGCCATGATGGGCAAGCCTGGCATCACGGTCTCGCGCTGGATTGACGGCGTGATGGAGAAAAACGAATTCATCGACCAAGACTCTAACCTTCGTGGCGTGTTCTTCTGGGGCCATGCCCCGAATTCGCAATCACGCGGGCTTGAGATGAAGCGTGCGATGGACAAGCTCGATTTGCTGGTGGTGGTCGATCCGTATCCGTCGGCGACGGCTGCCATGGCAGCGATGCCAGGCAAGCCTGAAGATTTGAATCCGAACCGGGCAGTCTATCTGCTGCCAGCGGCCACCCAGTTTGAAACCAGTGGTTCCGTTACCGCATCCAATCGCTCGATTCAGTGGCGCGAAAAAGTCATTGAGCCCCTCTGGGAAAGCCGCAGTGATCACATGATCATGCTCCAGTTGGCTGAAAAGCTGGGCTTTGCCAAAGAGCTGGTGAAAAACTACAAAATGCAAAAAGTCAAGGGCATGGACGAGCCGGTGCCTGAAGATATCTTGCGTGAAATCAACAAGACTTGCTGGACGATTGGCTACACCGGCCAGAGCCCTGAGCGCTTGAAAGCGCACATGCGCAACATGCATTTGTTTGATGTCAAGACGCTGAAGTCAAAAGGCGGCAAAGACAAAGAAACCGGCTACGACACAACGGGTGATTATTTTGGTTTGCCATGGCCTTGCTACGGCACACCTGAAATGAAACACCCCGGCTCGCCGAACTTGTATGACACATCGAAACACGTGATGGAAGGCGGCGGTAACTTCCGCGCCAACTTTGGCGTTGAAAAGGACGGCAAAAACCTGCTGGCTGAAGATGGCTCGCACTCCAAGGGAGCGGACATTAAAACCGGTTACCCGGAACTTGACCACGTGCTGCTGAAAAAGCTGGGCTGGTGGGATGAACTGACCGATGTCGAAAAGCTGGCAGCTGAAGGTAAAAACTGGAAGACCGACTCATCGGGCGGCATGATCCGCGTGTTCATGCAGGGCCATGGCTGCCACCCGTTTGGCAATGCCAAAGCCCGTGCGGTGGTTTGGAATTTCCCGGACGCGATCCCCCAGCACCGCGAGCCGCTGTACGGCAACCGTGCTGACTTGATGGCCAAGTACCCAACGCATGACGATAAAAAAGCCTTCTGGCGCCTGCCTACCCTGTACAAAACCATTCAGCAGAAAAACATTGCCGACAAAGTGCATGAGAAATTCCCGCTGATCATGACCTCTGGGCGGCTGGTGGAGTACGAAGGCGGCGGCGAAGAAACTCGTTCCAACCCCTGGTTGGCTGAGCTTCAGCAGGAGATGTTCATTGAGATCAATCCCAAAGTGGCCAGCGAAAAAGGCATTCGCAATGGTGAGCGTGCTTGGGTTAGTACGCCAACCGGCGCGCGTCTGAACGTGCAGGCCATGGTGACAGAGCGGGTGGGGCCAGACACGGTGTTCATGCCGTTTCACTTTTCGGGCCGCTGGCAGGGCGTGGACATGCTGCCTTACTACCCGAACGGCGCAGCGCCTGTGGTGCGCGGCGAGGCCATCAACACCGCAACAACTTACGGGTACGACAGCGTGACGATGATGCAAGAAACAAAAACAACGGTTTGCAACGTAGAGAAGGCATAACAACATGGCACGTATGAAATTTGTCTCTGATGCAGAGCGCTGCATTGAATGTAACGGCTGCGTGACTGCTTGTAAAAACGAGCACGAAGTACCTTGGGGTGTGAACCGCCGCCGCGTGGTGACGCTCAATGACGGCGTTCCGGGCGAAAAATCCATTTCGGTCGCCTGCATGCATTGCAGCGATGCACCCTGCATGGCGGTTTGCCCCGTCAACTGCTTTTACCGTACCGATGAAGGTGTGGTGTTGCACGACAAGGACGTTTGTATTGGCTGCGGCTATTGCTCGTACGCCTGCCCGTTTGGTGCACCACAGTTTCCGTCAGCGGGCACCTTCGGGGTACGCGGCAAGATGGACAAGTGCACCTTCTGCGCCGGTGGCCCAGAAGCCAACGGCAGCCAAGCTGAATTTGAAAAATATGGCCGCAACCGGCTGGCCGAAGGCAAACTGCCGGCCTGTGCCGAGCAGTGCTCGACCAAGGCTTTGTTGGCCGGTGACGGCGATGTGGTTGCCGATATCTTCCGCAACCGCGTGGTTCAGCGCGGCAAAGGCGCTGAGGTCTGGGGCTGGGGTACGGCCTATGGTTCCAAGCAGGCAGGCCAACCGCCTGTGGGAGCGAAATCATGATGCGTTCTAGCTTGCTGATCTGTTCTGCAGCCATTTGCCTGGCAGCCTGCGGTGACAAACCGCAGTCCATGGGCGGTGTGAAGAGCGATGTGGCGCCCTACCAGGGCGTCGACAACAAGTTTGCAGCACCAGGCTGGAAGGCGGGTGACAAAACCAGTTGGGAACAAGCGCTAAAAGCCAGAACTCAGAACACCCAGAATGAATATACCCGTGCTGCTGCCAAATAATGCTGGAGGCCATATGAAGCGTGTGCAACTAGCTATACTTTCGGTAGCGCTTTGTTTTGGCGGATGGGTGCATGCCCAGGCTCCTGCAACTGCTGTAGCAACGCCTAGCGTTGCGCCTGCCGTAGCAGCGCCCGGCGGGATTCAAGGGCAAAACATTTTTGCAGTCAAACCCGACGCAGATCTTGACCCAAAATACGCAACGCAATCCAACGCTGAGCGTGCCAAGGTACAGCCGGGCAACAACGCGCCCATCTGGCGGCAGGTGGGTAGCGGTGTTTCAGGTTTTACCAGCTTGCCAAAAAGCGAAGCACCTGAGGCGGGCAATCTTATTCAACCCTTCGTTCAATATCCTGGATCCAATCTGACCAATGCCGGTGAAGCTTGGCGTCAGGTGCGCAACAACTGGCTGATTCCTTACGGTGGATCGTTGCTGATCATCATCATGTTGGCTTTGGCATTTGTTTATTTTGCCAAGGGTCCGATGAAGACCAACTTGCCTGCAACCGGTCGCAAGATTGAGCGATTCACACCGTTTGAACGGGCGTCGCATTGGGCCAATGCCATTGCTTTTGTGGTGTTGGGCGTGTCGGGCGTTGTGATGGCTTATGGGAAGTTCTTTCTGTTGCCTGTCTTGGGCGGCACGCTTTTCGGCTGGCTGACCTACGCCTTGAAGAATTTGCACAATTTTGCAGGGCCCCTGTTTGCTGTTTCGCTGGTGGTGGTATTTTTCACATTTTTGAAGGACAACTGGCCTGAAAAAGGCGATCTCCAGTGGGTTCTCAAGGGTGGGGGCATGTTGGGTGGTGGTCATGCACCACCGACCAACCGGTTTAACCCCGGGTCAAAAATCATCTTTTGGGGTGGCGTGTTTTTCCTGGGTTTGATCATTGTCTCGTCGGGCTTCGTGATGGACAAAATTGTCCCGGGGCTGATTTATGAGCGCGGCACCATGCAGATCGCCCATATGGTGCACGCGGTTACCAGTGTGTTGATGCTGGCCATGTTTCTGGCCCATGCTTACCTTGGCTCCATCGGTATGGATGGTGCTTACGACGGCATGCGGCACGGCTATGTTGACGAAGCTTGGGCAAAAGAGCACCACGAGTATTGGTATGACGATGTCAAGTCAGGCAAAATTCCGGCACAGCGAAGCGAGCCTGTAGCGCCAAGCCAGACGGTGCAAATTTAATTTTTTTGAGACACACGTGATGAAAAAAATTCTCATTTCCTTGCTGGTCTTGTCTGCCGCTTCGCTGGCAGCAGCCAAGCTGCCCGCCCTCAACGACGAAGCCAAAGCCAAGGCAGCAGAGGCCGCCGCCAAGACTGCCTGGTCTGGCAAGGTTGACAACTACCTGCTTTGCAAGTCGCAAGACAAAGTAGCTGCGAGCTACTACAAAACCGCCAAGGCGACTAAAAAAGAAACCAAACCTGCGGTGGCCACACCGCCTTGTGTGGACCCAGGTGCGTTTGTCTATGTGCCAGCCGTACCTGTGACAGCTGCTGTGGCTCCAGTTCCTGCTACAGCCGCCCCTGCACCCCCAGCGGTCGCTGCCAAGAAAATCTAAAAAGCATTTTCTATTGACAAGAGCCGACCCGTAAGGTGTCGGCTTTTTTGTTGTAGGCTCTGCAGATGTCGCTTCCATTTCTCACCCAAGCTCATGCCCCGCTGACCTGCGAGGTGTCCGCCATCAATGAGTTTGGCGAGCACATCAGCGTGTCTATTCCCGCAGAGCGGGCGCTCACTGTGTATGTTGACAAACGGGAGCTGGTCACGCTGATGACGCTGGGCGCCCACCCCGAGCTGCTGGTGCTGGGTTATTTGCGCAACCAGCGTTTGATCAGCAGCATTCAAGAGATCGAGTCCATCACCGTCGATTGGGACGTGGGGTCGGCGGCAGTCAAAACGCGCCACGGCATTGCGGACATGGAAGAAAAAACCGCCAAGCGTGTGGTGACGACTGGCTGCGGCCAGGGCAGTGTCTTTGGTGGCCTGATGGACGAGGTCGATCAAATCAAGTTACCACCAGCAGCGGTCATGACGCAAAGCCAGCTTTACGCGCTGGTCAACGCCATCCGCTTGAAAGAAACCACCTACAAGTCGGCCGGTTCGGTGCATGCGTGTGCCTTGTTTGACACCACCGGCGGCGAGCCAGAGATGCTGATCTTTGTTGAAGACGTGGGCCGCCACAATGCGATTGACACGATAGCGGGCTGGATGTGGATCAATATGTCCCCCACGCTCCCCACTGCGTGTGGTTCGCTTCCCCCCGAGGCGGCCGCTGCGCCTGCGGACTGGCAAAGCCAGATCCACGGCCCCTGCTTGAAGGGAGAAGATGCCCCATCGCAAGCAGCTAGCCTGGTGTTCTACACCACAGGCCGCTTGACCAGCGAAATGGTCATCAAGTCTGCGCAGATGGGCGTCCCCATCGTCGTATCGCGTAGCGGCATCACCCAAATGGGTCATCAGGTGGCGCAATCTGTGGGCTTGTGCGCTATTGGCCGCGCTACCAACAAGCGCTTTGTTTGTTACACCAGCAACCAGCGTCTGGTGCTGCAGCCCGGCTTGGCAGCCTAGCCCCTGGCCTGCAATGGTTAGCCGCTTTAGGCTAACCTCATGCCATGAACACACTTTTTATCAAGCTCGGCTGGCGCACGCTGTGGCGCGATCTGCGCGCTGGCGAGTTGCGGCTGTTGATTGTTGCTGTCACGCTGGCCGTTGCTGCGCTGACCGCCGTTGGTTTTTTTGCCGATCGGCTCAAGGGTGGCTTGCAGCGTGATGCGCGGCAGTTGCTGGGTGGCGATGCCGTCTTGCGAAGCGATGACATCACGCCTGCCGTGTTCATTGCCAAGGCTAAGGCGTTGGGTTTGCAAACGGCAGCCAGTGTCAGCTTTCCCACCATGGCGCGCGCCACAGATGCGGATGGTGGCGCTACCAAATTAGCAGCATTTAAAGCTGTGCCTGCGGGTTATCCGCTGCGTGGAAGCTTGCTGGTCAGCAGCACCGCGGAAGGCAAAGGCGAGAAAACGCGGGACATTCCGGCGCCTGGCACAGTCTGGGTTGATCCATCCCTGCTGGATGCCCTGGGATTAAAAATCGGCCAAACCTTGCTGATGGGTGACGCCAGTTTTAAAGTCACTCGCATCATCACCCAAGAGCCCGACCGGGGTGCCGGCTTCATCAGCTTTTCACCCCGCGCCATGATCAATACAGCCGATGTGGCAGCCACCAACCTGATTCAACCGGCCAGCCGTACCAACTACCGATTTGCGGTGGCAGGAGACGATCAGGCGGTGGCTGAGTTCGTCAAGTGGGCCAATGCTGAAATCAAAAAACCGTTCGAGCAATCCGCCATACGCGGTGTACGGCTTGAATCGCTGGAATCTGGCAGCCCCGAGATGAAGCAAACGCTGGATCGGGCCGAAAAGTTTTTAAACCTGGTGGCACTGCTGGCTGCGCTGCTCAGTGCCGTGGCGGTGGCGATTGTGGCGCGCGGTTTTGCTGCCAAGCACCTGGACGACTGCGCCATGCTGCGGGTGCTGGGCCAGCCGCAACGAACCATCGCTGCAGCCTATGCTTTTGAGTTTGTGCTGGCCGGTCTTTTTGCCAGCGGATTGGGTGTGGCGATTGGTTTTGCCGTGCACTACGGTTTTGTTCTGCTGCTGGCCGGGCTGGTTGAAACCGCCTTGCCTGCCGCCACGGTTTGGCCGGTGCTGTTTGGCATGGGCATGGGGCTGACGCTGCTGCTGGCCTTCGGTTTGCCGCCGGTTTTGCAGCTCGCATCGGTACCGCCACTGCGCGTCATTCGCCGCGATGTGGGTCAGTTAAAACCTGCATCGGTGGCCGTGCTGGGTGTTGGCACGCTGGGCTTTGCGGCGCTGCTGGTGGCGGCCAGCAGCGACTTGAAATTGGGCTTGATAGCAGTGGGCGGTTTTGCCGGTGCGGTGCTGCTGTTTGCTGGCGCCAGCTATGCCGCCGTCAAGCTTTTACGCGCCAGCGTGAACGAAGACGTCGCCCCGCGCTGGCTGGTATTGGCCACGCGCCAGCTGTCAGCCCGGCCAGCCTACGCTGTTGTGCAAACCAGCGCCTTGGCCATCGGCCTGCTGGCGCTGATGCTGCTGGTGCTTCTGCGTACCGACCTGGTCGACAGCTGGCGCAAAGCCACGCCGCCCAACGCGCCGAACCGTTTCATCATCAACGTCCAGCCTGATCAAAGCGAAGCCTTCAAGAAAGCATTGGCAGACGCTGGCGTGACCCGGTACGACTGGTACCCGATGATTCGCGGGCGTCTTGTGGCCGTCAACAACAAGCCGATCACGCCAGATGATTTTTTAGAGGACCGCGCCAAGAGCCTGGTCAGCCGTGAATTCAACCTGTCTAACGCCGCCAAGCAACCGGCGCATAACAAAATTGTGGCGGGGCAATGGTCAGTTGAAGAAAAAGGTGCCATCAGCGTTGAAGAAGGCATTGCCAAAACGCTGGGCTTGAAACTCGGTGACGCCTTGAGCTTTGACATTGGCGGGCAAGTCAGCAGCGCCAAAATCACCAGCCTGCGCAAGGTCGATTGGGGTTCGATGCGGGTCAACTTTTTTGTCATGTACCCGGTGGCCGATGTGGCCGATGTCCCGGTGTCTTACATCAGCGCTTTCAAAGCGCCGCCAGCCGCAGCCCAAGGCGTGCAGAGCTTCGACAACACATTGGTCAGAGCCTTCCCCAACATCACCAACATCGACACCACCAGCACCCTGGCCCAGGTGCAGCGGGTGCTTGACCAGGTCATTCGCGCAGTCGAGTTTTTATTCGGCTTCACGCTGGCAGCCGGGCTGGTGGTGCTGTTCGCGGCGATTACCGCTACCCGTGAAGAACGCGCCAAAGAGTTTGCCATCATGCGCGCTGTGGGTGCGCGGGCCAGCCTGCTCAGGCAGGTGCAGCGAGCCGAGCTGGCCGGCGTGGGTTTGCTGGCCGGCTTTCTGGCGTCCGTCGTGGCGCTTGGCGTCGGCTGGGGCTTGGCCAGATATGTGTTTGACTTTGCATGGACAGGCTCATGGACCGTACCGCTGATGGGAAGCCTGGCCGGGGCGGCGATGGCCCTGGCTGCGGGGTGGTGGGGCTTGCGATCGGTACTCAACACGCCCGTGGTCGAGACGCTGCGCAAAGCGCAATGATTTGAAGGTAGGTGCCGCGCATGCAAATTCCCGAAAAACCCGCATTTGACACACCCTTTGAATGGATAGGCGGCGAAGCCAGGGTCAAAGCGCTGGTCGAGCGCTTTTATGACCTGATGGATCTGGAGCCCAACTACAGCGCCCTGCGCGCCACCCATGCGGGGCCGCTTGATAACGCACGACAAAAAACCTTCTGGTTTTTATGCGGCTGGTTGGGTGGGCCGCAGTACTACACCGAAAAGTTCGGCCACCCGATGCTGCGCATGCGTCATATGGAGTTATTGGGGTCAGACACCAATTTCGCTGCGGTGCGAAGCACCGCACCCTCCGGGCGAGCCGCAGGCTCGGCGAATTTGGGCTCTGACCCCAAAAACTCCCGATCTATAGGTATTAAAGAACGCGACCAGTGGCTGGCCTGCATGAACCAGGCAATGGTGGAGACCGGTGTTGACGAGGCGCTAAGAGGCCGCCTGAACACCTCGTTTTTTCAGACCGCCGACTGGATGCGCAACAAGAACGAGTGACAAAGGAGGGGTTCAAACCCTCCTGCTGCGCTCAATTGGCCTTTAAAAACTCTGCCACTTCCAGCAAAATCAATTCATTGTCATCGGCCTTGTTCGGCTCGCGGCTGCTTGAATACGGCAGGTTGTTGTCGTTGCCCACAATGATGTGCTTGGCATCCACGACATCGACGTTTTCAATCGTGAAAAACGGGAAGGTCAACACGCCGTTGGTCAACGGTTTGCGGGCCAACTTGGCCGGGTCAGCGATCGCCATCAGGTCGATATAGCCAATTTTGCGCACCGGGCCGCCGACGTTGGAGTCAGTCATTTCAATCTTGTAAACGCGCTTGAACTTCGCCAGGTCGTGAAAGCAGTCGGTGCGTTTTTGGCCTTCCGGGCAGGCTTTGTCGGCCGTGCCTTCGCCGTTGTCGCGTTCGATGATCAGACCCGTCGTGCCGTCAATCATGTTGAAGTCGCCAATTGCATGGCTGTTGGCCTCCATCACGTACTTCCAGTGGCGGCCTGTCCAGCTTTCGGTTTTCACGTCAAATTCGAGCACCCGCAGGTAGTCTTTGCCGTCCAGGTTTTCGTTGCTTTTGGTCGCTGCGTTGTGCAGCGCGCCTTCCAGCAATGCATACAGCTTGCTGCCGTCTTTGGATGCAGCCATGCCTTCAAAACCTTTGGAGCGCCGCACCTGAAAGTCCACCGTACCGCCCGGTGCGGCTGGCATTGTCAGCGCCGGATTGTCTGGCGAGCGCACCACCTTGCCGTCGACCAGGGTGTCAAACACGGCCATTACTTTGCCCTTCAAGTCAGCCTTGATGAGGAAGGGCCCCAACTCGTCGCCAATCCACAAGGCGCCGCCCGCAAATTGAAAGCTTTCGGTGTCAAAGTCGCTGCCCGTCAGGTAACGCTTTTTGGTGCCTTCCTGAACAATACGAAAAGGTACTTTTTTGTCGGGGTCATGCAAGAAAATGGTTTCCAGCCGCTTCATGCTGCCGGTTTTAAAGTCAATGTTGTAGCGGTTCAGGTACAGCATGGTGTCGGGCGAATTGGCTTTGGAGCCAAAGCCGTTGTCAGTCAATATCCAGTAGCTACCGTCAGGCATTTTCTTGATGCCCGAGTGGCCTTGAATTGGCTGGCCCTTGAAAGGCAGTGACACGCCGGTTGGTCTGCCGGCAGACATGCCCTCGACGGTACCCACGGCTTCTACCCGTTTGCCGGTGGTGAATTTGCCGCTGATTTTCAAATCGTCAGATGCGTCTTTGGGGGCTGCAATAAAAGACTGTGCAGGCATCACGGCGTGTCCGGCCAGCGTCGCAGGAAAGGCCGTTTGCGCTTGCAGCGGCATGGCTGCCAGCGCGCTGCTTGCTGCGATGGCCGTCAGCAGTGTTGAAAAATAAGATGAAGACATGTGCGCGTTCCCTGGTTGTTAAAAACGCTGATGATGCGCACGCACTGTGACGGTGTGATTACACAAGCTGAGTTGACAGTAATTGCTATTGATTAAATAGCATATTGCCTATATATTGATTGGACTGTAGGCCTATTCCTCACCTGAAATACCGAAAACCGATCCCCAATGCGTCGGCGCGCTGGCTAAAAACGTTCAGGTCGATCTATTCCGCCGTGATGCCGGCCTTGCGGATCAGCTCGCCGTAGCGCGTGAGCTGCGCGCGGGTGGCCCGGCCCAGCTCTTCAGGGGTGGTGCCGCGCGGGCTCAGGCCTTGGGCGATGAGCTTTTCGCGCGTTTCCGGGTCGGCCAAGGCTTTGGCCAGCTCGCTCGACAGGGTTTGCACGATGGCTTTGGGCGTGCCTGCCGGGGCCATCACTGCAAACCAGGAATTGAATTCAAAGCCGGGCAGGCCGGTGTCTGCCACGGTGGGCACGTCGGGGAACTGCGGCATACGCTTGGGGGTGGTCACGCCCAGCAGCTTGAGCTTGCCCGCCTTGATCAGCGAGTTCACGGTCGCAATGCCCTGAAACGCGACCTGCACCTCGTTACCCGCCACACCCATGGCCGCTTGCGTTGCGCCCTTGTAGGGCACATGCGTCATCTGCACCCCCGACTGCGAGGCAAACAGCGCCATGGCAATGTGCTGCGGGCTGCCATTGCCGCCCGAGCCGTAGTTCACTTTACCGGGGGCTTTGCGGGCGCTGGCGATCAGGTCGGCGGCTGACTTTTCGGGTGCGTCAACGGCCGCCACCAGACCCCACTCGACAGTTGCCACCAGTGACACGGGCTCAAAATCTTTCAAAATGTCCCACGGCATTTTGGTCTGCAAGTGGGGCAGCATGGTCATGATGGAGTCGTTGAAGCCACCAATCGTGTAGCCATCGGGTGCCGCCTTGGCCACCCGGTCGGCGCCGATCAAACCTGCCGCGCCTGTCATGTTTTCAATCACGATGGCGTGGCCCATGTTTTGTCCCATCCTGAGCGCGATGATGCGCGCTGCGTTGTCCACCGCGCTGCCAGCAGCCAGGGGCACAATCATTCGGATAGGCTTGTTGGGGTAAGGCGCTTGTGCAGGGCCGGGGGTTTGTGCATGCACTGCGCAGGCAGCGAGAAGTGATGAAAAAACAATAGCAAGAGACGTATATTTCATAGGGTCTACCAAGGTAAATTGTTTAAAAAGTGGCCAAAGGCGTGATGTCAGCGTCTAGTGCATAGGCCGCCAGCTGCTCAAGCAGCGCCAGCGGCAGCGCAATGCCATCGCGCAGATTGGCTTCGCGCCTGGTCTGGCTTTGTTCGCCGGGCAGCCAGATGCGCTCGACGCCGGGCATGCGCTCACTGGCGCGCAGCTCTTGCACCAGTGTGTCAACCCTGGCCTTGAACGCGTTCACATCACCCCAGGCGGCCAGGTCAATGGCCATGATGGCCTGGCCGGTGTTGGTGGTGCTGACCTGGTCTTTGTTGAAGTCGATCACGGCCTTGCCCATGGCTGCGCCGTTGAGCGTGCCCGCCAGCAAACCGACGATGAGCGCCAGGCCGTAGCCCTTGTAGCCGCCAATCGGCATTAAAAAGCCCTCGTCCGCACGCTTGGGGTCCAACAGGGGCTGGCCCTGGCGATCCATCATCCAGCCTTCGGGCATGGACTCACCCTTTTGGGCTTTGGCTTTGACCTTGCCGTATGCGGCCACCGTGGTGGCCATGTCCAACACCACGGGCGACTCGTGCAGGGCGGGCACGGCCACAGCGATCGGGTTGGTCGACAGCAGCATGTCCAGCCCGCCCCAGGGCGGCAGGTGGTTGGCATTGCCCACGGCAAAGTACAGGCCGATCATGTTGTGGGCCAGCGGCATGCGGGCGTACAGCGAGGCCGGGCCGGCATGGTTGCTCATGCGTGTGCCGACCCAGCCAATGCCGCAGACCCGGGCTTTTTCAATGGCCATCTCGGCAGCACGCGTCATCACCAGGTGACCCATGCCGTTGTCGCCGTCCAGCAGGGCCATGCCGGGGCGCTCTTGCACCACGGTAATGTTCGGGGTGAGGTTCAGGCCACCGGCGCGAATGCGCCGGGCGTAGGGCACCAGGCGGATCACGCCGTGTCCGTCCGAGCCTTGCAGCTCGGCCTCAGCCATGAGCCGGCCCGTGGTGGCGGCGTCGGACTCAGGCAGGCCCAGTTGCTGCAGCGCTTCGGTGATGAAGCGCTGCAGCTCCGTGAACGCCACGCGGCTTGACGTTGCTGCTTTTGTAATAGCGGCTTGGTCAGTATCTGCGGGCACTATGGGGATGTTCGCCATTAAAAATCACCTCTGTAAACTGTTTGTGGAAACTGCTTTTTTAAGTGCCAGCACGGCGCAATCAGGACTGCTGAGCACGGTGGCGGCGACGCACGTTTGCACCTGCGCCAGCGCGGCGGCCATGGAGAACTGGGCCAGCATGACAACGCTACACGTTTTGAAGGCTTTTTCTGCTGCCGCAGCAATCTTGCGGTGGTGCATGTCGGCGCGGCCTTCGGCCAGGTCTTGCATGGCCTCGGGAACAAAGACCGTGTGCAGCACGATGCTGCGACCACGCGCTGCGGCCAGGGCTTGCAGCTCTGCAGCCATGGAAGGCAGCGAAGCTTCAAAGGTGGCGATCAGGCCCATGCTGGCGCTGCCTTCGCTGCAGGCTTGGGTCAGCGTCAGCGCCTGTTCAAACATTGCCTCATTGGGCTTGAGCGTTGGAATGCCCACCGAAGCGCCTGCCGCCTCAATGGCTGGACCAAAGGCCGAACAGGTGAACAAAATACCAGTGCAGCCCGTGCGCTTGCTGTAGTGCGCCAGGTCGTCAAAGCGCTGTGTCATGGCCGGACTCAGCACGCCGCATGCTCTGGCGTGGTCGGCCGACAGGCTGTCGTCCAGCACATTCATGCACTGCGCTTCGGGCCAGTGGCGGGCAAAAGCCTGCTGCACGGGGGCCATGGCCAGTGCGGTGGCGTGGATCAATGCAATGCGGGCGGTCTCGCTTGCGGTTGTGGAAGCACTCACGGTATTGTTGTCTCCAGGGCTTTTTTGTCAGTCGTACAAAACCATTCGTGCACAGCGGTTGGCTTGCAGCGCCACGTCAAGTGTGACGTTGATTATCTGGCGTTTGGCAAAGTGCAAAGCGAGCGGGGGAGGGGGTACAAGCTAGCCACGTCGCCCGGTGCTGCCCATGTAGGCTGACTGTCGCGTCAAATATGCTGCCAGCCCACATCAGCGGCCGCAAGAGGCTCCTGAAATAATAGCAATCCTAGTTCTGCGCCAGCAGCACCACCAGCGCCCCAGCGCCGCCATGCGCGGGCCGGGCCTGCACGAAGGCCAGCACTTCTTGCTTTTGAATCAGCCAGCTTTGCACCTTGCCTTTGAGCACGGGCGTTTTGCCGGGCGAGCCCAAGCCCTTGCCGTGCACCACACGCACGCAGCGCCAACCCATGCGGGCGGCGTCTTTGATGAAGTCGACCAGCGCCTCGCGTGCATCTTCACGCCGCAGGCCGTGCAGGTCGACCTGGCCCTGAATAGCCCAGCCGCCTTTGCGCAGCTTGCGGGTCACGTCGGTGCCTATGCCTGTGCGTCGGTAGCTCAGGGCGTCGTCGGTGTCCAGCAGGGTCTCAACATCAAACTCGTCTGACAGGGCCTCGCGCATCACGGCCTGCTCGTCAAGCTGGTGCTGCAAGGCAAACGGTGCGGCTTGTACCAAGGGCAGTGCGGCACGCTCGCCCGGACGGTGCTTGGGCGGCAGCGGTTTGACGATGCCGACAGCCCGTGCAAAAAATTCTTCTTCCGCTTTGGCCTTGGCCAGGGCGGCTTTTCGGGCGGCTTCCAGTTCCTTAGCCCGTTTGACGCGCGCCTCCAGCTCAGCCTTGACGGCTTTCAGACCCAACAAATCCTTGATGGCGGGCGCTTTCATGGCTTACATCAATCCCAGCTCAGCCATCGACACCGCTTCAGACCGCGTCACGATGAAATGGTCCAGCACCCGCACATCGACCAGTGCCAGCGCCGCTTTCAGGGTTTGCGTAATTAGCTCGTCAGCGCGTGATGCCTGCGCCGAGCCGCTCGGGTGGTTGTGCGCCAGCACCACGCTGGCAGCGTTCAGGGCCAGGGCGCGCACCACCACCTCACGCGGGTAGACGCTGGTTTGGGCGAGCGTGCCTCTGAACATTTCCTCCAGCACGATCAGGCGGTGCTGCGTGTCTAAAAACAGCACCGCAAAAACCTCGTGCTCACGGCTGCCCAGCTGCAACTGCAGATAGTCGCGTATGGCTTGCGGGTTGCCAAACAGGGGTTTTTCTTGCAACTGGCTGGCCAGGGCGCGGCGGGCCAGTTCAAGCACAGCCACTATCTCGGCGCGCTTGGCTGGCCCCAGGCCTTTGATTTTTTTGAGTGCTTCGGCCGGTGTGTTGAGCAAACCCGAGACACCGCCGAAAGTGCTCAGCAACTCTTGCCCCATTTGCAGCGCGTTTTTGCCTGGCAAGCCAGTGCGCAGCAGCAGCGCCAACAGTTCGGCGTCACTGAGCGCGCCGGGGCCACGGGCCAGCAGTTTTTCACGCGGGCGGGCATCTTCGGGCAGGTCTTTGAGCAGCATGGAGGATGGAACGGCTAACTTTCTACAATAGGGTCAGTTTACAAACAGTTTTGGCTTTCAAGCCATGTCAGAGAGTTTTATGTCCGTTGATCAGCTGATAGCCACTCCGATGATCCAGGCCGGGTCTTTTTTAACCCTGCACTACCGCATGGCCGGGCCTGATGGCGTGGACATCATCAACACCTTTGGCAGCAAGCCCGCCACGCTGAGCCTGGGCACGGGCCAGTTGTCCCCCGCGATTGAGCAGCATCTGCTCGGCTTGCCTGAAGGCACCCACACCACGTTTGAGCTGCCTGCTGGCGCAGCTTTTGGCGAGCGCAACACCGACCTGATGCAGTGGGTGGCGCGCAAGCTGCTCAATGAACTGGGCGACCCGGACGAGGCCTATAAGGTGGGTGATGTGGTGCAGTTCCCCACGCCTGACGGGGCCGGGCAGTATGCAGGCAGCGTGGTGCAGGTCAAAACTGCAGGCGATGCGGTGCAGTTCGACTTTAACCACCCGCTGGCCGGGCAACCCGTGACTTTTGAAGTGAATGTGATTGGCGTTTTATGACAACTCTTCCTCAAGAAATTCTGTTAGCCGAACCGCGCGGCTTTTGCGCAGGCGTTGACCGCGCGATTGAAATTGTGGAGCGCGCACTGGCCAAATTCGGCGCGCCGATTTACGTGCGCCACGAGATTGTTCACAACACCTATGTGGTCAATGACCTGAAAGAAAAAGGTGCGATTTTCATTGAAGAGCTGGCCGATGTGCCGCCCGGCGCTACGCTGGTCTTCAGTGCACACGGGGTGAGCAAGGCGATTCAGCTGGAGGCCGAGCAGCGTGGGTTTCAGATATTTGATGCCACCTGCCCCTTGGTGACCAAAGTACATGTCGAAGTCGCCAAGCTGCACAAGGAAGGCTACGAGTTCATCATGATTGGCCATAAGGGGCACCCCGAGGTGGAAGGCACGATGGGCCAGCTGGAAAGCGGCATTCACCTGGTCGAAGACGCCCAAGACGTGCAGCGCATCAACCCACGACAAACGCAGTTGCTGGCTGTGGTGACGCAAACCACCTTGAGCGTGGACGACGCGGCCGAGATCACCGCCGCTGTCAAAGCGCGCTTTCCCATGGTACGCAGCCCCAAAATGCAGGACATCTGCTACGCCACGCAAAACCGGCAAGACGCGGTCAAGGTGATGAGCTCGCAGGTGGATATTTTGATTGTGGTCGGTAGCCCCACCAGTTCCAACAGCAACCGTCTGGCCGAGCTGGCCAACAAGCTGGGCACTGAAGCCTATATGGTCGACGATGCCAGCGAGCTCAAGGAAAGCTGGTTTGAAGGCAAGGCCAAGGTCGGCTTGACCGCTGGTGCGTCAGCGCCTGAAGTGCTCGTCAAACAAGTCATTGACCGCATCAAGGCGCTGGGCGCGGTGTCAGTGCGCAAGATGGACGGGATTGAAGAGACCATCAAGTTTCCGCTGCCCAAGGGCTTGAAGCTTGACGCCCAGGGCGAACTGAGCGCCGGGCAAAGCACGCTGCATCAGTAGACCTGAGCGATTTGTCAATGCTATATATTGAATAGCTACTAGCCTATGAATTCATTGGCTAATAACTATATTTGACCCCCAAAACGACTTTAAAAAACCATTTTTAAGCCATTTCCATGCTCGATATCAATTTGCTGCGCAAAGACCTGCCCACCGCCATTGCCCGCCTGGAAGCGCGCAAGTCGCCCCAGGCTTTTTTGAATGTTGACGCCTTCACCGCACTGGAACAGGAGCGCAAAACCATTCAAAGCCGTACCGAGGAATTACAAAACCTGCGCAACACCCTGTCCAAGCAAATCGGCCAGCTCAAAGCCAAGGGTGAAGACGCCAGTGCCGTGATGGCACAGGTCAGCAGCTCCAAAGTCGAGCTGGAAACATCAAGCGCACGGCTTGACCAAATTCAGCTTGAGCTGCAAACCCTGTTGCTGGCCGTGCCCAACTTGCCGCACGACAGCGTGCCTCTAGGCTTTGGCGAAGACGGCAATGTGACGGTGCGAAGCTGGGGTACACCCAAAACCTACGCCTTCCCGGTCAAAGACCACGTCGATGTTGGCCAGCCGCTGGGGCTTGATTTTGAGCTGGGCACCAAGCTCACCGGCTCACGCTTTACCGTCATGCAGGGCGGTTTGGCGCGTTTGCACCGGGCCTTGGCTGCCTTCATGCTCGACGTGCAAACGCAGGAGCACGGCTACACCGAGTGTTACGTGCCCTACATCGTCAACGCTGATTCGCTTCGCGGCACCGGTCAGTTGCCCAAGTTTGAAGAAGATTTGTTCGCCGCCAAAAAAGGCGGGCAAGAAGGTGCGGCAGAAAACGCCGCTTTGTACTTGATCCCCACCTCCGAAGTACCGCTGACCAACTTCGTGCGCGATGTCATCACGCCCGAAGCTGACTTGCCGCTCCAATTCACCGCCCACACACCATGCTTCAGGTCAGAAGCTGGCAGCTATGGCCGCGACACACGCGGCATGATTCGCCAGCACCAGTTTGACAAAGTCGAAATGGTGCAAATCGTGCACCCCGACAAAAGCTACGAAGCGCTGGAGGCCATGACGGGCCACGCCGAGGCGATTTTGCAAAAGCTGGGCCTGCCCTACCGCGTCATGCTGCTGTGCACCGGCGACATGGGTTTTGGCGCGACCAAAACCTACGACCTGGAAGTCTGGCTGCCGGCCCAAAACACCTACCGCGAGATCAGCTCGGTTTCGAACTGCGAAGCTTTTCAGGCCCGTCGCCTGCAAGCGCGCTTTAAAAACGCACAAGGCAAAAACGAGTTTGTGCACACCCTGAACGGCTCCGGCCTGGCGGTGGGGCGCACGCTGGTGGCGGTGCTGGAAAACTACCAGCGCGAAGACGGCGGCATTGACATTCCAACCGTCTTGCAACCCTACATGGGCGGCTTGACCGAACTGGTTGCCAAGATCGACTGATAGAATCAAGCTTCGAGCGGAAAGGTGGCAGAGTGGCCGAATGTACCTGACTCGAAATCAGGCGTACCGCAAGGTACCGTGGGTTCGAATCCCACCCTTTCCGCCAGTACAAAGACCTCAAACCTGCTCAGCAGGCCTTGGGCGGCCTCAGGCCCCGCACCACGCGGGGCTTTTTGCTTTGGGCTCCTGACTGCGACCTGCGGCAGCGACCCCGGAAAGTCGTCTCAAACCCCGTTTGTCTCAAAACCTCATGACTTTTTCGGACTTGGTTCCGAGCCATGAATTTGCGGATGAAGGCAAAACAGGCTTTGAACCAAGCTGAATGAAATTTCGTGGTTCAGAGCGCTTTGACCATCGCAAGCTGCGCTGGCTGTAGCCGTACAGGTTGGAAAGCTCTTTTTCCGTCGGAATTGGCGAGCCGACCTTGTAGCGGCCGCTCGATATGTCGTCGGTGAGCGCAGCGGCCAGAGTCCCGTAGCGGGACACGCGTGTCGCTCCAGCTGCCGTCGCGGCGACGGGGGGTGCGTCATTACCTACATGTGATTTCATGAACGGAACTATAGAAGAAGAACTTTCCGGGGGCGAATCAGACATCAGTTGAGGATTCAATGGGGCAGGACGAGGAATTAATTGTCCGTACATTTTAATTCCTGCCGGCGCCAATGTCACTGGGCTGGATTTTTGGTTCTGTCGCAATAAGCATAAACGACAATCCAGCGCATGCTTGATTTCCGCAAAAGCTCAATCAATAGCGCCTTAAGCAAAGTTCTCAAACGGTTCCACTTCCCGCTGGAAGTGATGCTCACATGCACATGATCCGCAAGGGGCAGATGGACTGCCCCGCCGGCAAAACCATGTCTGCAGCCAACCAGTTCTACAGCCTTGCAGCTTGATCTCCAACTCAGCGATGCAACTCTTTTCGGCCAGACTCCACTATTGCGACAGAACCTTCTTTGTTGGATAAACCAACTGCCTAATGGTCGGGCCAGTGCGTTTACCAAGTTTGATGTAGAGCTTGACAGCTCGAATTCGATCTTCGTACAAATAAATGAACTACCTCCAAGTAGTCCAAGTTATTGTCCGCGCCCCCCAGAGGTCAATTCCGGGTGGAATTCAACACCCCGGAACAACCCGGATTGACGCGCGCAGCACTTCATGCCAGACTTGAACGATCGCTCGGTAAACAACCGGGCCTTTACAGAAAATACGTTGGAGACAAACCATGAGCACCACTTTCAGCCGCCGGGCGGTCATCTCGGGCATCGCCGGCCTTGCAGCCGCGCCTCTTGCCGGCTTTGCACAGTCCTCACAGTCCTATCCTTCCCTGCAACTAACCATCGTGGTGCCGAGCACCGCTGGCGGCATCATTGACGTGGTCGCGCGCACCCTCGGCGCACGCATGATGGCGGAACTCAAGCAGACCATCGTCATTGACAACAGGGCGGGCGGCAACGGCCACATTGGCGCAAGCCTGGTTGCGAAGGCAAAGCCGGACGGCTACACGCTGCTGTGCGCGGCCGGCAGCACGCTCACGTCGGGCGTCAGCCGCAACCTGAACTACGAACCCATGAAGGACCTTGTGCCCGTGGCCCGGCTCGTCACTTCTGCGGTATTCCTGGTTATCGCTGCCGATTCGCCTCTTAAGACCGTACAAGACCTCATTGTCGCAGCTAAGGCAAAGCCGGGCGGTGTGTTCTTTGGTTCGACCAGCGCGGGCAACTCCACGCACATTGGCGCAGAAATGCTGAACACGCTGACGGGTATGGGCGCGACCCACGTGCCGTACAAGGGCGCCGTCGCCGCACTACAGGACCTTGTCGGCGGCCGGATCCAATTCATGCTGGACACGCGGCCATCCATCGGGCCGCTCATCCAGGCGGGCAAGCTGCGCATGATCGCCGTGTCGTCGCGCCAGCGCTTGAAGGACTTCCCGAATGTTCCGTCCATCGCCGAAGCTGTGCCCGGCTACGAGATCGAAGGCTGGGTTGGCATCTTCGCGCCGGCCGGCACGCCGAAAGACATCGTGGACAAGCTCGGCGCCGCCGTGCAGACGGCAATCGCTGATCCTGAAGTCACCATGAAGTTGCGCGCCGCGGGCGATGTCGCCTTCCTGCCGCCCGTAGCCGCTCGCACGTTCATGAACGAAGACCACGAGCGCATCATCAAGGTCGTGCGCGCGGCCAATATCGTCGTCGATTGACGGCAGATGGCAAACGACATCCTTGATATTCTGCTCGCTTCGGCGCGCAAAGAGTTTGAACGCTGGCGCCTTCGTGAGTTGACGTCGAGGCCCGAGGACCGCGGCTGGCAGCCCGGGCTCTGGGCGCTCGTTGAAGACCTCGGCCTCCCACGTTGCCTTGCTGCAGAAGCGCACGACGGCGCGGACTTGCCGGTAGCTGATGGCCTGGCCGTAGTGCGGCTTGCCGGTGAATATGCACTTCCAGTTCCGCTTGCCGAGACCATGTTGGCGCACCATCTCTTGTCGCTTGCCGGACTTAAGGGTCCTGATGGTCCCCTGACCCTGGCGCCGGTCCCGCCCGCTGCGCCGCTGATGCAGACCCGCCTGTCGGACGGCACCCTGATTGTCGATGGCACGGCCCATCGGGTGCCGTGGGGCCGCGATGCTAACGCTGTCATTGCCATTGCCGCCTCCGCGAGCGGGCCTGTGCTCATAATTGCAGGGAAAGGCGGTTTTGAAGTACGGCACGGGGCCAACCTCGCGTCTGAACCGCGCGACACGCTCGTGTTCAGGAACGCGCCGGTATTGGCACACGCCCCCGCGCCGGTGACGCCCGACCAGTTACTGTGCTGGGGCGCGTCGCTGCGCGTGGCGCAGATGGCCGGTGCCACGGTTGAGGCGCTGCGGGTCAGCGTCGATTACGCAAACACGCGTGAGCAGTTTGGCCGCACGATCGCGAAGTTCCAGGTGATCCAGCAGCATCTGGCTGTGCTTGCGGGCCAGTCGGCCATCTGCGCCGGCGCAGCCGACATCGCCGCGCGCGCGCTTGCTGCAAACTCCGATCCGTTCTTCGGTGTTGCCTGTGCCAAGGCGTGCGCAGGCGAGGCGTCAACACTGGCCGCGTCAATTGCTCACCAGGTGTTGGGCGCCATCGGTTTTTCAAGCGAACATGACCTGCACCGCACCACGCAGCGGCTGCTTTCATGGCGCGATGAATTTGGCGCCGAGGCCTGGTGGGCCGGTCGCCTCGGCGAAGCTGCCCTTGCCGCCGGCGGCGACGGGCTCTGGCCATTGATGACTGCCTGATGTGCTGAACTTCCCCCCACCCCTGAACACGTCCGAACTCGCCCTCTTGCGTGAAGAGGTGCGCGACTTCGTGCGCGCTGAAGCGCCTTCCCGTTCATACGAATATCTCGGCGGCGACAACCGTAACTTCAGCCGAAAGATCGGCGCGAAAGGCTGGATCGGCATGTGTTGGCCAGACCGCTACGGTGGCGGCGAGCGGTCGCTGCTCGAGCGCTATGTCGTATCCGAAGAACTCGTCGCCAGCCGGGCCCCGATTGCCTTCCACTGGATAGGCGACAGGCAGGCCGGTCCGCTCCTGTTGCGCTATGGAACCGAGGAACAACGGCAACGCGTACTGCCCAAAATCATCTCGGGCGAATGCCGCTTCTGTATCGGCATGAGCGAGGCGGACTCCGGCTCAGACCTTGCCTCCGTGCGCATGAAGGCCACGCCCGTCAACGGCGGCTTTGTGCTGTCGGGTGCCAAGCTGTGGACCAGCGGCGCGCACCGGTCCGACTACGTCATCGTGCTGTGCCGCACGTCAGCGCGCACCGAGGCGCGGCACGAAGGCCTCAGCCAGTTCCTCATCGACCTGCGCACGCCCGGAATCGAATGCCGACCCATCGAGAACATGGCCGGCGAGCGCGACTTCAACGAGGTTGTCTTCAACGACGTGTTCATCCCCGCCGATGCGCTGGTCGGCAAGCTGGGGGAAGGCTGGAAGCAGGTAGGCGACGAACTTGCGCTTGAGCGCTCGGGCCCCGAGCGGTTTCTGTCGAGCGTGGGATTGCTCTTCGAGCTGATCGACCTGCTTCGCGAGCAAGCTGGGTCAACTCATGCACCGGCGGTGGGGCGCTTGGTGGCGCACCTGGCCGCGGTGAGGCACCTTTCGCGTTCTGTGGCGGGCATGCTCCAGCAGGGCCAGGTGCCAGCTGTCGAGGCCGCAGTAGTCAAGGACATCGGCACCAACCTCGAACAGGAAATGGCTGAAGTGGCTCGCACGCTGGCGGGCTGCGAGCCCGACCTTACGGCAGCGGGCCTTGGCGGTTCGCTCGCTCAGGTCTTGCTGCGCGCGCCTTCATTCACTCTGCGCGGCGGTACGCGTGAAGTCCTCCGGGGCATCATTGCCCGAGGCATCGGCGCTCGCTGAGGTCAGCTCTTGCCGCCGACAAGTGCCAACGAAAACGCGATGTAAGCCGTAGCCAGTTCCGCTGGAGACTTCGGCCCTTTTGGTGTGTACCAGTCCGCAACGCTGCGGCACAACACCCAGACGGCGCGCGTGGCTTCAGGCACGTCGGTTGTATTGAACGCACCCTTGGCAACGCCGGCTTCGATCTCTTGCCGCACGAGTGACTCCAGTGCATCGCGGCGTGCGACGTGCGCCTTGCGATGCGGCATTTCTAGGAACTGCATCTCGCGTGCTAGGTGCGCAAGCTGTCGGCGATTCGCCATGAATAAAACGATGTTCTCTATCAACAGGCATAAGCGTTTGTGCGGCGAATCGCCACCTTCAGCAACGGCGCCGCGCGCGCGCCTGAGGAGGTCGCCGCTCGAATGCTTGAGCAGCGCGACAAGCATGTCCTGTTTGCTGGCGAAGTGATAGTAAAGGCCGGGCACCGAAAGCTTGGCTTCTTTGGCAATGATGCGCACCGAGGTACCGTGGTAGCCCGTGTTGGTAAAGACCCGCAGCGCCGCGTCGAGCACCGGCCCGAGGCTTGAGTCCTTGCCGTAGGTGCGCCAGTCGGTGGCGGTGTCTTCTTCCGGCTCTGAGGCGCCGGATGCTGTGGGTGCTTCTTTTTTCATATTCCTGCGGTGCCCGGGTTGGCCGGATGGATGCTAAATCTTACCGTGCCGCCGCTTTCTTCCGTGGCCGCCCGCAGGCCCGCGTCGAGCGTGCGGTCAAGGTGAATGGGGCTACGAACGGCTGGTCCTTGCTGCGTCTCGCCGAGGATGCCGCATTCGCGCGTGACGACGTCGTCCTGCACGCCGGCATAGTCCTTGACCAGTCCGCAGACGATCCCGGCTTCGCGCAGCAGCGCGACCCATTCGGTGCCGTTGCGCGTCATGAGGTGTTCTTCGATCACGACTGTAAGTGCAGGGCGGTGAGCCACGCGGCTCTGGCCGCTTTTAAAGCGCGCGTCTTCCAGCAGTTGCGGCGCGCCGATGATGCCGGTGAAGGCTCGCCAGTGCGGTTCGAGGTAGGCGCTGATGATGATGTGGCCGTCGCGGCAGCGGAAGGCTTCTGCCGGTGCCGACAGCGGCGCGCTGTTGCCGGGCCGCGGTGGCTGCACGCCCGTCGCCATGTATTCGCAGAGCGGGCCGGTCTGCAGGTGCAGCGCCATCTCGTACAGGCTGAGCCGCACCACGTCGCCACGGCCGGTGCGCGAGCGCCGCAACAGCGCGGCGAGGATGCCATGGCACAACGCGTGACCGCATGCGGCGTCAATGATAGTGAACCCAACCTTGGTCGGTGGGCCGTCCGCGTAACCGGTCGCGGACATGATGCCACTCTCAGCCTGCACCACGATGTCGACCCCGCCCAGGGCGCGCCCTGCGGGGCCTGGGCCATAACCGCTGAGCGATGCATAGACGAGCCGCGGGTTGCGCGCCAGCAGCGCCTCGGGGCCAAGGCCCAATCGTTCCATTGCACCGGGACGCGACGATTCGATGAGCACGTCGGCCTGGTCCACCAGCTGGAGGATGCGCTCACGGCCTTCAGGTGACTGCAGGTCTTCGCGGACCAGCCGCTTGTTGCGGTTGTAGCCCGCGAACACCGACGACACGGGCAGCGCGCGCGCCGCCGGCGACTTAAGCTGTCGACAGCTGTCACCCTGTGGCGGCTCGACCTTGATCACCTCGGCGCCGTAGTCAGCCAGCAGCAAACCCGCTGAAGGCGCAGCAATCATCTGTGCAAGCTCAAGGACCTTGAAACCTGCAAGCGGGAGTTCCTGCTCAAGCATGTGAATCAGCCTCCCGTATTCCGGTTGACGGTGATGCCATGGGCCTCACGGTCCCAGGCCCGGCGCAGGTCGCGCTCTGCGTCGGCCTTGAGTTTGTACTTTTCGATCTTCTCGGTTAGCGTGCGCGGCAGCGCGGGTACGAACTGCACATAGCGCGGCACCATGAAGTAGGCCATCTGCCCGGCGGCCCACTCGACCAGACAGGCTTCCGTCAGCGCGCTACCTTCGGCGCGCACAACGCTCACCATGACGTCGTCTTCGCTCATGTCCGAGCGCACTGCATATGCCGCGACCTCACGAACTTCTGGGTGCATGGTGAGGATCTGTTCGACCTCGTGAGACGAAATGTTTTCGCCGCGCCGGCGGATCGAGTCCTTCTTGCGGTCGCGAAAGTGCAGGTAGCCATCGGCGTCGAGCAGGCCGCGGTCGCCGGTGTGAAACCACAGGTTGCGCCAGGCTGCCACCGTTGCCTCAGGCATGCCGTAATACCCCTGCGCGGATGTCCATGCGTGCCGGCTGCGCACGCAGATCTCGCCAACCTCGCAGGGTGCGACGGGCATGTCGTCTTCATCAAGGATGGCGACTTGCATCCCACTCTGTGGGCGCCCCGCGCTGACCCATTTTTCGACCGGGTCGGAAGGCGTGAGAAAGGTGATGTATGCAAAGTCCGTCAACGCATAAGTCGAGCAGAGCCGCACGCCAAAGCGTTCAGTGAACTGCGAGCCGAAGGCAGGGATGGGCACGATCATGCATTTGGTTGCAGCATGATTGCGGTCTTCCGGCAAAGGTGGGCGCGACCAGAGCATGTTGGCCATGGCGCCCAGCAGATTGAACTGCGTGGCCCCGAAGCGGCGCACGTCCGGCCAGAAGCCACTTGCAGAAAACTTGCGCGCCAACGCGATCGTGCAGCCGGCGAGCAGCGCAACATAAAGCGAACGCATTGCGTTGCCGTGGAAGAGCGGCAGGCAGGTGTACATCACGTCGTCCTGCGTGTAGCCGAAGGCCTCGCCAATGGCAGCGGCAGGCGCAAAGATGCTGGCCTGCACGGACATGATGGCCTTTGAAGGGCCTGTCGTGCCAGAAGTGAACATGAGGCAGGCGAGGTCCTTGAAGTCGACTGCCGCGTCGATATCGCCTGCGGGTGATTGCATCAGCGTTACATGGTCGAACAGCGTGAGGCCAGGAAGGGCATTTGCGGGCAACGGATTGCCGTCATCGACGACGATGCCCGACTTCAATTTCGGGCAGCCCGCCACAACGCCCGCCGCTCGCTCCGCGAAAGTCGCCGAAATCACGATGAACGAAGTGTCAGCCTGCCTCAAATAGCGGCCGAGCAATTCGCCGCGGGCAGCCGTGTTGAGAGGCACGGACACCGCGCCGATCTTGCCGAGCGCGAGGTAATACCAGACCATTGCCGGCGAGTTATCGAGCATCAGCGCTACGTGGTCGCCGTGCCGCAGGCCGGACGCAAGCAGACCCGCAGCAAGAGTGTTGGTGATGCGATGAACGTCCGCGTAGCTGTAGCGCTCTTCCTCGAACAGCAGGTAGGGCTTGTCACCCAGCTCGGCGGCGCGTCGGGCGATGACGTTGGGGAATGTATAGTCGCGAATGTTGAGCGTGGGCATCTGCATGGTCAGGCCAACGCCGGAGCGAGCAGCTCGAACGTGAAGTCGGTGATGCGGCCCTGGCGCTCTGCCGCGAAGACCACACGGACGCGCGTGCCCGGCACGATCTTGCGCATGGCTACGTCGATGTCCGACAGGTCGACGCCGTCCACATAATTCGCAATTGCGGAGTCGACGCCGTCAAGCCGCACGAAGGCGATGGCCATCGGCGCCTTGCGCTTGCCTTCGACGCCTCGCACGACCACTGTGGACGCCTCGATGACGCCCTCGGCACCGGCTTCAACCCAGGAGTCGCATTTGTCAAAAGTCCGTTCGCAGAAAGCGCGTGGCGGCATGTAGGTAAGGCCGGAACTCGAGCATCGGGTAGCGAGAAGTTTGCCGTCCTTCAGGCCTTGCATGAAGCGCCCGGCGACCTGGCCGAGTGAATAGTCGTACCGCAGCGTGATTTCGTCTGTGACGACAGCGCCGCTTTCGTTGCGGGCGTCAATTGCGGGGGTGGCTATGGTGGAGGAGTTGGTGGTGGACATGGCTTGATGGCTCCTAATGGGACACGGCAGCGGGTTCAGCGCCGAACACGAGACTGCTGACGAACTGGCCCGCACCGCCACTCGACGTAGCGAGCGCGTTGCGCACATTTTTGACCTGGATGGGCCCTGCGCGGACCATGACCTGGTCGGCCGCGTCGATGCAGCGCACGAGGCCGGTCACGGCGATCGGGTTGGTGCACAGCGTGCCGCCTGACGGGTTGACGGCGACGATGCCGCCTTCGCATTCCCACGCGCCTTCGCGTTCGAGGCGCATCGCCGTGCCGGGACTGCAGAAGCCGGCCTGCTCAAGCTTGGTCGAGCAGTTGAAGCTGTAGGGGTCGTAGAGCTCGGTGACTTGGATGTCCTTGCGCGGGTCGCGGATTCCGGCGCGTCGGTAGCTCTCTCTCACGGCGCGGCCGATGAGTGTGTAGTCGATCAGGTCGGTCTCGCCGGACGGCACCAGTCGGTCGCCCATCCAGTAGGTGTCCGTCACCGAAGCAACGCCATTGAGGAAGGCGGGTCGCGAGCAGAAGCGCTTGGCCATTTCGGTATTTCCGAGGATCATCGCGGCACTGCCCGAGGAGCGCGGGCAGATGTCGTAAAGCTTCAGCGGCCAGGCGATCATCTTCGACTTCATCACGTCGTCGATGGTCACTTCACCTTTCAGGTGCGCGTGTGGATTCTTCATCGCGTTGCGGCGTGCACGCACGACCACACGTGCCATGTCTTCCTGCGTGAGCCCATGGCGGTGCAGGTACGCGGTGGCGCGCAACGCCATCAGCGAGTTGGTCGACAGCGGCATGTCGCGTTCGTAGAACGGGTCGAAGATCAGGTTCAACACTTTCTGCGCATCTGGCGTTTCGGCGATTCGTTCTGCGCCCACGATGAGTACGGAGCGGGCCATGCCGCTGCGGACCAGCGTGTACGCAGCCTCGACGGCCGAGCCGCCGGTGGCGCCGCCGGTATGGACGCGGAAGATCGGCTTGCCCGCGGCAAAGACCGACTCCACGGCCCATCGGTCGGCGTCTGCCACACCCATGAAGAATGTCGGTGCGAGCGAAAAGACGACGGCGTCTACATCGTCCGGCGTCATGCCGGCAGCACGGTAGGCGCCGTACGCCGCAACCTGAGCCTGTTCGACGAATGTCAGCTCGTTGACCTGCGTGCGAAAATCGCTCTGCCAGGTTCCGAGGACGGCAACTGTCTGGTCCATATTTGTCAGCTCCCTGCGCGGTCGAAGGTCACGACCACATTGCCTTGTTGTGCGAAACCGTGGCAACCATGCGATAGCGCGCGGCGCACGTTGGGCCGTTGCACCGGCCCGGCCCGACCGGCGATCTGCAATACAGCCTCGGCGGCATTCACCAGCCCGTTGCAGAAGTACGGATTCTGCGCAAATGCGCCGCCCGATGGCGACAGTGCCGACTCGTCTTTAATGCCGAACGCGCGTACCCATGCCGACTCGTGCCAGCCCGTCGGGGAGTCGAGTTCGAGCACATCGAAGTCTTTGGCCGACGTGGCACCGGTCATGGTAAGCGCATTGCGCCAGGCCGTCCGGGCCGAGCGGAAGTCACCCAGCCGCCGCGCGTCCAGCGTGTAGCTGTCGCTGGCCCAGCCCGCACCCGTTATGCGCGCCAGCGGTTTGCATCCAGGGTGTGCCGCAACGAAGCGAGCCGACGCCACAACAAGCGCGGCCGAGCCGTCGCTCTGCGGCGCCATATGGCCCTCACGCAGCGGCGTCGACACGTAGGCCGAGGAAGCGATGTCCTGCCGGCTGCGTACAGCATGGCACAGGCCGCGCGGGTTGGCCTGTGCGCGACTGAAGGCATTGAGCACGCGTTCGTCAACTTCAGCCGCACTCGTGCCCTGCAGCGCGATCGCCTGGGAAAGCAAGCCGTCGGCCATGCGCGCGCCCATGCCGAGCGGGCGGTAATAAAAGGGATCAGCGCGCAGACCCATCACTGTCTCGCTGTCGATCTTCGAGCTCTTGCACCAGCTGGCAACGAGGCCCAGGTCGAACTCGCCGGAACGCATGCGCGCATAGCCGATGCACAGCGCGCTCGCGCCGGAGTCGGTGACGCGCATCTCGTCTTTGAGGAAGCCGCCCGCAGGCGCCGTGAGCAGCATGTTGGTGATGGGGCGGCCGTCCAGTTCGTCGCTTGCGCCGAGCACCACGTTGTCAAGCTGCGCACGCGTAACGCCGGCATCGTCGAGCGCGGCGCGGCAGGTCTGGTAGACCATCTCTTCAAGGCGCAGGCCGTCTTCGCGCAGCCGCGCGGGCTGCACGGCGACGCCGAGCACGTAGACGTCGGTGCTTCTGGTCATGCGACCTCCTTCAATGTGACATAGCGAAAGGTTCCCTGACCGGTGGCGAGCGTCAGGCCTGACCCGTCAGTCACGGTAACGGTCGAGGTGAAGATACTATTTCCGCCGCCGATCTTCACGCCGCGTGCGCGGATGATGCCGCCGGTTCCTGGCGCTACAAACGACACGGTGAACGACAGCGTGACCGCACGTCGCGTCGGGCCGGGGCCTGGCATGTAGCAGCCTGCCTGCGCTGCGGCCATGTCAACGGCTGCTGCGACCACAGGGCCCGCCGCAGCGCCAGAGAAATTTCTCAACGCATCGCGCATCGGGATTTCGACCACGCAGACGTCGGGTTGCCATTCGACGATGCGAAGGCCGAGCAGGCTGCGAAAAGCCGACTTCGCGGCGCGCGAGTCGTGGTCTGTGACTGCGTCAGCCTCGACAGCCGCCATAGTTTCAACTGCTCCGTCCATCACGCCCCGTTCTCGCCGGCAGGCTTCTTCAGTTCCTGCTGCGAATAGAACTCGCTCATATGTGTGCGGATGGATGGGTTGCCGCCGCACAGCGCATAGCCCCACATGTTCTCGACGCGCAACTGGTCATGCAGAGTGCGGCCGATCAACTCGAGGATGGTCTCCTTGGCCGACTCGACAGCACGGCGGTCGCAATTAAGGATGTTCTGGACAACCAGTTCTGTCTTGGTGCGCAGCTCTTCAGGCGGCACGACGTAGTTCAGCATATTGGCGTTGTACGCATGCTGGGCGGTGATCTCCGCGCCCGTCATGAGGAACTCCATCGTGAAGCCGACGCCGCAGCTGTTGATTAGCCGCGACAGCCCGCCATCCGCATGGTGCATTCCTTTGCGGACCTGGAACTCGGCGAAGCGCGCGCGGCTTGAGGCGACGCGGATGTCGCAGGCCATGATCATCTCGATGCCATGGCCAACGCACCAGCCGTCGATTTCGGCAATGATGGGTTTGTAGATGCGCGACAGCGGTCCGCGCGTGATGCCCGAAAGGCCGTCTTCCATGCGGTCACGACCGACCATCGGGCCGACCTCTTGCCACATCGGTGCATGGGTCTTCAGGTCGGCGCCACCGGTGAAGTGGCCACCCGAGCCTGCAAGCACGGCAACGCGAAGGCTGTTATCGCCGCGGAAGTCAGCCCATATGTCACACAAGATGTCGTGCATCTCGTGGTCGAGCGCATTGCGCGACTCCGGGCGATTCAGGGTGATCCAGGCGACTTCGCCCTTTTTCTCGTACAGGATTTTCTCGGCCATACAGTTGCCTCCAGGTTGCGTGGAAGCATTGTATAACAGACCGATCGATCGTTAAAGCTTCACCCGACAGCTTCACCCGACAGCTTCACCCGATCTCGGCACTTGTTTGCCATCGGACGGGGCTCCGCCTGACTTAGCCCGGTGTAGCGAATTCCAGAGTCTATCAAGCGTTCCCGTGGTGGGGCGTCGGAACACGCCACATCAATAATTTGCCTGATCAGGATGACCTTGCCCAAGGACGCACGGAGTTGATCGAACCACTACGCCATCATGGTCCGCATAGACCCAGTCACCAGGGTTGAAC
>CANJWZ010000006.1 GCA_947478725.1 Comamonadaceae bacterium
GCTTCGGCCTGCCGCAGAAAGCCAATGATCTGCTCTTCGCTGTATTTGCTTGTTCTCATGTCCATCATTCTCCATAGTGACGGACTTCTTGGAAAAATAGCTGGTACGGTTTATGGGGGGCAGGTCAAGCAGGCCGCACCATTGGCAACACGTCTTCAACGCGCCACATCAGGTTCGTCGGGTATGGGTTTACTTTTCATCTGTTTAGGCAAGGACGGTGACGGATCTCAACGGATCGTTATCTCCAGATTTCCCGCTGATGAAGGGGTCGTCGCTGAAAAGACCACAGACAAACTAACGGTTCATTTTGTGGAGCAAGTGTTCCTGAAAAGCTCATTCTCTTACAAGGCGGCGACATACGTTTGGAAGGGAAAACCCAACCAGCTGTGGACTGGACATGTGGTGGACAAACAAATCAATCACGGAAATAAAGCAGTCGCCGACTATTGGATAGTGGATTTCCTGCACTCAGAGATGCAAACCAACGCGGCAATGGGAACAAAAAGGCTCGCCAACGCATTGAAGTCTGCTATTTCCGCGACAACAGACATTGAGATCAAAAGTCAAATTACCTCAGCCGCGCACTTAGCTAAAAACCTCCCCCAAAAAGCGATGACCATTGCGGAATTCTGCGGAAGTTTCCAATTGTCAGAAGCGACTACGGCCGCAGTGCTATCCAAGGTCGATCCACCACGACTCGTACATGAGAAATTTCGGTTTGACGCAGCCGAGTTCGCGCGACACATTGCCTATAAACAGATTGAGCTCGATAACGGTGCCGTGATTTCCGCGCCAGCAGAAAAATTTGAACAGTGCTTTGTAAATACGAAGCGGAAAGACAGTCACACTTTCACCACTACCGGCCATATCGTCGATGAGCGTCTGAAGACAACAAAATGAACGAACTTGATCTCATCGCTGAGTATCGCGCGCGTCACCTCGCAATTTTGAATCCGATAGCGGGAAAGTTGACTAAATTGATTCAAGATATGGTTTCTGGCACCCCGCGAGTGGATATGGTTGCAGCCCGTGCTAAAAGCCCAGATCGATTTCTTAGAAAGGCAAATAAGAAGGATGACCATGGGCGGCTTAGATACGAGCATCCATTTGAGCAAATCCAGGATTTGATTGGGGCTCGTATCGTCGTTTTCTACATGCAGGATGTCGATGCAGTTTGTGAAATAGTTGAACGCTACTTCCGACGCATTGAGGCTAAAGTGCTTGCACCTGAAGCTGCTGATAGATTTGGCTATGTGGGCATGCACTACATTTTGGCGATGCCCGAAGATGTAATCGCTGACGATTTCGACCGCGATAGGATCCCACAGTTCTTTGAACTCCAGATAAAGACTTTGTTTCAGCACGCCTGGAGCGAAGCCGAACACGATGTGGGATACAAGCCTAGCGACACAATCACTTCGCACCAACAGCGGCAACTGGCCTTCACTGCGGCCCAAGCTTGGGGCGCTGACCATATTTTTTCTCAGCTTCATCATGAACTGAATGGTGCAAAACCGCCCGTGGGGCAGTTGCGCAAATGACACCAAGCACCGCCGGTGTATTTCTGGAAAAGCATCACCATGACAACTGTTACAAAATACTCCCTCACCTGCCCATGCGGCCATATTGGCGCAATCAAGATGAAGGAAAACGACCAGCCGTTTTCTGGCCAGTGGGAGTCCTATTCTTTGATTGACTTAAATGGTAGTTCAACTGGCATTGAAGGTGGTGTACTTCAATTGGCCAAGGTTTTCGCTGACATGAAGCCCTCATGCCCAAAGTGCGGAACGATACTCACACAGAAAAATTTAAGCTAGCAGATCAGGGAGTAAAAATGCCGCTTTACCGCGTTGCAAAAGAAAAGCTTGAGGCTGTTAAGCAGACCTCGTTTATTGAAGAGAAGTTCTTCGAGCGAAGGGATTTACAGCGGCTATTGAAGGCAGATATATCCGTTATCGGTGACGACCTTATGGTCATCGCGGAGGAGTTTGGGGATTGGGATGAGAGTAGTCGCCGAATAGACCTTTTGTGTCTGGACAAACAAGCCCGGCTGGTAGTCGTTGAGGTCAAGCGCACCGAAGACGGAGGCCATATGGAATTGCAGGCCATCCGGTATGCCGCGATGGTATCCAGCATGACACTCGATCAAGCTATTGCGGCCTACGCCCGTAGCCTCGGTGATCAAGATACAGAGGTGCCGGCGCGGCGCGAGATTCTGGAGTTCTTGGAACTCAACACCACCGAAGAGGCAGAGCTTACCGACGAGGTACGCATCATTTTGGTGTCGGCAGACTTTTCAACTGAGATCACCACCTCAGTCATATGGCTCAATCGTCATGGAATTGACATCACTTGCGTGCGCTTGAAGCCCTACCGAATGAACGACGAGTTGCTGGTCGATGTTGCACAGATCATCCCACTTCCAGAAGCTGCCGACTACGAAATCAAAGTACGAGCACAGGCGCAGGAGATTAAGAAGGTTCGCAGCGCACGGCAAGAAATATTCCGGCGGTTCTGGGCTCAGTACATTGAACGCTCAAAGCCTAGAACTGCGTTGTACGCGAACCGCAGCACTTCATCTGACCATTGGATGTCGGCAGGTATCGGGCGTGGCGGTTTCTCGTTGAATGCGTCAGTCACGGAAGACAGGGCGCGTATCGAGTGCTACATCAGTATGGGCAAAGACAGCGATGTCCGAAATAAAGCGGCGTTCCATGCACTGCATGAAAAGAAGGCGGATATTGAACAGGCTTTCGGCGGTGAGCTCGACTGGCAGGAGTTACCGACCCGTATTGGTTGTCGTATTTGCGTCGATATTGATGGTGGATGGAAGACACAGGAATCTGATTGGCCTGCACTTCAAGATCGGATGCTTGTGCAGATGATGAAACTGGAGTCGGCGCTGAAAGGACCGATCCAAGCGCTGAAGGCCTAGCAAATATATAAAAGTCAGGGAAATTTCAATGGCGAAAAAACGCAAGACGGGGCTCTTGGCGGACATTCACGATGTGGTGGTATTCCTGCCATGCCGGCAAGGTTGCCCCCTAATATTTGAAAGGGCATTGCATGCACACCACGCCCATTGCCATAGCAGCCGGTAGCGGTAACGTCTATGCCGACCTGGGGCTACCCGACGCCCAAGAAATGCTGGTCAAAGCCAAACTGGCCAGCAAAATTGCCGAGATCATCCAGCGCCAAAAGCTCACCCAGCAACAAGCTGCCGAGCTGCTGGCCATGCCACAGCCCAAGGTGTCGCTGATGCTACGCGGCCAGTTCAGGGGCGTCAGCGAGTCCAAAATGCTCGCTTGCCTGGCCCGCCTGGGCCGCGACATCGACATCGTGGTCAAACCAGCGCGCCGCAAAACCAAAACCAGCGTTAGCGGTGGCAGTGGCCGCGTTAATGTTGTGTTCGCCTGAAGTGTTGACGCTGGCCGAAAATTGATCACTTTGTGAGGGTTGCAGAAAGTGATGTGAAAGTCGTCCTCCGCCAGTTCAAAAGCCCTGTTGCTCATTGAGTAACAGGGCTTTTTGCTTTGCGGGTGACTGATTAATTTGATATCGAAATATATATTTGATATCATTAAAGCTTGACCTCAAGGAGCTCTCACATGTCAGCCGTCACCGTCAGAAACTTACCCGAAGAAACGCACCGCGCGCTCAAGCGGCGTGCGGTTCAGCATGGCCGCAGCACCGAGGCGGAGATTCGCGACATTCTTGAAGCCGCCGTTCGCCCCAAGCTGGGTATGGGTACGGCGCTAGCAGCTATTGGCCGAAGCTTGGGCGGGGCCGACATCAAGATGACGCGCGACGCCACACCCGTTAAAGCCGCGGCTTTTAAATGATCGTTCTCGACGCCAACGTTGTCTCGGAACCTTTAAAGCCCAAGCCTGATGCGGCGGTCCTTCATTGGCTGGATGCGCAAGACCCGCAAACGCTTTACATCACCACCATTCACCTCGCCGAGTTACTGGCAGGCATTGCGTTTATGCCCGCTGGTCGCAAACGCACTGCGCTCAAGTCCGCGTTTGACAGCCAGATCATGCCGCTGTTTGATGGGCGCATATTGCAGTTTGATGCCAAGGCAGCCGCCGTATTTGCTCAAATCAATGCCAAAGTCCAATCACAAGGCGTGGCGATCAGTTTTGCCGATGGTGCGATTGCAGCCATTGCGCATGTCAACAACTTTTCTGTCGCCACCAGAAACCTGCGTGACTTTGAACGTGCCGGTGTGGCGCTTTTAAATCCCTGGGGCTAAGCGTCACCATGGGCTACTGTATTCGGGGTACCAAGAAGCTACTTGATCGAATCAAGCCTTCCCTTCTATCGCAAAACTGTCATCAACCCACAATACTCGGGAGTTGGTACGCGACGGTGCTGCTGTGGAAGCCGCAAGTAGCCCTACTGGTGAATGAAAAAACGCTATTGCCCGTGCTGATGCCATTGGCTCCAGCGAAGGACTTGGCAATGCGCTTTCCCGTACATCTGGCTGATGTTCTGGCCGCTCACGGTGTACCCCAGCAGTTCATAGCCCACGAGCTTGCCCAGATGAACGAAGTTAGATACGCCAAGACTTCAAATCGCAGCGTGGTTGGCATCATGAACCAGTTCACGTTTCTGGCCGAAGTTTACCGCGAACACCTGGAAGCGAAAGACTTGCTGGCGTTGTCGCTCAGGTTGTCTGAAACGCCGTGCAGTCCGCTGTACAAAGGTGCCGTTTCGCCAGACCGTGAATTGCGCAGGCTGGTTTCGATTTTCCATCCGCGCACTGCAGCGAACGATGAAAGCATTGACGGTCAACGTTGAAGCACGCGGTTAAACAAATCAAGGGTGGCGATGTTTCTTTCGACAAGATTCTGGATTCGGCAGTAGGGCAGGTCGAAGATCACATCAACCAGTTCACGGCTATAAATTTTCGGTGCGGCCTGCCTGACATGCGTGATGGTCAATGCTGACAGATTGCGGATCGCTGAAATCTTGGCTGTCGTCCAGCGTGCCGTATCTTCAATGCTCACAAGCAAGTAGATGATCCACCGCTCCCATGCTTGGCTGCTTGGGCACCGGGCGTGTCTCTACCTCTGCGGCTGGCGGCAAGGCTGGCAAGTCGCTGTAGGGCCGGTCCGCGCGCCAATCGGTCATGGTTTAATTTTTCGAGTTTTGCGACACGTTCCTGGTTCATGTCGCTGGCGGCAACAGGTCAATCAAATATGTCGCAATTCTTCCGAAATGGCGACATATTTGATCTATCAGTTGTCAAAACTGATGGGCCCTCCGGTGTTGACTGGCATCCAAACCCGAGACCAACGCGAGGCTTTCTGCACCTTGGCGGTGCCGTCCCGGACCTCAAGACTCGTCCCCTTGAGTTGATATGAATCATAGGTTAATATTCGATTAAATCCTAGTTTTTGTATCAATGCGTTCTAAAAATCAACCCCCCCAGCGCGATAGCGCGGTGGCCCATCTAAAGGCCACGGGCATGTCGCGCTTGAGCGAATTGACTGCTAAGGGCATCACTGCGGCGACAGTGTCGCGCCTCGAACAACAAGGCGTTATCGTGCGCCTTGCCCGGGGGCTGTATCAGCTGGCAGGCGCATCACTCGATGTGAATCACACCCTGGCAGAGGTGGCCAAGCTTGTACCCAAGGGCGTCATCTGCCTGACGTCGTCGCTGGCGTTTCACGGTTTGACAGACCAGATTCCGCCCAAGGTCTGGATGGCCATTGGTCCGAAAGACTGGCACCCCAAATTTGAATATCCACCGGTTCGTTTCGTGCGGTTTTCAGGGCCACGCCTGCTGCTTGGCGTCGAGAGCCACGTCATTGACGGGGTATCCGTGCCGATTTTTGGGGTCGCCAAAACCGTTGCAGACTTGTTCCGTTATCGGCAAACCGTTGGGGTAAGCGTCGCGCTCGAGGGGCTGCGGGAGGCACTCAGGCAAAAAAAGGCGTCGCCGTCTGAAATAGCAACAGAGGCGGCGAACGCCAAAGTCTGGAAAATCATGGAGCCGTACATGAGTGCGCTGACGTCCCATGGCTGAGCCCAAGAAAAAACGTGACTTCGGTGCCTCGGTGCGCGCCCGCCTGCTGACGCTGGCACGCCAGAAGGGGCAGGCCTTTGACCTTCTGCTGACGCGTTATGCCAACGAGCGACTGCTGTATCGGCTCAGTCTGTCGCCTCATCGCACTCGATTCGTACTCAAGGGTGCCATGTTGATGTCGACTTGGTTCGATGATCCGCACCGCTCAACACGCGACGTGGATTTTCTGGGTTATGGCGATCTGGAGCCCGATACGATGCTCGTCACGTTTCGTGAGATCTGCGCCATCGAGGTAGAGGACGGCATTGTGTTCGATGTCGATGCGCTGCGCGTCGATTTGATCCGCGAAGAGTTGGAATACGGTGGTTTGCGTATTCGTACGACCGGTGCGCTCGCCGGTGCGCGGATTGCCGTCATCATTGACATAGGCTTTGGCGATGCGATTGAACCGGGCATTGAAGAAATTAATCTGCCAGTGCTACTCGATCTGCCGCAACCGAGACTGCGTGTGTATGCCCGCGAGACAGTGATTGTCGAAAAATTCCACGCCATGGTCATGCTGGGCTTAGCCAATAGCCGTATGAAGGACTTTTATGACGTGTGGATTCTGAGCCGGGGCTATGACTTTGATGAAGACCGCTTGTCTCGGGCGATCGCGGCGACGTTTGAACGGCGTGGCACGGCCATTCCATTTGATACACCCGTTGCATTGACCCAGACTTTTTCGACCGACTCGGGCAAGCAGCGACAGTGGGCTGCATTCATTCGCGACTTGGCTGTCGACATCCCGGTTTTCGACAAAGTGGTGGCAGACCTTGCCGGATTCCTGATGCCGTACGCCCGACGCGCCCTGGATCGTTCGTAAGTCAGACTAAAGCGTACATTGACCGTCTGGGAGTTCCTAGGTTGTCCTGACCCCAAGCTCTCCAACCGCCCGGTGCAGTCCCGCATGCCGGGTAGTGCGGCAAGGGTGCCTCCAGATGACCCCTACGCGTCACAACCACCTGCCGCATAATGCGCAGACACCCCTGATCAGCATCGCTGAAGGTCTTGTTTGAGTGGCACATATCAAACCCGGTCGCAGGCGCTTGCCGACGCGATCGCAACCTGTGCTGGTTGATCCTCAGCAAGGCCGAGTCCGCCTCTTCTGCTTGTTCCCTACGTATATCCGCATGAAAAAACACTTCTCTGAAAGCACCGGCCCGCAGCGTCTTTGGTCTGGCCTGGCGACTGCGGTGGTGGTGGCGGCGCTGCCTTTGCCGATGGGGCTTGAGCTTCGGCTTTTGTTGGCGTGGTGCGTCGGGCTGACGGTTTACCTTTGTCTGGTCTGGTGGCTGTGCGTCAGTTTTGATGCCAAGCGCACCCGGGAACGTGCCCAGGCGCAGGACGAACCCAGCTTGGTGATGTTTTTGGTGTTGCTGCTGGCAACTGCGGCCTGTGTGGCGGCCATCACGGCGCTGATGCAGCAAGGCCGTGACCTGGCCGGTTTGCAGCGCGGCTTGCACATCGGTTTGTCGGTCACGGCGCTGGCCTTGTCTTGGCTGTTTATCCAGACGGTCTTTACCTTTCGCTATGCGCACCGGTATTACTTTGAAGAAAAAAAAGGCGAGCCGGACGGGCCGGGCTTGCAGTTCCCCGGTGGGCTGGACCCGGATTATTTTGACTTTTTGTACTACGCCTTTGTTGTCGGCATGACCTCGCAAGTGTCTGACGTCCAGGTCACGTCGCGTGAGATGCGCCGCTTGACGCTGGTGCATGGTGTGCTGTCGTTTGGCTTCAATATGCTGATACTGGCGCTCAGCATCAATGTGGTCGCGGGCTTGCTTTAAACGACACCAGGCCTGTTGCCAGCGCTGTGCCGCACACAATGACGACCGCGCACAGCAGCATCCAAGGCGTGACGGTTTCACTTAAAAACACAGCGCCATAAAACACGGCAAACACCGGGATCAAAAACGTCACCGTCAGGGTGCGCTGTGGGCCGGCTTTTTCAATCAGCCTGAAGTACAAGATGTAGGCCACGCCAGTACAAGCCACGCCCAACACCAGCAGGGCCAGCCAGGCGGTGCTGCTGGGGGGCTGCGCTGGCCACAGCCAGATGGCCGGCACCAGCAGGCCAAGGGTTGCGCCGATCTGGCTGCCTGCGGCTGTCACCATGGGGTGAATGCCGCCCATGTGCTTTTTGGTAAAGCTGGCGGCAATGCCGTAGCACAGGCAGGCCAGCAGACAAGCCAGCACGGCCAGGCCCGGCGATGCGCCAGAGGCATCGGGCTTGAAGGTGGCTTTGTCCCAGGCCAGCAGGGCAATGCCGCTAAAGCCAATCACGATGCCTGCAATGCGCGACAGGGCGGGCTTGTCTTTGAGCCAGACCCACGCCACCAGGGCACCAAACATCGGTACCGTCGCATTCAAAATAGACGACAAACCGGTGGTGATGGACAACAGCGAAAACGCAAAGCACGCAAACGGTATGGCGGAGTTGAAAATACCCATGAAGAAAATCTTCTTCCAATGGGTTTTGAGTTCGCCCAACTTGCCTTTGATCACCACGATGGGTAGCAAAAACGCCGCTGCGATGGCCACACGCCCGGCGGCGGTTGGCAGGGCGCCAAACTCAAGGGCGCTATAAAGCATGAACAAAAAAGAAGAGCCCCAAAGCGCGCCCAGCGCCACAAAGTCTGCAAGCCAGGGTTTTTTAGCAATCGTCAAAGCAGGTTCTCATCAAGTGCACCCTCAAGTTTGAGCAGTGCGGTTTTACGGTCAAGCCCGCCAGCATAGCCTGTCAGGGCGCCGCTTGCGCCCAGCACCCGGTGGCAGGGCACGATGATGCTGATCGGGTTGCGCCCTACCGCCGCGCCTACCGCCCGCACCGCGGCTGGGTTGCCAATGCTTTGGCTGATGCTGCCGTAGCTGGTGGTGTGGCCGGTCTGAATGGTCAGCAGTGCGCGCCACACCGCTTGCTGAAAGGCGGTGCCACCCGACAGGTCAAGCGGCACGTCAAAGACCTGCCTTTGGCCAGCAAAGTAGGCGGCTAATTGCTGGGCAGTGTTGATAAGTACCGGATGGGTGGGGTCGCTTGGCCAGCGCACCGGCGGCGTCAGCTCGGCCGGCCAATGCTGCTGACCGTCAAACCACACCCCCGCCAGTCCGGCCTGCGTGGCGGCCAGCGTCATGGGGCCGATGGGGCTTTGAAAGCTGGTGTGAACGATGGTGGTATCAAATCTCATGATGGATGGCCTTTTGAGATGTTTCTGGGTGTTTTGAGGTTTTTTAGCATCATTTAGGGCTCTAGCCCTTGTTTAATCTACGCCACTAGCTCCTGAATAAATAGCAACTACAGGGCTGGCTCGCGCCAGGTGCCTGACCAGGTGCGGATCACCGCGTAGCTGCGCCAGGGCTTCCAGGCCTGTGACGCGGCCTCGGCCAGGCGCGCCGGGTTTTTGAGCCCCTGTACTTTCAGTATTTTGTGCAGCGCCACATCGCCCGCCGGAAAGGCATCCGGCCAGCGCAGCGCGCGCATGGCGACGTACTGGGCCGTCCAGTCGCCAATGCCGGGCAGGGCTTTGAGGGCGTCGATGGTGCGCTGCACATCAGCACCGCCATGCAATTGCAAACCGCCCGCCACCGCTTTGGCCAGGCCGACGATGGCCGCCTGCCGCTGCCTGACGATGCCGAGCTGGCCCAGATCGTCACCGGTGGCCAGGGCCAACACCGATGGTGATGGAAACAAGCGCGTCAGCTCTGGCCAGGGCGTGGCGATCGGCGCGCCAAACTTGTCCACCAGGCGCTGCGCCAGTGTGCGTGCCGCGGCCACGGTGATTTGCTGGCCCAGCACCGCACGCACCGCCAGCTCAAAACCGTCGAGCGCGCCAGGCACACGCAAACCGTCGCCGGTGGGAAAGTCGTCATGCAGCACCGCGTTGATGGCCTTGGGGTCGGCGTCCAGGTCAAATGCGGCACGCACGCGGCGTATCACCAGCGGCAGCACACCGCGCAGCGAATCACTGACGGTCAGCACCAATTGATGTTGCGCCAGGTCAAACCGCATCTGTAGCCAGCCGGTGTGCTGCTTGCCCGCTGTTTCAATGCCAAATGTGCGCCTGGCCTCGTATTTATTTGGGCCAGCAGCTATAGATTCAATAGCTTTGATGCGCCGCGTTTCCATGAACCCCAACATGGCCGCCACGTCATACGGCGGCCTGTAGCCCAGCCGCACCGTGATGCCGTTGGTGCTGTCAGCCTTGCTTAATTTGACGCAACAGGCATCGGCCGAAATGGACATGTCTTGTGCTGTCATGGCATTCATCTTACCCGTGCTGTCGACTTCGACTGGCCGTTTTCGGACACCCTCAACCCACACGACGCGCGAACCGGCAACCTACAATCAAACCCCTTTGGTCAAATACAGATTGCTGACGTCCCATGCTCTTTAACGCATCGATTTTCAAAGCCTACGACATACGGGGCGTGGTCCCATCCACCATCAACGAAGACGTGGCGTTTGCGCTGGGCAAGGCTTTCGGCGCTGCTGCTGTGGCCGCGAATGAAAAAACGGTAGCTGTGGGCCGCGATGGCCGTTTGAGTAGCCCAACCCTGGCCGCTGCCCTGATGCGCGGCCTGACGGCCAGCGGTGTTGATGTGATCGACGTGGGCATGGCCACCACGCCGATGCTGTACTTTGCGGCCAGCACGCTGTGCAACTCAGGCATTCAGGTCACCGGCAGCCATAACCCGAAGGACTACAACGGCTTCAAAATGGTCATGGCAGGCCGGGCCATTTATGGTGATGAGATTCAGGCGCTGCACCAGGCCATGGTTGCTGACGCTGCGCCTGCCCAGCCAGCGGCAGTTGTGAAGCCGCTCGTCACCGATGGCAAGGTGGCGCAGCACGATATTTACGCGTCTTACACCCAGCGCATCGTTGGCGATGTCAAGCTTGCACGACCGATGAAGATCGTGATCGACTCAGGCAACGGCATTGCTGGCGCATCAGCGCCGGCCATCTTCAGGGCGCTGGGCTGCGAGGTGACGGAGCTGTTCAGCGACGTTGATGGCAACTTTCCCAACCACCACCCCGACCCCAGCAAACCCGAGAACCTGCGCGATTTGATCAACGCCCTGACCACCACAGACGCTGAATTGGGCCTGGCATTTGACGGCGATGGTGACCGCCTGGGTATCGTCACCAAAGACGGCCACAACATTTACCCCGACCGCCAGATGATGCTGTTTGCACGCGATGTCCTCAGCCGTGTGCCGGGCGGCACGATTGTGTATGACGTGAAATGCTCGCAACGCCTGGCCCCTGAGATTGCAGCCGCTGGCGGCGTGCCGCTGATGTACAAAACCGGCCATTCATTGATCAAGGCGAAGATGAAAGAAGTCAATTCGCCCTTGGGTGGCGAGATGAGCGGGCATATCTTTTTCAAGGAGCGCTGGTATGGCTTTGACGACGGCACCTATGCCGGTGCGCGCCTGCTGGAAATTGTGAGCCGTTCTGCCGATGCAAGCGCGTTGCTCAATGCCTTGCCCACCAGCTTCAGCACGCCGGAGCTCAATGTGCCTTGCAAAGAAGGTGAGCCGCATGCGGTGGTCGAAGCCTTGAAGAAGGCGGTTGATTTTGCGTCTCCGGCAACGGTCAACACCATTGACGGCGTGCGTGTTGACTGGCCAGATGGGTTTGGCCTGATTCGCGCGTCCAACACCACGCCGGTGCTGGTGCTGCGGTTTGAAGGCCACACGCCAGCCGCGCTCAAGCGCATTGAAGCCGACATGCTGGCGCTGCTGCACAGCGTGAAGCCTGACGCCCGTTTTTCCGCGCCAGCTCACTAGATATGTTGCCCCCACGCTCGTCACGACGTGTATTTCGCTGCCCCACGAGGGCGCGCTGCGCCTGCGGGCCGGCAGAGCAGGTTCCGCGGCCCCTGCTGGTGAGGACGACTCGCCTGCATCCGTCGCTCAGTTTGCTTGGTGACGCGTCGTGAAAATTTTGCTCGTCAAGCTTTCTTCACTCGGCGACGTGGTGCACACGCTGCCGGTGGTGCAAGACATCCTGGCAGCCATGCCCGATGCGCACATCGACTGGGTGCTTGAGAAATCCTTTGCGCCGCTGCTCACGCAGGTGCAGGGTCTGGCCCGAATCATTCCTTGCGAGCTGCGCCGCTGGCGCAAATCATGGTGGACAGAACAAACACGTACCGAATGGCGTGCGTTCAAGGCGGACCTGCAGACGCACCCTTACGACGCGGTCATCGACCTGCAAGGCTTGACCAAATCGGCGCTGGTGTCGCGGCTGGCCCGGCTGAGCCGCCAGGGCCACCGCTATGCCATGGCCAACCAGACCGATGGCTCGGGCTACGAGGCGCCGACCCGCTGGGCCGCCGATGTGGCGATTGCCCTGAAGCCACATGTGCATGCGGTGGCGCGTGCCAGGCGGGTGGCAGCCGTCGCCTTGGGCTTAGGTGTGCAAGCGTTAAAAAAACCGCCACATTACGGGCTAAACATCGCTCAAAACCAATCAAATCCTGTACCTGAAGCTCCTGAAAAAGTAGCAAAAAAAATAGCCTTCATGCACGGTACCTCGCGCCCAGACAAAACCTGGCCGCTGGCTAATTGGGTCGAACTGGGCCAGCGGTTGATTGCCAGCGGCCATCACATCACGCTGGTGCATGGCAGCGCGGCAGAGCTGCTGAGCAGCCAGGCCATCGCTGCGCAGTTGGGCGATCAAAGCACGGTGTTGCCGCTGTTGTCACTCGACGCCTTGACGCAACAGCTCGCCGCCTGCCAGGGCGCCATTGGCGTGGACAGCGGGGTCAGCCACATCGCTGTGGCGCTTGGTTTGCCGCATGTGCAAATCTATAACTTTGACACGGCCTGGCGCACCGGGCCGCTGGGCCGCGCTGATCAGGTCAGTGTGTTTGCCCAACCCAGCCCCACGGTTGCTGCGGTGTGGCGGGCCTGGCTGGCCTGCGAAAGCGCCGCGTGATGAGTGGCTTCTTGCGCACGCTGTATTCAGGCTTGATGCGCCTGGCACAACCGCTGCTGCGCCGCAAAATGGCCAGGCGTGCGGTGCAAGAACCCGGCTACGGCGAGGCGGTCGAGGAGCGTTTTGGCAGTTACACGCAGCCGCGCGAGACGGCACCCGCGCTGGTCTGGCTGCACGCGGTGTCGCTGGGTGAAACGCGTACCTCGGCGATTTTGCTCAAAGCCTTGCGGGCGACTTATCCGGGCATGCGACTGTTGCTGACGCATGGCACTGCCACCGGGCGTGCCGAGGGCAAGGCCCTGCTGCAGCCGGGTGATGTGCAGGTCTGGCAACCCTGGGACACGCATGCTGTGGTGGAGCGGTTCTTCGATCATTTCAAGCCGCGCCTGGGTCTGCTGATGGAAACTGAAATCTGGCCTTGCGCGGTGGCCAGCGCCAAAGCTCGCCAGCTGCCGCTGCTGCTCGTCAATGGCCGCCTGTCTGACAAGTCTCTGCAACAAGCCTTGACGATGTCACCGCTGGCCTACCCGGCTTATGCCGCTTTGACGGCGGTGTATGCGCAAACACGGGACGATGCCCAGCGCTATCGCCAGTTGGGTGCCGATGTAGCGGGTGTTTTTGGCAACCTCAAGTTTGATGCTGCACCCAGCCCGGCGCTCCAGGCAACAGGCCAAGTCTGGCGCCAAGCCATGGCGGCGCCGGTCGTCATGTTCGCCAGCTCACGGGAGGGTGAAGAAGTTCTTTTTTTGAAAGAAATAATAGCCAGAAGCCAACAAATAAATGGGCTATCTGCTACTAATTCAATAGCTATTAAGCAGCCGGTCAAATACCTCATCGTGCCGCGCCATCCTCAGCGCTTTGACGAGGTGGCGGCGTTGGTGGTGCAGCAGGGGCTCACACTGTCGCGCCGCTCCAGCTGGTCAGGCAGTCCGCTTGACAGCAGCCAAGCCATGCAAGCCGACATCTGGCTGGGCGACACGCTGGGGGAGATGCCGCTGTATTACGCGTTGAGCCGTGCCGCTTTGCTGGGCGGCAGCTTTGAAAAACTGGGGGGTCAAAACCTGATCGAAGCGGCTGCCTGCGGCTGCCCGCTGGTGATGGGGCCGCACACCTTTAACTTTTCTGACGCCGCTGAGCTGGCCGAGGCCGCAGGCGCGGCGACGCGGGTTGCGGACATGGCTGAAGCCCTGAGGGTGGCGGTCGAACGGGTGACTGACCCTCAAGCGCAAATCCGCATGTCGCAGGCATCTCTTGGATTTGCAGCGGCCCATCAAGGCGCGACTGCACGCACGGTTCAAGCGCTGGCAAGTTATTTGACCCCGACCACCCATCAGGCTGACGCGCCCAGCGGTGGCTAGCAAGCGCTGCGCTGGACTATTTGGCCAGCAGCGAATTGACCTTCTGCAAATCGGCTGTGCTCAGCGTGCCATTGGCCTGGCGCAAACGCAAGTCACCGAGCAGCACGTTGTAGCGCGCCTGGGCCAGGTCGCGTTTGGTCTGGAACAACTGGCTTTGTGAGTTGAGCACGTCGATGTTGATGCGCACGCCAACCTGGTAGCCCAGCTTGTTGGCGTCCAGCGCGCTTTGGCTTGAAAGTTCGGCCGCCTCCAGCGCCTTGACCTGACCCTGACCGGAGACCACGCCAAAAAACGCCGTGCGAGTCGATTGCGCGACGTTGCGGCGCGCGCCTTCTAAGTCGCTGCTGGCTTTGTCGCTCAAGGACAGAGTTTCGCGAATGCGGTTTTGCGTCGAAAAGCCAGCAAACAGCGGCACATTCAGGCTCAGGCCGATGGTGGCCGTGTTGGTGTTGAAAGTTAACGCCGAGGTTGCCGTGCCACTGGGGTTGCGCGTGATGTTGTAGCTGCCGGTCAGGTCCAGCGTGGGTTTGTGGCCGGCTTCGGCCTTGGTCACTTCAAGCTTGGCGATTTCCAGGTTGCTCTGGGCCTGGCGAATGCTGGGGTGTACCGCCTCTGATTGCAGTACCCAGGCATTGACATCCTGGGGCGCGACGACGGGCAGGTTGACGGGCACCAGCAGGCTTTTAGGCTCTGCGCCAGTTTTTCCCACCAGCGTATCAAGCGCCAGTTTTTTGACCCGCAAGTCATTTTCGGAAGAGATCTCCTGGGCAATCACCAGGTCATACCTGGCTTGCGCTTCACGCGTGTCGGTGATGGTTGAGGTGCCGACTTCAAAGTTGCGTTTGGCAGATGCCAGCTGTTCAGCCACTGCCGCCTTTTGTGCGCGCACAAAAGCCAGTGTGTCCTGCGCCGCCAGCACATCAAAATAGCCCTGGCTGGTGCGCACGATCAGGTCTTGCTCTGCCGCATCAAGCTGCGCTTTTGCCAGGTCGGCCTGGCGCAGCCCTTGCTGATAAGCGGCCTGGTTGGCAGGCCGGTAAAGCGGTTGCGTGGCGGTCAGTGCGGCGTTTTGGGTACTAAAGCTGCGGTCGGTCACCGGACTGGTGTTGTGAAAACCGGTCAGCGATGCGCCAGCAGAAACGCCTGCCGTCGGCAAGATGCCTGCGCGTGCCTGCTCGCCCTTGGCCAGGTTGGCGTCGTACTGAAGTTTGGCCGATTGATAGGCCGCGTCAAAAGCGCGTGCAGAGTCGTACAGTTCAGCCAGATTTTGTGCCTGTGCGCCCATGGACAGCAAAGCTGACGCAACTGCCAGCACCAGGGGTTGAAGGGAACGTTTGTTGTGCATCTTCGTAAATGTCCTGAAAAAAACGATTCAATATCAATACTGCGGAACACTGCTGTCAAGCTGCTGCGCCCAGGCCGCGATACCGCCCTGCAGATTGACCACGGCCGTAAAACCGCTTTGCGCCAGATAGTTGGCCACTTGCAGGCTGCGCATGCCGTGGTGGCACAGGCAGGCAATCGGATGGTCGGCGCCGTGCATGTCTTTCAGCTCGGCAATCCTGTCGGGAATCGACTGCATGGGGATATGCAGCAGGGTGAAGCCATCGGGCTTGACGGACGCTGTTTCTAGCTCCCAGGGCTCGCGCACATCCAGCACGATGGGCAGGTCAGGCGAGGCGGCGTCGCGCCAGGCGGCAAAGTGGCTGGGGTTCAGTTGGTCCGTCATGTCAGTGTTGGCAAATCATCAGAAAGTGAATCGGGAAGGCTCGGGGAAGTGCAGCAACTTCGGTGCCACGGTGTCCCACGCCTGTGTGGTGCGCCAGGCTGCCTCGCCGGTGCGCGCGACCAGCGTGGCACGCATGACCGGCTCATCGCCGGTGATGGCGCTCAAACGGCCGCCTGGTTTTAAAAGCGCCAGCAGTGATGCAGGCACTTCTGACACCGAACCACTCATGACGATCACGTCAAACGGGCCCTTGAGCGGGTCGCTGCCCGAAATGGCGCGGGTGAAGTTGGACGCGCCGTCCCCGGTGCGTACCTCGGCGTTGAAAATACCCGCCCTTTGCAAATTGCCCCGGGCCGTTTGTGCAATGTCGGCGTCTATTTCCAGGCTGATGACGTGCTGTGCGCGGTGGCCCAGCAGGGCCGCCATGTAACCCGAGCCAGTGCCGATTTCCAGCACTTTTTCATGCTTTTGCACCGCCAGATCCTGCAAGATGCGCGCCTCCACTTTGGGCGACAGCATGCATTGCCCGGGTTGCGTTTTTGAATGCGATGACAGCGGTATCTCCATGTCGGCAAAGGCCAACGAGCGATAGGCTGTGGGCACAAAGTCTTCGCGCTTGATCACCGCCAGCAGGGCCAGCACCTGGCTGTCGAGCACCTCCCAGGGGCGGATTTGCTGCTCAATCATGTTGAATCGGGCTTGTTCGTAGTTCATATCTGTATTAGAGCAACGCTGTGTGAAATGTGTGAAAGGTCAAATTTTAGTCTGGGCTGCCGTGTGGTGTGTCGGTCGCGGCGACCGGGCGCGGTCCCAGCATGCGTTTGAACCACTGGGCCAAATCGTCCATAAAGCAATACGCCACCGGCACCACCACCAGCGTCAGCAATGACGAGGTGATCACGCCGCCAATCACCGCCTGGCCCATAGGGGCGCGCTGCTCAGACCCTTCGGTCAGTGCAAAAGCCAGCGGAATCATGCCGAAAATCATGGCCAGCGTGGTCATCAAGATCGGCCGCAAACGCACTTTGGCCGCCATCAGCAGCGCTTCGCTGCGCTCCATGCCTTCCTCGCGCATTCTGATCGCAAAGTCGACCAGCAAAATGGCGTTTTTTGTCACCAGGCCCATCAGCATGACCACCCCGATCACCGAAAACATTGACAAGGCGGAGCGAAACATCAGCAGCGCCAGCACCACGCCAATCAGGGTCAGCGGCAACGATGTCATCAGGGCCAGAGGCTGAAAAAAGCTTTTGAACTGGCTGGCCAGAATCATGTAGATGAACAGAACCGCCATCACCAGGGCCGAGATAGCGTAGCCAAATGAATCGGTCATGTTTTTGGTAGAGCCGCTGAACTGGTACTTGTAGCCCGGCGGGAAGGCGGTCTTGTCAAGCGCGGCCTTGACCTCGCTTGAGACCTCACCGGCAGATCGGTTGTACACGTTGGCGTTGACCGCCACTTCGCGTATCAGGTCGCGGCGGTTGATCTGGTTCGGGCCGGTGGTCAGGCTCACGCTGGCCACCTGGTTCAATCGCACGATGCGGGTTGAACCATCGGCATTGTTGCCAATCGCCGTGCTGGTAAACGGCAAGCGCTCCAGATCAGCCGGGGCGTTGCGTGCATCCGGGCTCAATCGCACGTTCACGTCATAAGTCTGGTCGTCTGGTGCGCGCCAGTTGCCCACGGTTTGCCCAGCCACCAGCGTGCGCAGCGATGCGGCAATGCCAGAGACCGACAAGCCCAAATCACTGGCGGCATCGCGCCGCACATCGACCTGAATCACCGGTTTGTCGGCCTTGACGCTGGAGTCCAGGTCCACCAGACCCGGTAGGCCGCGAATGTTGTCCTGCACCACCCGGCTCAGGCGCTCCAGCTCTTTGAGGTCAGGGCCCTGCAATGAAAACTCGACCTGCTTGGTGCCCCCCGCCGAATCGCTCTGACCGATGTTCGTGACCGTCATGCCCGGCACCTGCTTGAGCCGCTCACGCAGCACGCCAGACATCTCGTCGACGCTGCGGCTGCGTGCCTTTCGGTCCACCAGCCGGATGTAAATGTTGGCGTAAATTTTGCCTTGCGCATTGCCGGTGTTGATGGTCGACAGCGTGTAGCGCACCTCGGGGAATTCGCGCACGATGGCTTCGACCTGTTTGGCCTTGGCCTCGGTGGCTTCCAGCGACGAACCCACCGGGGTATAAAAATTCAGCGCGGTTTCTGAAAAATCGGCCTTGGGTACAAACTCTGTGCCCAGCAGCGGCACCATGAAGATGCTGATCACAAACACGACCAGTGCCAGCGCCAGGGTTTTGATCTTGTGCACCAGTGCCCAGCGCAGGATGCTCTGGTAGCCTTGGCTCAAACGCTCTGTCGCGCTGTCAAACCAGCCGGTCACGCGGCCGATGGTCTTGTCGTACAGCGTGGTGGGTGGGCCATGTTTGCCATGCTTGTCTATTGCCGGGTCATGCCAGATGCTGGACAGCATCGGGTCGAGCGTGAAACTGACAAACATCGAGATCAGCACCGCCGCCACAATAGTGATGCCGAACTCATGAAAGAACTTGCCGATGATGCCGCCCATGAAACCCACCGGCAGAAACACCGCAACGATGGAAAAGGTGGTGGCCAGCACGGCCAGGCCAATTTCCTTGGTGCCGTCCATCGCTGCCTCAAAGGGAGCCTTGCCCATCAGCACGTGCCGCACAATGTTTTCACGCACCACGATCGCATCGTCAATCAGCAGACCGACACACAGCGACAGCGCCATCAGCGTGATGTTGTTGATGGTGAATCCAAACAGGTTCATGAACAAAAACGTGCCGATGATGGAGATCGGCAGCGTCAGCCCGGTGATCACGGTTGAACGCCAGGAATTCAAAAACAAAAACACGATCAGGATTGTCAGCAGCGCGCCTTCAATCAGGGTGCGGCGCACGTTTTCAACCGCCACGCGAATCGAGCGTGAACTGTCGGTGACCAGCTCCAGCTTCAGGCCGGGCGGCAGGCTGGCTTTCATCTCGCCGATGGTTTTATTGAGCCCATCGACGACTTGAATGGTGTTTTCGTCCTGCGCTTTTTGCACCTGCAGCACCAGCGTGCGCTGGCCGTTGTACAGCGCCAGGCTGTCGACTTCCTGCGCGCCATCGGCAATCCGGGCCACCTGGTCAACCGTGATGGCGACATTGTTTTTGCGCGCCACGATCAGCTTGCCAAAGTCCTCGGGCCGCTTCATGCGGGCATCGATTTTGACCACACGCTCGGCTGCCAGCGAGCGAATGCTGCCGACCGGCAAGTCCTGGTTTTCGTTTTTGACCGTGTTGACCACCTGGTCTGCCGTGATGCCCAGCGACTCCATGGCCTGCGGGTTCAGGTACACATTGATCTCGCGCTTGGTGCCACCAACGATGCTGACCGAGCCGGCGCCGCGCACGTTTTCAAGCCGCTTTTTTAACACCTGGTCGGCCCAGTTGGTCAGTTCCACTGGCGACATCTTGTTGCTGCCTGTATCGGGCAAGACGGCTACCGACCAGACGGGCCGACTGGACGGGTCAAAGCGCAGCACGCGTGGCTCTTTGACTTCCGTTCGAAAATTCGGTCGAATGGCCGATATTTTTTCGCGCACATCTTCGGCGGCCTTGCGCCCATCGACGTACAGCTGAAATTCAATGATGACAACCGACTGGCCTTCATAGCTGCGGGATGTCAGTGCGCTGACACCGGCGATCGAATTGACGCCTTCCTCGATCTTTTTAGTGACTTCACTTTCGACAATTTCGGGCGACGCACCGGGGTAGTCGGCCGTCACGACGACCACCGGAAAGTCGATGTTCGGGAACTGGTCGACCTGCATGCGCTGGTATGAAAAAAGCCCCAGCACGACGATGGCCAGCATCATCATGGTGGCGAACACCGGATTTTTAAGACTGACTTGGGTAAACCACATGCGGTGCTTTAAGGTGCGGTTTTCGCGCTGATCTGGGTGAAGGTCACCGACATGCCTTCACGCAGCGTCCCGATGTTGCCCAAGATCACCACCGTGTTGTCTGGCAAGCCTTTAACAGCCACCACGTCCGTGTCGTTCGCCTTGCCGCGCGCGCCGAGTTCTGCCGCGCGGTGCGCCACCTTGCCGTTTTCAATGGTCTGCACATACGGCGCTGGTTTGTCGGTGCGCACGCTGGTCAGCGGCACCGCAGGCAGCGATGTGCGGACCGTGCCCAGCGTACCTTGTGCAAACAGGCCCTGCCGAAGCGGCAAAGCGTCTGGTTTGCTGTTGTCAATGCTCAGGTAGGCCAGCACGCTGCGGCTGCCTGCCTGCGCACTGGGGTTGATGCGTACCACTTTGGCGGCGACGGTTTTGTTGCTGCCTTCAATTTGTAGTTTGGCGTTCTGGCCCACCCGTATCTGGGTCGAGTCTGCAGCGCTCAGCGTGGCCTCAAGCTCCAGACGGCTCAGGTCAACGATCTCGACAATCCGCGCATCAATACCAACACGTTCGCCGGGCTGTGCCAGGCGCTGCGACACCTGGCCTGAAATCGGCGCCTTCAACACCGTGTCGTCCACTGATTTGGTCGCCACATCGGTGGCTGCCTGCGCTGCCTTGTAGGTCGCTTGCGCGGCATTCAGGTTGGCCAGCGATGCGTCCAGTGCTGTTTTGGAAATAAAACCCTGGTCGACCAGGGCCTTGTTGTTGTCGTACTGGCGCTGCACCACATCGACCTGCGCCTTGGCAGAATCTGCCTGCTCTTTGAACTGGCGCACGCGAGACAGGTATTCGCTGGCATCAATCCGGGCAATCACCTGGCCGGCTTTGACAAAGTCGCCTTCGCGCACCGTCAGGCCTTGCAGTTCGCCAGCGACACGCGCCTTGATGACTGCCGAGTTGACTGCCTTGAGTGAGCCCGACACCGCCAGGCCTTGCATGATCTCCAGCACACTGACCTGCGTCACATCGGTGCTTGCCAGCTCGACCGACGATGTTTGTTTGGCGGCACTGGCCGCCACCAAAGCTGCTTGCTGCGCTTGGCGGGCCGATAGCACGCGTGCTATCGCTGTGCCTACGGCACCCAATACCAGCAGGATCAGCAGCCATGTGAGCCAGCTTTTTTTCACCCCATTCATTCTTTCGTTTCTTTCTTCAGGCTTTTGTTTTGCAAGGGTGCCTGGCTCATGCCGTACAGGATGATCTGCAGCTGTGAGGCGATGTATTTTTCAGGGTCCATGCTGACCTGATCGCTCACGCAGGCGGCGGCCGAATGTTTGGCCAGCATCAACAAGATCACCGGCGAAATGATGCTGAAAACAGCATAGTCCAAGTCCATGTCCCTGAGCTCACCACGATCTTTTCCGCGCTGCAAAATACGGCGAATCAGCAACTGGCCGGGCTCCACCACTTCCTGGCGATAAAAAGCCGCAATGTCTGGGAAGTTCCCGGCCTCGCTCAGCATCAGCTTTTTGATGCCCGATGCCTTGGTGGCACCAACGCGTCGCCACCACTCGTTCATGCACAGGGAGATCATCTCGGCGCTGGTGCCCTTGAAGTTGTCAAAGGTTTGGTTCCATTCCTTGAAATGGCTCGAGATGTTTTCCCGCACGACGGCCTTGAACAGGTCTTCTTTGCTCGGGAAATACAAAAACAGCGTGCCTTTGGAGACACCTGCCCGGGCCGCGACCTCTTCAACGCGGGTGGCGGCAAAGCCTTTTTCAACAAACAGGTCCAGCGCCGCTTCCAGCAGTTCGCCCGGACGCGATTCTTTGCGGCGCTCACGTTTGGCGTGAAACGCTTTTTTGATGGGGCAGGTGAGTTTGACCAAAGACATAGTTACTGACTGACTGGTTAGTAATGTAGCTTTTTGCGTGTCCTGCGTCAACCCAGGTTGGGTTTTGGGGCTATTGCAGCCTGGCAACGGCCAGCCCCAGCAGTTCATGCAGAACTCTGGTGGAAGCCGTGATGCCCTCGGTAGACGGTAGCCACAACAGCGGGCCTGATCGCGTGTGAAGGACAAAACCGGTGGGGGCTGGGGTGATGGCCAGACCTTGCCGCTCAAACGCCAGAACCGAGCGCGGCATGTGCGTGGCGTCGGTGACCAGAGCAATCTTGCTGATGCCGTCGCTCTTGAGCATGGGCGCCAGCAGGCTGGCGTTTTCCTGCGTGTCACGAGACTTGGTCTCGAGCCATCGGATGGTCACGCCATAGTCCTGCTGCGCCACCTGACCTGCCACCTCGGCTTCAGAGATGGTGGTGCTGCCGGACGCCGCCCAGCCCTTGCCGCCGGTAAACGCCAGCGGCAAACCCGTTTGCCGCGCCAGCCAGATACCGTAGCGCAGCCGCGCCGCGGTGGCAGGCCCGGGCTGGGCTTGGCCGTATTCAGGTGCTTGGGGGTAAACGCCGCCACCCAGAACGACAATCGCCTGAATTTGCCCGGACTTCAGGTGTGCAGGTGTGACGGGTGGGTATTGCGGCAAGGCATGCGTCGCCAGCCAAACCGCCACGCCCTGACAGGACAGCAGCCACAAGCTGGTCAAGCTGATCAGGCCCAGCAGCAGGCCCTTGCCCTGATGTTGGCGCTGAGCGGCCAGTACCAGCCCAGCGAGCGCCAGCAGCACCAGACTTGCCAGCGGCATGACCAGACTGGACAGCAGGGGTTTCAGCGCACCGGGTTCCATGGACTCGTGAAAATCATGCGCTATATATTCGGGAGCATCTCGCCCAGGCTTTCATTGGCTTTTAGCTCTAAAAGGTGCCTAAAGCTAGCCCAAAATCAATAAAAAGCCTGCAAACCGGTCTGCGCGCGACCCAAAATCAGCGCATGCACATCGTGCGTGCCTTCGTAGGTGTTCACCGTCTCAAGATTGATCATGTGGCGAATCACGTGGTATTCGTCATGAATGCCGTTGCCGCCGTGCATGTCACGCGCCATGCGGGCAATGTCAAGCGCCTTGCCGCAGCTGTTGCGCTTGATGATGGAAATCATTTCCGGCACATCCTTGCCTTCGTCCATCAGGCGCCCCACGCGCAGGCAGGCTTGCAGGCCCAAGGCGATTTCGGTTTGCATGTCGGCCAGTTTCTTTTGAATCAGCTGGTTTTGCGCCAGCGGGCGGCCAAACTGCACCCGGTCCATCGTGTATTGGCGGGCGCGAAACCAGCAGTCTTCAGCCGCGCCCAGAGCGCCCCAGGCGATACCGTAACGGGCCTTGTTCAGGCAGCCGAACGGGCCTTTGAGGCCGCTCACGTTAGGCAGCATGTTTTCTTCAGGCACAAACACGCCGTCCATTACGATCTCGCCAGTGATCGACGCGCGCAAGCTCATCTTGCCTTCGATTTTGGGGGCGGTCAGGCCTTTCATGCCTTTTTCCAGAATAAAGCCGCGAATGGACTCCTGCCCGCCGGTGTTGCCGTCCGGGTCGGTCAGCTTGGCCCAGACCACAAACACATCCGCAATCGGTGAATTGGTGATCCACATCTTGGCGCCGTTCATGATGAAGCCGCCATCGGTCGGCTTGGCGCGGCTGAGCATGCTGGCTGGGTCTGAGCCGTGGTTTGGCTCGGTCAAACCAAAGCAGCCAACCCATTCGCCGGAGGCCAGCTTGGGCAGGTATTTTTGTTTTTGCGCTTCGCTGCCGTAGGCATTGATGGGGTGCATGACGAGTGACGACTGCACGCTGATGGCGCTGCGGTAGCCACTGTCGACCCGCTCGACTTCGCGCGCAATCAGCCCGTAAGCCACATAGCTCAGGCCAGCGCAGCCGTAGCCTTCAATGCTGGAACCCAAAAAGCCCATGGCACCGGCTTCATTCATGATCTCGCGGTCAAACTTTTCGTGGCGGGCGGCCATCAGCACGCGGGTTTGCAGCTTGTCCTGGCAAAACTGGTGGGCCGCTTCCTGTATGGCGCGCTCATCGTCAGACAGCTGGTCTTGCAGCATAAAAGGGTCTTCCCAGATGAAGCGCGGTTTGACGTTGGTTTTCATGAAGAATGGGTCCTTGAGTGTCTTTGTAAGAGCTTTAAGCCTAAAGTATATCGGGCATCGACGATGTCCTACAGTGCAACCCTGCACGATACAACACATAGGAACAACTGACCATGGAACCAGATCAACAACCCCACAACGCTTCTACCCAAACCATCACCCTGGGCGGCGGCTGCTTTTGGTGCACCGAGGCGGTGTTCGTCAAAGTGCGCGGCATCCTTGACGTCGAATCAGGCTACAGCAACGGCCAGGTTCATCGCCCCAGCTACGACGATGTGTGTACCGGACGCACCGGCTGCAACGAGGTGGTCAAGCTGGCATACGACCCGGCGCAAATCACCGTCGGCGAGATTCTGGAAATCTTTTTTGTGGTGCACGACGCCACCACCCTGAACCGCCAGGGCAACGACAGCGGCACGCAGTACCGCAGCGGCATTTACTACTCAACTGAAGAGCAAAAGCAAATCGCCACCGACATGATTCGCCAAATGGGCCAGGACAAGCTGTTTGACCGCCCCATCGTGACCGAAGTCGTGCCGCTGGCCAACTACTGGCCCGCCGAGGACTATCACCAGGACTTTTTTGCCAAAAACCCGAACCAGGGCTACTGCGTGGCCGTGGCCGGGCCGAAGGTGGCGAAGTTTCGCAAGACGTTTGCGTCTCGGGTGAAGGATTGATGGCCAGCTATTCAGGAACTGCTCGCCCCCGCATTTGTAGGTCTGGAGGTTGATTTAATGGGCGTTCTTCACGGCACTTAAAAGAATTCTGGGCGAATATTCATGACGGCTATAATGGCTCTATTAGCTGTAATAGCTGTAATAGCTGTAACCATAAGGTCAAGATCATGCTCACCATGACATCGCTTGCCGCCCAAAATCAATTTGGGACGCTCATCGACGCTTCACAACGCCAACCTGTAGCAGTGACGCGCCGCGGCCGCACCGTGGCGGTTGTGATGTCTTATGAAGATTACCAGGCCAGCACGCAAACCATCCCGTTTCATGTCGCCGCGCTGATCAGTGAGAACTCTCCGCTGCGTGGCAAAACTGCAGGCGATTCAATGCGCTTACACCTCGCAAAAATGAGCAATAAGGCCACTGAAGAGGGCTTAACGCAAGACGATGTAACGCGCATGCTCAATGACGAGTAAGCCTGCGTACATCGTCATAGATACCAATGCCTTGATCAGCGCGGGTTTGCTCCCCGAATCAAGGACCGCCCAGGCGCTTGCGCTGGCCGCTGAGCATTTCGTGATTGCCCAAAATCAGGAAACGTGGCGTGAACTGGAAACACGCATTGCCCGGCCAAAATTCGACCGCTATTTCGGCGACTCTGGCCGCTTGAGGCATCTGGTCGCGATTGCCCAGTCGATCCAGCGATTTGAAGTGGCGACCGAGGTTGAGGTGAGTCGTGACAAAACGGACGACAAATTCATTGCGCTTGCCATCGATTCGGGGGCAACGATCGTCATTTCTGGCGACCTAGATTTGAAAGATGTGCAAACGTACAAGGGACTCGAGATACTCTCGCCAGCACAGTTTTTGGATCGGTATCAATAAGAAATGGTCACAACACAAATGCTGAACCGCCGAGGACCAGCACCAGGACTTTTTTGACAAAAGACTTAAGCGAAAACTCGGTTTCGCTATATTTATCCCAACCATCTCATATCAACAAGGAACAAAAAAATGTCTAAAGCCTATTGGGTCAGTACCTACCGCGCCGTCAAAAATGCCGACAAGGTCGCCGCCTACGCCAAACTTGCCGGCCCAGCACTTTCCGCAGCAGGAGGGCGATTTTTGGCGCGTGGTGCGCCGTCCATGGTTTATGAACTCGGGCTGAAAGAGCGCACCGTCCTGATTGAGTTTGACAGCGTCGCGCATGCCACCGCCGCACACGACAGCCCCGCCTACCAGCTAGCTTTAGACGCGCTCGGTGATGGCGCGGATCGGGACATCCGAATCATTGAAGGTCTTTGAGCGCAGTCAGAACCCAAAAGTTCTAAACGCTACAATACACCCATATTCAAAATATGGGTAGCCTTATGAAAACCACCATTGAGATGTCTGACCCTCTTTTCAAGTCAGCCAAAGAATTGGCGCAGCGCAGTCAGACGACATTGCGCGCTTTGATTGAAGAGGGTTTGCGGCGTGTGATCAGTGATTCACAAGTCAACGTCAAGTTGGCTTTCAAGCTCAAGGATGCCAGTGTGGGCGGCAAAGTTGTTTTGATGCCCGAGCCTGCACGTTGGCAACAGCTTGAAGAAGAGCATGTGATTGGCCGGGTACTCTCGCGCAAAGCAAAGCGCCAAGCATGATTGCGGTAGACACCAATATCCTGGTTTATGCGCATCGAAAGGACAGTGAGTTTCACGTCGAGGCGGCTGCATGCATGGTGTCATTGGCTGAAGGCGCACAACCTTGGGGCATCCCAGCGAGCTGCCTGCACGAGTTTTTATCAGTTGTCACCAATCCAAAGGTATTTGCGCCAGCCAGTACGACTGAACAGGCCTTGGCGCAGGTTGAAGCATGGCTGGCCTCTCCTCAGGCCAGCGTCTTGCACAGCGGCTTGCAGCATGTGGCGGTGTTGTTCGACCTCAGCCGCAAGGCCAAGCTAAAAGGCGGGCAGTTTCATGACGCACGCATTGCAGCTATCTGTATTGAAAATGCAGTCACGGTGCTATGGACGGCTGACCGCGACTTCGGGCGCTTCAAAGCATTGAAGACGGTGAATCCCTTGATTTAAGGCAATCTAAGCCCGCGCCGGAATCACCAAACCCCTGGCCACCGCTGGCCGCGCCACAAACGCAGCCAGCGCGCGCTGCACATGGGCAAAGTCTGCAAACCCGACCAAATCGCCGGCGTCATAAAACCCCACTAGGTTGCGCACCCAGCCAAAGGTGGCGATGTCGGCAATCGTGTACTGCTCGCCCATGATCCAGTCGCGGCCTGCCAGGCGCTGGTCGAGCACGCCGAGCAGGCGTTTGGACTCAGCCACGTAGCGGTCACGCGGGCGTTTGTCCTCAAACTCTTTGCCAGCAAATTTATGGAAAAACCCGAGCTGGCCAAACATCGGCCCCAGGCCGCCCATTTGCCACATCACCCACTGAATCGTCTCGTAGCGCTCGGTTGGGTCGGCCTGTAAAAACCGGCCCGTCTTTTCAGCCAGGTAGATCAAAATCGCACCCGATTCAAACAGCGCCAGTGGCTTGCCGCCCGGGCCGTTGGGGTCCAGAATCGCGGGGATTTTATTGTTCGGGCTCAGCGAGATGAACTCTGGCGTCAACTGGTCGTTCTTGCCAAAGTCGATCAAATGCACCTCGTAGGGCAGGCCGATTTCTTCGAGCATGATGGACACCTTCACGCCATTGGGCGTGGGCAGCGAATACAGCTGCAGGCACTCCGGGTGCTGGGCAGGCCATTTGTGGGTGATGGGGAAGGTTGTCAGGTCATTCATATCGGCTTTTGGGGGTGTTTGAGTGGTTTGCAAGCTGCATTGCGAGCTGGCTATTATCAAGAAGGTTTTGTTTTTATTTTTGAATCGCTACCCAGCAGAAAGCAGATGATGATCAAGTTCTACTATCACCCCTCACCCAACCCGCTCAAAGTGGCCTTGTTTCTTGAAGAGTCGGGCATGCCTTATGAAGTGATGACTGTGGACACGCGCAAGGGCGAGCAGCACCTGCCCGCTTTTGTGGCGATCAACCCGAATGCCAAAACCCCGGCCATCATTGACACGGATGCGAACGGCGACGTCACGGTGTTCGACAGCAACGCCATCTTGCTGTACCTGGCTGAAAAGTCGGGCCAGTTTTTGCCTGCCAATACGCCGGTGGCGCGTGGCCAAATGCTGTCGTGGCTGATGTTTGTGGCCACCGGCATTGGCCCTTATTCAGGTCAAGCGGTGCACTTCAAGCACTTTGCACCGGTGCCCAAAGAGTACGCGGTGAATCGCTATGTGTTTGAGGCCGAGCGCCACTACGGCATCCTGGATGCGCACCTGGCCAAGCAGCAGTTCATGGTCGGCGACAGCTACAGCCTTGTCGACATGGCGGTGTGGGGCTGGGTCCGTGCCGTGCCTTTTATCCTGGGCCCTGATGCGATGGGCACCATGCCGAACCTGAAGCGGCACTTTGATGCCATCAACGCGCGGCCTGCTGCGCAAAGGGCTGAGGCCCTGAAGGCCAAGTACTCCTTCAAGACCGACATGGACGAGGATGCGCGCAAGCAGCTGTTCCCGCAAAACGCGCGGCTGGCGAAGTAAGCAGGCGACGTTATCTTTTAAAGCTGCAGCGGCTTCGCATAGCCTGTCATTTCCAGATAGCCGCTGCCTACTTTTTTGCCGTTGCTGCTCAAAAGCTCGCTCAGGCCTTCCCAGTAAATCGCCCCGGTTGACTGGCGGCTGTCGAGCTCCTGGTTGTCGATCACGGCTTTGACGGTGTAAAAGTCGGCGGGTGTGCGCACCATCCATTCGACCGGGTAGCTGGTTTGGGTGAGCGGGCTTTTCCAGAAGCGGGTGGGTTTGAATATCACTTCGCCTTGGCTGAAAACGTAAAGCGATTGCTGGGCCGATCTGAACGAGCCGCCGTCCCACACCGCGCCGCCGTCCTTGTCGCGCAGCCTGAAGGCGGTCAGCGCGCTGCCGTCCAGCAGGTTCATGCCGATCCAGTCCCAGCCCACCGCCCCTGGTGCCAGCAGTTCCTGGCTCCATTCGTGGTCCAGCCAGGCGCTGCCTTGGACTTCAAATGTTTTGCCTTGCACCCGCAGACTGCCGGTGGTGGCCAGTTGCGGCTGGCTGTAGTAGTAGCTGGCCTGTTGCTCGCTGGGCCCTTTACGCGACAGGCCGTTTTTGCCCTGCAGCAGCACGGGCTGCGTCTCATTGAACTGCAGCTTCAAGCCAAAGTCAGGCGTGGGCAGCTCGGCGGTGTAGCGTTTGTCATCGGCTTTTAAGGACCAGTCGCGCAGCTTGATGGCCATGTCGCTTTCACTGCTGCTGGCAACGCCAAAACCATCGCGTGCAATGCGCTGGTCGTGCCAGAGTTTTTTGCCTTGTACGTCGGTGATGGCCGCGTGGGCAAACAGCAGTTGGCGGGCAGCAAACTTTGAGGTCATGCCTTGCGTGCTGTCCACACGCGAGCGGAAAAACGTCAGCTGAAAACCGAATTCGCGCGTGCCCGACAGGCCATGCCCCGTGATGTACCACCACTCGGTTTTAAAGTCGGGGTGCGCGCCACGGTCGCGCGGAAACGTCAGCGTTTTGGCCGGCAGGGCTTGGGTGCTGCTCAGCGACGCCAGGCCCATGCCGCCGAGCAACAGCTTTCTTCTGAAATGATTGAAAAGCATCTAGCGTCCTTACCAGTCTTCCTCACCAGTCCTCTTTCACCAGTCCTCTTTTACCAGTCCTCTTTTACCGCCAGCACCGCGTCTTTGCCCGCCGCTGCCCGTCCGGCCAGCCAGGCTGTCAGCGTACCTGCCAGCACCACCGCTGCGCACAAGCCCAGCAGCCGCAGCCAGGGCAAGACCAAATCCATCGTCCAGTGAAAGCTTTGCGGGTTGACCACATGCACCAGCACCAGAGATACCGCCAGTCCCAGCCCCAGGCCTGCCACGCTGCCGATCAGCGTCCAGGCTGCTCCTTCGCCAGCAACAACGGCCAGTATTTGCCTGCGCGTGAGTCCCAAATGCGCCAGCAGGCCAAACTCTTTGCGCCGCGCCAGCACCTGCGCGCTGAAGCTGGCCGCGACCCCAAACAAGCCAATCGCGATCGCCACGCCTTGCAGCCAGTAAGTCACAGCAAAGCTGCGGTCAAAAATAGTCAGGGAGATGGCGCGTATCTGGCGAGTAGAGGCAAACTCCAGCAGGCTGCCCGCACCGGCCATCTGGTCTGCCGCGGCCCGCACGGCTTGCTCTACCTCCGTGCTGGGCGCATGGGGTTCCAGCCACAGCGCCAGGTCGTTGACGCGGGTGTCACCCGTCAGGCGTTCAAAATCAGCTTTGCCGATGACGACGGCACCAAACTGGCGGGCATAGTCGCGCCAGACACCTGCCACATAAAATTTTTGCTGATTGTTATCTGCTATGGATTCAGGAGCTGCTAGTCCCTTTATCTGTTGGTCCACAGGCTTGAATGATGCCGAAAGAAGGCCAAAAACAGCGCCCGGACGCGCGCCGTACAAGTCCACCATCGCTTCACTGACATAAATGCCGATCTGACCGTTTGGCACCGGCAGAGGGTTACCCACCAGCGGCAACACGCTGGCCGGGTCTTGTACGTCGCGCGCTATCAGGGCCACCGCGGGCCTGCTGGCGTCCAGCGACACCGATGTTGTGCGCAGAGTGCTGACGCGCTGCACACCTTTGACCTGGGCCATGCGGGCGACAAACTCAGGTGACAGATAGACCGTGTCTGCCGCAGCATTGGCGCCTGCCGGCAAGGCCGTGCGCAAGTACAAATCTGCTGGCAGCACCACGTCCAGCCAGCGGGTGACCGAATCACGAAAGCTGGCCACCATCACCGTCAGAGCAACCGCCAGACTGAGCGACGCCACGACGCCACTGACAGCCACCGCCGCGCTGGCTCGCACGCGGCGGGCACGCTCAACCGCCAGCAAGGCCAGCAGTTGATGCGCGACCAGCGGCGCTAGCTTGTCGTACAAAAGCACGACCAGCCAGGGCAGGGCAGTGATACCGCCGACCAGCAGCAGCGCAACAGACACATAGGCCGCCAGTGGAATGCCAAACACCGGCGGAAGCGCTGCCAGCCCAGCGCCAGCAGCGATCAAGGCCAGGCTTGACCGCTGCCCTTTGCCTGTGCCTGGCGCAGCGCCCAGGCCCTTGAGCGTTTGGGCCGGCGGTAAGCCTTGCGCGGCACGTGCAGGCCACCAGCCGCCCACCAGGCAAGCTGCCACCCCCAGCGCCCCATAAGCCAGGGCTGCCAGCAGGCTGAACTGAAGAGGTGGTGCCACCCCGGCAAAATAGCCACCCCCCAAGTCACCGCCCAGCACCCGCAGCGCCAGCGCCGCCAGGCCCGTGCCAAGCAGCAGCCCCAGGGCACTGCCGAGCAAACCCAGCAGACCTGATTCGACCAGCACCAGCCACAAGCGCTCCCGGCCCGTCATGCCCAGCACACCCAGCAGCGCAAACTGTTGTGCGCGTTTGGCCACGCTGAGCGACAGCACAGAAAACACCAAAAACGCGCCAGTGAACAAAGCCACCAGGGCCAGCACCGTCAGGTTGACACGGTACGCACGCGACAGGTTGCTGACACGTTCTGCAGCATCGCCGGGCTCATGGATGGTCATGCTTGAAGGCAATGCCAGTGACTGGGTAAATGCGGTGCGGTCTGTTCCGGGCTTCAAGCGAAGGTCAATGCGCGACAACTGCCCGCGCTTGTCAAACAGCTCCTGCGCCGCACCCAGGTCCATCACCGCCAGCGCCGCACCGCCTGCGGCCACGCTGCCAGCCACTGTCACGTCTATCAATTGCAGGCCATTTTGAACTTTGAAGGTGTTAGGCAAACTTTGGCGCGCGCTGGCATTCAGAAAAACCGAACCCGGCGAAAACAGCGCAAAGCGGTCCGCGTCTTTGGAGGGGATGGGCATCAGGGCCGGCGCCAGTGAGGCCAGCACCAGAGCGTCCAGGCCGATCACGCGCAGCGTGCTGCGTTTGCCACTCTGCTGATCGTTCACAAGCGCAAAGGTGGTCAGCTCCAGCACCGGACTGGCCACGGCCACTTGCGGGTGATTGGCAACGCGCTCAAAAATAGCTTCGTCAAAGCTGCCCGCAACAGCCCGCAGTTCCAGGTCAGGCTGGCCATTGACGGCGCGCACCGCAGTTGAAAATTCAGACAGGGCCGAGGCGTTGATCAGCTGCGTTGAAAAAGCCAGCGCCACCCCGAGCATGACGGCCACCACAGCCGCCGCGTTGCGCCATGGGTGGTGCGTCAGTTCACGCCATGAGAACTGGCGCAGCAGCTTGGCCAGCAGATCAGGCGGTGATGCCATCGCTGCTCAAATACAAAACACGGTCGGCCCTGGACGCTGCAGCTTGTGAATGCGTCACCAGCACCAGCGACGCAGCATGCTCGCGGGTTTGCGCAATCAATGCGTCCATCACTTTCGCAGCGGTGGTGGGGTCAAGATTGCCGGTGGGCTCATCGGCCAGCAGCAGGCCGGGGCGGTGAATCAGCGCCCGCGCAATCGCCACCCGCTGTAATTGCCCGCCACTGAGCTGTTGCGGCAGGCGCGCGCCCAAGCCTTCCAGGCCAACGGCTTGCAGCATGGTTTGCACCCGTCCGTCATCTACAGTCCCAAGCAGCAGCAAAGGCAAGGCCACGTTTTGCGCCACATCCAGGTGCGGCAACACATGAAAAGCCTGAAACACAAAGCCCACATGTTCGCGGCGCAGCAAGGCTTTGGCGTCGTCTGTCAGTGCGCCCACATCAACACCCTTGAGCGCTACCTGGCCCGCGTCCCAACTGTCCAGCCCGGCCATGCAGTTGAGCAAAGTCGATTTGCCCACGCCGGATTCACCCACAATGGCGACGAACTCGCCTGGCGCGACGCTCAAGCTGACGTTTTGGAACACCGCTGTGCTGCCATAGCGTTTGGCCAGGTTGGTGATGCGAAGTGTCATGCCAGTTGTGTTTTCACGAGTTCGAGCACCTGCTGCTGCGCGTCTGCGCCATCGCAGGCCACCACGCGCCTGTGGGGCATGCTGCGCAGCCAGGTGATTTGCCGCTTGGCCAGTTGCCGCGTGGCAAAAATGCCCTTGTCGCGCAGCTCGGCCATCGGGGATGTCCCGTCGAGCGCTTCCCAGGCTTGCCGGTAACCCACACAGCGCATTGATGGTAAATCCGCATGCAGGTCGCCGCGCGCGCGCAGCGCTTTGACTTCGTCCAGAAAGCCTGCCGCCAGCATGCTGTCAAAACGCTGGGCAATGCGCTGGTGCAACCAGCTGCGGTCGTTGGGTTCCAGTGAAATAAGGACTGTATCGACCATTTTTTTTGGGCGATCAGCTATGTTTTCAGTAGCACGCTGTTGATGAAAAGACGACAGTGGCAAGCCCGTCAGTTTGAATATTTCAAGCGCTCGTGAGATGCGCTGAGAGTCGTTGGGTTTCAGTCGCTCGGCGGTCACGGGGTCAACCTGCGCCAGTTCGGCATGCAGCGCAGGCCAGCCGCGTTCAAGTGCGCGGGCGGCAATATCGGCACGCACCCCAGCATCTGCCTTGGGCATGTCGTCCAGCCCCTCTGTCAGCGCCTTGAAGTACAGCATGGTGCCGCCGACCAGCAGCGGCAGCTTGCCGCGCGCACGAATCTCCCCGATCAGGCCTTGGGCATCCTGTACGAACTCCGCTGCACTGTAGGCACGCAGCGGGTCACGAATGTCGATCAAATGATGCGGCACGGTAGCCAGTTCAGCCGCCGTGGGTTTGGCGGTGCCAATGTCCATGCCCCGGTACACCAGGGCCGAGTCAACACTGATGATTTCAACGGGATGGCGATTTGCAATCGCCAGCGCGGCAGCCGTTTTGCCAGAGGCCGTGGGCCCTGCCAGCGCGATGCAGGGCAGTGTCACAGCGTGTCCGCAAGGCTCGTTGGGCGGTGGCCGTACTTGCGCACCAGCGTCCAGGCGCTGATGGCAATCATGATGCTCCAGAACCAGATACCGTTGGTCAAGGGCAGTACCGTGCCGTCCATGTGCGTGCCCAGCCAGCTGCCGATAGCAAAGACCACCACCATCGTCAAAAAACCATTCAGGGCAGAAGCTGCCCCTGCCGCCTGGGGGAAAGGCCCGACCGCACCGCTTTGCCCGCAAGGCTGGTGAATGCCGTGGCCCACCATAAACAGCGCCAAGGGCCCCATGACGGCCCACACACCGAGAACGCCCAGCCAGGCCAGCGCGCCCATCACGGTACCCGCAAACAGGCTGACGACAGCTGCAATCGCAACGGTCTGCTGAACGTTAAAACGCAGCAGCAAACGGCGGCACACAAAGGTGCCTAAGAGATATGACAGCGAGGTGCTCAACATGACCATGCCGAATTGGGCCTTGCTCAAGCCCAGCACGGTGATGAACACAAACGACGAACTGGCCAAAAAGGTGAACAGCCCACCATACGATGCAATCGACAAGGCAGAAAACGCTAAAAACGTGGGGTTTGACAAAATCTTGCGCCAGGTGGTCAGCAGCACGGTGGGCCGCAGGGCCTGAAGGTTTTTGTTCGGCAAGGTTTCTTTAAAGCGCAGCGCCACCAGCACCAGCGTGGCCGCGCCAAACACGGCCACGGCCATCAGGGCTGCGCGCCAGCCGTAGAACTCAGCCAGCAGGCCGCCTACCGGTGCGCTGATGCAGACCAGCGCGCCCAAACCCGACAAACCCTTGGACATGATGCGCGCGCCGTCTTGCGGTTGGTACAAATCGCGCACCATGGCGCGCGCGCACATCACCACCGCACCCATGGCCGCGCCCTGCACGGTGCGCCAGACAATCAGTTGCAGCATGCCGGGCGCCATGACGCTGCCAATAGCCGCCAGCATATAAACCGCCAGTCCGCAGAGCAAAATGGGCCGCCTGCCAAACCTGTCTGACAACGGCCCCCAGATCATCTGGGACACGCCAAACGCCAGCAGCATGGCACTCAGGGTGAGCTGGGCTTGAGACATGCTGGCGGAAAAGCTGCTGGTCATGGCCGGCAGGGCGGGCAAATACAAGTCGGTGGTGATGGGCTGCAGGCCCAGCAGCATGGCCAAAATGACAACCACCAGCCCGGCTGACATCGGGGTGTTGGCGCTTTTGGCGGTGGTGGCGGGGCTGGGCAAAGTGGGTGTAGACACGGGCATGTTTCAAGCGTATCAGAAGCACTTCTGCGCTAGGGGCATACGGTCAATTTAGCGCCCGCGCATGAACAGCGCATCCAGCTCCCTGATGCTGATCTGCCGCCAGGTCGGCCGCCCATGGTTGCACTGGTCTGAGCGCTCGGTGGCCTCCATCTGCCGCAGCAGGGCGTTCATTTCGTCAATCGTCAGTTTGCGGTTGGCGCGCACCGCGCCGTGGCAGGCCATGGTCGACAGCAGTTCGTTTTGCGCGCGCTCAATCACGGTGCTGGCGTCGTGTTGGGCCAGTTCTGCCAGCACGCTGCGCGCCAGCTCAACCGCATCGCCTTGCGCCAGCGATGTCGGCACGGCGCGCACGGCCAGGGTTTTGGCTGAAAACGGCGTGATGTCCAGGCCCAGCAAGGCCAGCGCGTCACCGGCGCTTTCGGCGGTGGCGACTTCTTGTGGGCTGGCGGCGAAGGTGGCGGGTATCAACAGTGGCTGGCTCAAAATTCTGGACGTGTCCATCTGGGTTTTCAGGCGCTCGTAGACGATGCGTTCGTGGGCGGCATGCATGTCGACCACCACCAGGCCCTGGGCGTTTTCAGCCAGAATGTAAATGCCTTGCAACTGGGCGATGGCCCGGCCCAATAGCCAGTCACCCAGAGGCGGCTCGTGCGCCGCGCTGGTTGCCGCAGAACTGCCAGGCTGTGGCCACAGGGCTTCAAAGTCAGAAACGCGCCGATTCTCAGGCGCTGCATAATTTATAGCTACTTGTTTTTGTAAATAGGGGGCTACAGGCGGATTTGATGTCTGAATGGTGCTTGGCAAGACAAATTTATCGGGCTCCACAGCGCCCGCAGTGGCTTGAAGGGCTGACCGGGGAATGGCCAGCGCGCTTTCAGCCGCATGGCGTACCGCGCTGTGCACCTCGCGGCTGTCCCGAAAGCGCACTTCAATTTTGGTTGGGTGCACGTTCACATCCACCCGCGTTGGGTCCATCTCCACATACAGCACATACACCGGCTGGCGGTGGCCATGCAGCACGTCTTCGTAGGCGCTCCGCGCCGCGTGGGTGATGACCTTGTCGCGCACAAAGCGGCCATTGACATAGGCAAACTGCTGGTCGGCCCGGCTGCGTGCTGCGTCGGGTATACCTGCACGGCCCCACACCCGCAGCAGCGGCGTGCCGTCCGCGCGCACCGCCGTGCTTTCGTAATGCACCGCCACTGACTGCGCCACAAATTCGCTGCCCAGCACATCGGCCAGGCGCTGGCGCATCAGCTCGGGTGGTGTTGCCGGTCCTGTGCAGGCGCGCCATTGTTCGACCAGCTTGCCCTCATGCCAGACGGCAAAGCCGACATCGGGGCGGACCAGCGCATGGCGGCGCACGGCCTCAATGCAATGGGCCAGTTCGGTCGCATCGGTTTTTAAAAACTTGCGGCGTGCAGGCGTGGCATAAAACAATTCGCGCACGTCGACTGTGGTGCCCTGGCTGCGCGCAGCGGCCGTCAGCTCGCCAGTGCGGCCATCGAGCTGCCAGGCGTGGTCTGCGCCCGCCGTTTTCGACGTGATGCTCATGTCAGCAATCGAGTTGATGGCGGCCAAGGCCTCGCCCCTGAAACCCATCGTACCCACCGCTTGCAGATCTTCTAACGAGCCAATCTTGCTGGTGGCGTGGCGCTTTAAGGCGATCGGTAGCTCGTTGCGGTCAATGCCGATGCCATCGTCTTCTACCGCAATCAGCCGCACGCCCCCCGCCAGCAGCCGTACCGTGACGTGTGCGGCACCCGCATCAAGCGCGTTGTCGACCAGCTCGCGCACCACCGAAGCCGGGCGCTCTACCACTTCGCCTGCCGCAATCTGGCTGATCAGCTCGTCGGGCAATTCACGGATGGGGCGGCGCTGGGCGGGTGAAGTCATTGCCTTGATTTTAGGCGCGGGGTTTGGGCGCTAGTTTTGGGCGCGGGTCAATGGCCGCAGGTGCGCCAACACCTGTCAAAATGGGGCCATGGAACTTATCACCCTAGCGATTGACTTCATCATCCACATTGACCGCTATCTTGAAACCTTTGTGGCCACCTACGGTGCCTGGGTTTACGCGCTGCTTTTTCTGATTATTTTTGTTGAAACCGGTGTCGTTGTGATGCCGTTTTTGCCGGGTGATTCGCTGCTGTTTGTGGTCGGTGCGATGTGTGGTGTCGGCCTGATGAATTACCCGGTGGCCGTGGGCTTGCTGTTTGTGGCGGCGGTGCTCGGCGACCAGAGCAACTATCTGATGGGCCGCTACTTTGGCCCCAAAGTCTTTCAGTGGGAAAACTCCCGCTTCTTTAACAAAAACGCCTTTGACAAGGCGCATAACTTTTACGAGCGCTATGGCGGCATCACCATCATCCTGGCGCGCTTTGCGCCGTTTTTGCGCACCTTCGCGCCGTTTGTGGCCGGCGTGTCGGACATGAACCGCAGCAAATTCACCTGGTACAACCTGCTGGGCGGCGCGCTCTGGGTGGGCGGCATCGTGACGGCGGGCTTTCTGTTTGGCAACATCCCGGTGGTCAAAGCCAACCTGGAAAAAATCATCTGGGCCATGATTCTGATCCCAGGTCTGGTGGTCATCTATGGCGCCTGGAAGGCGGGGCGGGCTGAGAAGACCGCGCCGCGCGCCTAGCGTCAGTCCTATGCGGCTGGAAAGATAAGTGAACATATCATTAACATTCTTGCAACCGTCATGGTTTTGACCGGGTTTGACGACGATCGAGGTTTCATATGAATGCACCTGCCCTGACCCCCGCCGAGCTGTCACGCTGGAGCAAACCCGGCTCCAGCCGGATTCCGTTTTGGGTCTACACCGACGAGCAGCTGCACAAGCGCGAGCTGGACAATATTTTTTACGGAAAGCACTGGAGTTATGTTGGGCTGGAAGCTGAAATCCCCAACACCGGTGACTACAAACTGTCTTACGTTGGTGAGCGGCAGGTCATCATGGTGCGGGACAGGGTTGCCCCAAAGGACCAAGGCACGGACACCGGGGTGAGGGTGGTTGAAAACCGCTGCGCCCACCGTGGCGTGCGTTTTTGCCAAGAGCAGCATGGCAATGCGCGCAGCTTTGTTTGCCCTTATCACCAATGGACGTACAAGCTCAACGGTGACCTGGCCGGGCTGCCCTTCAAGGATGGCGTCAAAGATGGTGACGTTACCCATGGCGGCATGCCCGAAGGCTTTGACCTGAAAGACCATGGTCTGACCAAACTGCGTGTCGCGGTGTTGCATGGCTTGGTGTTCGCCACCTTCAGCACAGCGGCAGAGCCGCTGGAAGATTACCTCGGCCCCAACGTGATGCCCTGGATCAACCGTATTTTTGCAGATGCAGAAACCAAGACATCGCGCAAGCTGACCCTGCTGGGCTACAACCGCCAGCGCATCCCAGGCAACTGGAAGCTGATGATGGAAAACATCAAGGACCCTTACCATCCGGGCTTGCTGCACACCTGGTTTGTGACCTTTGGCCTGTGGCGTGCTGACCAGAAAAGCCGCATGGTGATGGATGAACAGGGTCGCCACGCGGTGATGCTGTCACGCCGCAATGAGGCCAGCGCCACTGCTGCAGCGAGCGCATCGGTCACTGAGGGTGTGACCAGCTTCAAAGCGAACATGACGCTTCACGATGATCGCCTGCTCGATGTTGTGCCCGAGGCCTGGTGGAAGGTTGACGACCCAGCCAACCCCGGCACACCCATCATGCCCACCGTGACCATGATCACGCTGTTTCCGAGCATCATCATCCAGCAGCAGGTCAACTCCTTGAGCACGCGGCACATCGTGCCACGCGGCCAGGGCGAGTTTGACTTTGTCTGGACGCATTTTGGCTTTGCAGATGACACGCCCGAGATGACGCGGCGTCGCCTGCGCCAGGCCAACCTGTTCGGCCCGGCAGGGTTTGTCAGTGCCGACGATGGCGAGGTGATCGAGTTCAGCCAGGCAGGCTTTGAGCAGGCCGGCGATGCTGGCCGCACCCTGTGCGAACTCGGCGGCACAGGCACGGAAGGCACCGAGCACATGGTGACTGAAACCCTGATCCGAAGCATGTACGCCTACTGGCGCAAGGTCATGTCGCTATGAATGCAGAACAATCCATGCTGCTGCACCATCAGGTGGACCAACTCAACGCCGCTTATGCGGCAGCGCTGGACGACAAGCGCTTTGATGAATGGCCGCTGTTTTTTACAGAGAATGGGCACTACACCGTGCAGGCGCGCGAAAATTTTGACCGGGGCTTGCCGCTGGCCCTGATCGCGCTAGAGAGCCAGGGCATGATGAAAGACCGCGTTTACGGCATCACTCAAACCATCTACCACGGCCCCTATTACATGCGCCATGTCGTCAGTCCGTCGCGCATCACGTCGCACACCACGTCCCCGGACGGCGATGTCATCAAGGCAGAAGCCAACTATGCTGTCTTCAGAACCCGGCCTGGCAGCATCACAGAGGTTTACAACGTGGGTCGCTACATTGACGAGGTCGTTAAAAAAGGCGACTCCTGGAAGTACAGGAGCCGCCTTTGTGTGTATGACAGCGAGATGATTCTCAACTCGCTGATTTACCCGGTCTGACGGGGCCAGACAGCGCAAGCCGTGCGGGTTGAATCTCTTCTGACTGCTCGTGGGTTTAATGTAAGGCCCCGGTGTCTCGGTGCTTGCAGGGGGAAGCCTTGCTTGACCGTACCCGTGGCGACAGTTTGCAAGGCGCCGGTGGTTCAGGCCAGCGCCGCTAACGACTACAACGGGCGATTTTTAGCCAATGGCGGGTTACGCGCAAAGTAGCGGTTCACGCCTCGCATCAGCGCATCAGCCAGTTGCACCTGATAGCTTTCGCTGCGCAGCTTGGCCTCTTCGTCAGGGTTGCTGATAAAGGCTGTTTCGACCAGCACACTGGGTATGTCCGGTGCTTTCAGCACGGCAAAACCAGCTTGCTCGACGCGCGGTTTGTGCAGCTTTCCGACCGCACCTATCTCACCGAGCATGGCACTGCCGAGTTTCAGGCTGTCGTTGATTTGCGCGGTGGTGCTCATGTCCAGCATGGCCTTTTGCACCTGCGCATCCTTGGTCTTGACGTTCACGCCGCCGACCAGGTCGGCCGAGTTTTCCTTGTCGGCCATCCAGCGTGCTGCGCTGCTGGATGCGCCCTTGTCACTCAAAGCAAACACGCTGGCACCTTGCGGCCGGTCGGTAAAAAACGCATCGGCATGGATGCTGATGAACAGGTCGGCAGAGACTCGCCGTGCCTTTTGGACGCGAATGTGCAGCGGTACAAAAAAGTCTGCGTCGCGCGTCAGGTAGGCGCGCATGTTCGGCTGCTGGTTGATGCGGTCAGCCAGGAGCAGGGCGATTTGCAGCACCACGTCTTTTTCGCGCGTACCGCCCGGGCCAATCGCGCCTGGGTCTTCTCCGCCATGGCCTGGGTCCAGCGCCACGATGATCAGCCGGTCGGTTTTGCCCGCGGGTGGTAATGGCATGTCGGGGGCAGGTTTGCTCAAGGCTGATGTGCTCGCCATGGGCAGCTTGGCTGTGCTGCTGGCAGGCCGGCCCGTTTGTCTGGCGATGAGTTCACCCAGTGGGTCAGGTACAGCCGCAGAAACAGGCGCAGATGCAGGTGCCGGTGCAGGTGCAGACTCAGGTGTCAAGGTTTTGTCCAGACGCGGCTGGCTTTGGGGCTTGCTCGCCAGCCGCTCGGCAATCAGAGCCTCCAGCGGGTCGGCGACTTGCGTGGGGTAGAGGTCCAACACCAGGCGGTGCTGGTAGGCAGCCACCGGCGGCAGCGTGAAGACTTGCGGCAAGATGGGCTGCTTCAAATCAATCACCAGCCGCACGACACCCGGTATGTTTTGCCCCACACGAATGCCTGAAATATTGGGGTCATCTGACTTGACCTTGGCCACCAGCTCACGCAGCGCCGGTATCAGGTCAATGCCTTCTATGTCCACCGCCAGGCGGGGTGGTTCGGCAATAAAAAAGGGACGCGCCTTGATCTCGCCGTCTGATTCAATCGTCAGGCGGGTGTAGTCTTTGGACGGCCAGACCCGCACCGCCACAATGCTTGCGCCGCGTGCGATGTGCTGTCTGCCCAGCAGCAACACCAGCGTTCCTGATTGCAAAACGTCACGTCGGTTCATGGCAGAAGTCTAGCGCCTGCATCTGTCTGTGCGCTTAAGGTGACGCTGCGCACATCTGAATCTAAGGTGTCAATGGCGATCACGAGATCAGCTGGCGGAATGTGCGGCCCGGCATGGCTTGCCCATTCGGCCAGCTTCAGGCCAGGGCTGGCAAACAGTTCACGAAAGCCCGCTTCCTCCCATTCGTCTGGGTCATTGAAGCGGTAAAAGTCAAAGTGCCAGATGTTCAAGCCATTGGCCAGCTCGTAAGGCTCCACCACCGCGTAGGTGGGGCTTTTGATGCGACCTGGCACGCCCAGTGCCCCCAGCAGATGACGCACAAAAGTTGTTTTGCCAGCGCCCAGGTCGCCGCGCAACTCAATGAACGCGTTGCGCAGTGCCAGCTGCGCCGCCAGCGTTGTGGCAAACGCCCGGGTGGCGTCTTCGTCGGGCCAAACAATACTTTTTACAATCATGGTGTGAACAAAAATAAATCCGAGGACCCCGCACGCTTGGTCCAGCACATCCAGACCTGGGCGCGCGAACTCGGATTTTCGCAAATCGGGATTGCAGGGGTTGACTTGTCGTCAGCCGAGCCCGGATTATCGGCGTGGCTGGCCGCGGGCTTTCATGGTGACATGCACTACATGGCGGCGCACGGGCTCAAACGGGCCCGGCCTGCAGAGCTGATCCCGGGCACGGTGAGCGTCATCACCGCCCGGATGGACTACTTGCCCGCCAGCACGCCTGATGACTGGCAGGCGGTTGAGTTCAGCCGCCTGCAACGTCCCGCCGAAGCGGTTGTGTCATGCTACGCCAGGGGCCGGGACTACCACAAGGTGATGCGCAACCGACTGCAAAAACTCGGTGACAAAATCGCCACGCATGTCCAGCCGCTGGGCCACCGCGCTTTCACAGACTCTGCCCCGGTGCTGGAGGCCGAGCTGGCTGTCAGGGCCGGTCAGGGCTGGCGCGGCAAGCACACGCTGGTACTGAACCGCGAGGCCGGATCGATGTTTTTTTTGGGAGAAATTTACATCGATATCGCCCTGCCGCCAAGCGCGCCGGTCACGCCGCACTGCGGCAGTTGCACCGCCTGTATCGACGTGTGCCCCACCCAGGCCATCGTTGCACCCCACAAGCTGGACGCGCGGCGCTGTATTTCTTACCTGACGATTGAGCATGCCGGGTCTATTCCGCTTGAACTGAGACCCTTGATCGGCAACCGTATTTACGGCTGCGACGACTGCCAGCTGGCTTGCCCCTGGAACAAATTCGCCCAGCGCAGCGCTTTGCCAGACTTTGACGAACGGGAGGGCCTGACAGGCCAGCAACTGGTGACGCTTTTTGAGTGGACCGAAGAGGCGTTTTTAGAGCACACCGAAGGCAGTGCGATACGCCGTATCGGTCACCAGCGCTGGCTGCGCAACATCGCGGTAGCCATGGGCAATGCGCTACGGGTCAAAAACGATGCGCAACTGCGGTACGCGCTGCAAGAACGGCTTGAAACTGCTGAAGCTGTGCTTTCTGAGCATATTCATTGGGCTTTAGACCAATGAATACATAGGCTGTATGCTCCCAAAAACGTAGCGTTCAAATTACCTCAGCGCTCCCAGCACGCCCAGCGCAAATGGCAAGCTCACCACCCCCAGCAGGGTTGACAGCGTGACCAACCCGGCCACATAGCCGCCGTTGTAACCCATGCGTGCCGCCAGCACGTAGGCGCTTGACGCAGTGGGCAAAGCTGAAAACGCCAGCAGCATGGTGGTTTGCGCAGGCGACAACTTAAACAGCTTTGCCAGCACCAGCCCAACCAGGGGTGTCAGCAGGTGACGTATCGACAGCACAGCCACAGCCAGTGCCTTGCCCTGCGACAAATGGGAAAACTGCATGCCGGCGCCCGCAGCCATCAGGCCCAGCGCGAGCGACGCTGCGCCTATGCGGGTGACGGTCGGCTCCAGCCAGATCGGCAGGCTAAAGCCCAGCAGGTTGGCGACCAGCCCGGTGGCTGTGGCAATGATGAGCGGGTTGCGCAGCAGCTCACGACCAAAGCCGATCTGGTTGTGCCGGGCCATGGGCCAGACCGCCGCCATGTTGAACAGGGGCACACAGACCCCAATCAGCACCGATATCAGCAGCAGCCCCTCAGCGCCCGCCAGCCTGTCGGCCAGTGCCAGCGCGATAAACGAGTTGAACCGGAACGCCACCTGCGCGCTGGCGGCGTGGTCGCGCCTGTCAATCCGCGTGCCCAGCCAGGGCAGGTAGGGCAAGCTGTAGGCCATGGCAATGGCTGTGATGCCCATCAGCAGGCCTGCGCCAATCAGGCTGGAGGCAGCAAACAAGTCGAGCGGGCTTTTGACAATCGAATGAAAAAGCAGCACCGGAAACAAAAAGTAATACACCAGGCTTTCCACCTGTTCCCAGACCGTGCGGTTGAGGGCGGTGTAGCGACAGACCAGGTAGCCGCAGATGATGAGTGAGAAGTCGGGAAAGAGAAGTTGGGCGTAATTCACGCGTCAAGAATAACCTTAAAAATCGGCCTTCCTCGGGTTTGCCCTTATGCGTAATCCACAAGCCAAAGCACTGGCGTTGCACGTACCATTGCGCATGTATTTATTTTCAAGGACCTGATCATGCAACGTCGCTTTTTATTGACCCTGTCCGCTTTGGCGCTTGCCTCCGGCGCTGTGCTTGCCCAAGGCTACCCCAATAAAGTCATCAAGCTGCAAGTTCCTTTTGCACCTGGCGGGACCACGGATATTGTGGGCCGCGTGATTGCCGAACCCCTGGGCAAGGTACTGGGGCAGACCGTGGTGGTTGAGAACAAGGCTGGCGGCGGCGGTGTGGTGGGCGCGACCGAGTTGTCGCGTTCTGCGCCTGATGGCTACACGCTGGGCGTGGCCACGGTGTCCACCACGGCAGCCAATCCGGCCATCAACCCGAAGATCACCTACAACACGCTGACCGATTTCACTCCCATCATCAACATTGCGGCCACGCCCAATCTGATTGCGGTTCACCCCAGCTTTCCGGCCAAGAACTACAAGGAATTCATCGCTGAGGTCAAAAAGAATCCAGGCAAGTATTCCTATTCTTCATCGGGCACAGGCGGCATTGGCCACCTGCAGATGGAGCTGTACAAAAACCTGAGCGGCACCTTCATCACCCACATTCCTTACCGCGGCGCCGGCCCGGCCCTGAACGACACGGTGGCCGGCCAGGTCAACATGATTTTTGACAACATTCCGTCGGCATTGCCCTTCATCCAGCAAAAGCGGCTGATAGCGATTGCCGTGGCCGCGCCTCAGCGTCTGGCGGTGCTGCCTGATGTGCCGACCTTCAAAGAGTTGGGCCTGGAGCCCGTCAACCGCATGGCTTACTACGGCATCACCGGGCCCAAGGGCTTGCCAAAAGAGGTGGTCGAAAAAGTCAATGCAGGCGTTAAAAAAGCGCTGGAAGACCCGGCCGTTCGCAAGCGGATTGAAGACACAGGCTCCATCGTGATTGGCAACACGCCTGAGCAATTTACCGATCAAATCAAGGCCGAGTACGAGGTTTACAAAAAAGTCGTGGAGTCGGCCAAGCTCAGGCTCGAATAAGTCCTGCCCCAGCCGTTTTGAAAAAGCCGCTTCTTCAAGCGGCTTTTTTTGTTATCGTTGTCCGATGAATTTGTACAGCCAATCCAGCATCGACAGCTTTATTGATGCGCTGTGGCTGGAAGATGGTTTGAGCAAAAACACACTTGCGGCGTACCGGCGCGACCTGTCGTTGTATGCCGCCTGGCTGGCTGAAGAGGCCCAAGGCCAGCGCAGCCTTGACCAGACACGGGAGCCTGACCTGAACGGCTACTTTTCAGCCCGGCACAGCGTCACCAAGGCCACCTCTGCCAACCGCCGCCTGACGGTGTTCAAACGCTACTTTCGCTGGGCGCTGCGTGAAAGGTTCATCACGGCGGACCCGACCCTGAAGCTGCAGTCAGCCAGGCAGGCCCTGCGTGTGCCCAAGGTGATGAGCGAGGCCCAGGTTGAAGCGTTGCTGGCCGCGCCCTCTGCTGACACAGCGCTGGGCCAGCGCGACCGCGCCATGCTGGAGCTGATGTATGCCAGTGGCTTGCGTGTCAGTGAACTGGTTGGCCTGAAGACCTTTCACCTGAGCCTGAACGAAGGCGTGCTGCGGGTGACGGGCAAGGGTAACAAGGAGCGGCTGGTGCCCTTTGGCCAACTCGCACGCGAGGCCATTGTGCGCTACATCAAGGAGGGGCGGCCCGATATTTTGAAAGGCCAGCAAACCGACGATCTGTTCGTCACCGGCCACGGCCACGGCATGAGCCGGGTGATGTTCTGGATGCTGGTGAAAAAGTATGCGCTGACAGCAGGCATCAACTCGCCCCTGTCACCGCACACCCTGCGCCACGCCTTTGCCACGCATTTGCTCAACCATGGCGCTGACCTGCGCGCCGTGCAGATGCTGCTGGGGCACGCCGACATCTCCACCACCACGATTTATACCCATGTGGCGCGTGAGCGGCTCAAGAAAATCCTGGAAGAAAACCACCCACGGGGCTAGTTTCAGGCGTCCAGCAAAGCCAGTTCAGCCGCATCGAAACCCGCTTTGCGGCGGGCATCCAGGTTCAGCGGCCCTTTGATGCGCGGCGCGCTGTATTGCTGGGCCAGCAACGCATAGTGCGCCACCGGGTCCAGCCCACGCTGAGCACACAGGTAGCGGTACCAGTGGTTGCCAATGGCAACATGGCCGATCTCGTCGCGCAAAATCACGTCCAAAATCGCCACCGCGCGCAGCGCATCCGGCGATCCCACTTTGCGCAGCTTGGCCTGCATGGGCGGCGTCGCGTCCAGCCCGCGCGCCTCCAGCGTGCGCGGCACCAGCGCCATGCGGGCCAGCACGTCAGACTTGGTTTTTTCTGTCATGTCCCACAGGCCCGTATGGGCCGGGAAGTCACCATAGTCATAACCCATGCGTTGCAAGTGGGCGCTCAGCAGGCTGAAGTGCTGCGCTTCTTCTGCCGCGACGGTAAGCCAGTCGGTGTAGTAGTTTTCAGGCATGCCGTCAAATCGCCAGATCGCATCGAGTGCCAGATTGATGGCGTTGAATTCAATATGCGTCACCGCGTGCAGCAGCGCTGCCAGGCCGTCGGTGGTGAACGGCGATCGCTTGGGCACGTCCAGGTGCGAGCGCAGCTCCGGCCGGGGCGGGCAGCCAGGCACCCCATCGGGCGCGTGATACCTGACTTCAGACGCTATTAAAATAGTAGCTGCTTGAGCATGTATAAATTGGGTTAAAGCCACTTTTTTACCCGGATCTGACGCTAAAAGTGCTTCCAGAGCGAGTTTTCGGAGCTCTGGCTTGTCTGCGAAGGTCGTCATGCCCCCATTGTCGGGCATCCTTACAATCGGGGTCATTCCTTCCGCAACCTTCTGAAGCACACACCATGGCCATCTATCAGCTCGACGATCTCACCCCAGACGTTCACCCCACTGCCTGGGTCGCGGACAACGCGCAGGTCCTGGGCCGCGTCACGCTGGCTGAAGACACCAGTGTCTGGTTTGGCGTGGTCATACGCGGTGACACGTCGACCATCACCGTCGGCAAGGGCTCAAACGTGCAGGACAACAGCGTCTTGCATGCTGATGTGGGCATGCCGCTGGTGATCGGCGAGGGCGTGACCGTGGGCCATCAGGTCATGCTGCATGGCTGCACGGTCGGCAACCATTCGCTCATCGGCATCGGTGCCATCGTGCTGAACGGCGCCAAAATTGGCAACAACTGCCTGGTCGGTGCAGGCGCACTGGTGACGGAGGGCAAAGAGTTCCCCGATGGCTCAATGATCATCGGCAGCCCCGCCAAAGCGGTGCGAACGTTGTCGCCTGAACAGATAGAGGGTTTAAAAATGAGCGCGAAGCACTATGTAGACAATGCGAACCGCTACAAAGCCGGGCTTAAAAAGCTGGCTTGAATGAATGTCCTTATCGTGATCACTGTCAAACACCACACACACCAAATACAAGCAGGAGCCGCGGAACTGGCTTTGCCAGGCCGCAGGCGCAGCGCCCCCGCGGGGGGCAGCGTCCACACGAAGTGGGAAAGCGTGGGGGTTCAATGAGTGAACTCCACAAATTCATTTTCGATGGCTTGCCGGTACGCGGCATGCTGGTGCGCCTGACCGACGCCTGGCAAGAGATTTTGAAGCGCCGCCAGGCTGCAGGCGGTTACCCGGTGGAGGTGATGCAATTGCTGGGCGAGATGACGGCGGCCGGGGCCTTGATGCAGGGCAATATCAAGTTCAATGGCGCGCTGGTTTTACAGATTTTTGGAGATGGTCCGGTCAAGCTGGCGGTAGCTGAAGTGCAGCCCGACCTGAGCCTGCGCGCCACTGCCACCGTCACAGGTGATGTTGACCATGGCAGCACCTTGAGCCAGCTCGTCAACCTCAACAACGAAGGACGCTGTGCCATCACGCTGGACCCCAAAGACAAGCTGCCTGGCCAGCAGGCCTACCAGGGCGTGGTGCCATTGTTTGGCGACAGCCATGAAAAGATTGAAAACATCAGCGAGGTGCTGGAGCACTACATGCTGCAAAGTGAGCAGCTCGATACCAAACTGATTTTGGCAGCGGACGGGCATGTGGCCGCTGGCTTGCTGATCCAGCGGCTACCCGTCAAAGGCCAGGGTAATCTGGAGGGCCAGATAGACAGCGACGCCAATGAAGATCAGATTGGCAAGAACGAAGACTACAAACGCATTTCATTGCTGGCCTCCACACTCAAGCGTGATGAGCTGTTGACGCTGGATGCGGACACGATTTTGCACCGGCTGTTTTGGGAAGAGCCCATCACGCGCTTTGAGGTATTGCAGCCCAGCTTTGCCTGCAGCTGTTCCCGCGAGCGCGTGGCCAACATGCTGCGTGGCCTGGGTGCAGATGAAGTTGAAAGCGTGATTGCCGAGCGCGGCAGTGTGGGCGTGACGTGTGAGTTTTGCGGGTCGCAACACGAGTTTGACCCGGTTGATGCGGCGCAGCTGTTTACCCAGCCCGATCGGCAGCAGCCGGCACCGACTGCTGTGCAGTAATTATTTATTCACCTGAACAAAAATCTCGTTGGGCTTGACCATACCCAGTTCTGAGCGGGCTTTTTCTTCCACCATCTCCAGGCCTTCTTTCAGGTCCCGTACTTCAGCGGCGAGCTGGTCGTTGCCGGCTTGTGCTTTAGCGTTCTTGGCTTCCTGATCAGTCAGTCGCTGCTGCAAGTCGCGTACATTGAGAATGCTGCCCCGTCCCATCCAGAGTTGCCCATGGAAGATCAGCAGCAGCGCAATCAAAATGGCAGGGACGACGCGGTTTCTCATCAAGAATTGTTTTGAAAGGTTTTTTCGCTGGGCCGCCCCAAGAAAAAACGCGCCCCTGCGAGGCTAGAGCCTGTGGCTACCGATCTGCTTGAGCAGATTGGGACAGGCGATAGAAGCGACGTCTCTGGCAAGCGGCGGCCTGCAAGGTGCAGCGAAGTACACGAAGTGACGAGCGTAGGGGCCATTACCTGAGGTTGTAAAAAGCTGATCTGCCTGGATAGGTGGCCACGTCACCCAAATCCTCTTCAATGCGCAGCAACTGGTTGTACTTGGCCATACGGTCAGAGCGTGACAGCGAGCCGGTTTTGATTTGCCCTGCATTGGTACCCACGGCGATGTCGGCAATGGTGGTGTCTTCGGTCTCGCCGGAGCGGTGCGAAATCACAGCGGTGTAGCCCGCACGCTTGGCCATTTCAATGGCCGCGAAGGTTTCGGTCAATGTGCCGATCTGGTTGATTTTGATGAGAATGGAATTGGCAATGTGCTTGTCAATGCCTTCCTTCAAAATTTTCGTGTTGGTCACAAACAAGTCGTCACCCACCAGTTGCACTTTTTTGCCCAGGCGCTCGGTTAAAATTTTCCATCCGTCCCAGTCGCCTTCGGCCATGCCGTCCTCAATGCTGATGATCGGGTACTTGTCAACCCAGGTGGCCAGGACGTTGGTCCACTCGGTGGCATCCAGGCTCAGGCCTTCAGCACCCAGCACATATTTGCCATCTTTGTAAAACTCGCTGGCAGCGCAGTCCAGGCCGAGGGCAATTTGCTCGCCCGCCACAAAGCCAGCCTTGTCAATCGCTTCCAGGATCATCTGGATCGCGGCTTCGTGGTTGGCCACATTCGGCGCAAAGCCGCCTTCGTCGCCGACAGCAATGCTCATGCCCTTGTCGCTGATGATCTTTTTCAGGGCATGAAACACCTCCGCGCCGTAACGCACGGCTTCACGAAAGCTGGGCGCACCGATCGGGATGATCATCAGCTCTTGCAGGTCCAGGTTGTTGTTGGCATGCGCGCCGCCGTTGATGACATTCATCATCGGCACCGGCATTTGCATGCCGCCGCTGCCACCAAAGTAACGGTATAGCGGCAGACCGGCTTCTTCAGCCGCAGCACGTGCTACGGCCATGCTGACAGCCAGCATGGCATTGGCGCCCAGGCGTGACTTGTTGTCGGTGCCGTCCAGGTCAATCAGCGTGCGGTCCAAAAACGCTTGCTCACTGGCGTCCAGACCCAAAATCGCTTCGGAAATTTCAGTGTTGATGTGCTCAACCGCTTTGAGCACGCCCTTGCCCAGGTAACGCCCTGCGTCGCCATCGCGCAGCTCGATCGCTTCACGCGAGCCCGTTGAAGCACCCGACGGCACAGCAGCGCGGCCCATCACCCCAGACTCCAGCAGCACATCGCATTCAACCGTCGGATTGCCCCGGCTGTCCAAAATTTCACGACCGACGATATCAACAATAGCGCTCATTTATTGGCTTTCAAAAAGATTCAAAAAAGGATTCAACAAAGTAAAAATCAAACGCCTTCACCACCACCTCGTACGCAAAACTCCCCGCCACAGGCTTGAACCGCCAGACTCGACAGTCTTCGGTACTCGGCGTATTGCTCCGGGTTGGTGACGGTGACATTGGCAATGATGTAGGCAGAAGACACGAATCAGACGCCAAAATCAGTTTCAAGAAAGCCGTTTTTCTTGGTGGTGCGGTCAAGTTCCAGCAAGGTTTCCAGCAGCGCCTTCATGTGTTTCAAGGGCACGGCATTGGGGCCGTCGCTCATCGCCTGATCGGGGTTGGGGTGTGTCTCCATAAACAGACCCGCCACACCTACGGCCACCGCTGCACGCGCCAGCACTGGCACCATCTCACGCTGTCCACCGCTGCTGGTGCCCTGCGCATTTCCAGCACCGGGCAGCTGCACCGAATGCGTGGCATCAAAAACCACCGGGGCCTTGGTTTCGCGCATGATGGCCAGGCTGCGCATGTCCGACACCAGGTTGTTGTAGCCGAAACTCGCACCGCGCTCGCAGGCCATGAAGCGGTCCTCGCTCAGACCTTTGTCGCGCGCAGCAGCACGGGCTTTGTCGATGACGTTTTTCATGTCGCTGGGCGCGAGAAACTGGCCTTTTTTAATGTTGACAGGTCTGCCCGACTGCGCAACAGCCGTGATGAAGTCGGTCTGGCGGCATAAGAAGGCGGGGGTTTGAAGCACATCCACCACGGCGGCGACAGTTGCAATATCAGCTTCTGAGTGCACGTCGGTCAGGATGGGTATGCCCAGATCGCGCTTGACTTTGGCCAGTATCTCCAAGCCCTTGTGCATGCCTGGCCCGCGAAAGGTTGTGCCGCTGGATCGATTGGCTTTGTCGTAGCTGGATTTGAAAATAAATGGGATGCCCAAGCTGGTCGTGATCTCTTTCAACGTGCCTGCGGTGTCCATCTGCAGCTGCTCAGATTCGATCACACACGGGCCGGCAATCAGGAAAAACGGCTTGTCCAGGCCAATCTCAAACCCGCACAACTGCATGTCAAGCCACCACTTTCAGTGCTTTGGCCTTGACCGTCAGGTCAACCTCAGTGTCAAGCTGATGGTCCAGCGCGGCTTTGATGAACGCGTTGAACAGCGGATGCCCGGCCCAAGGCGTGGATTTGAATTCAGGGTGAAACTGAACACCGACAAACCAGGGGTGCACCGCCACCGGCAGCTCCACAATTTCAGTCAGTTGTTCACGCTGCGTCAGCGCTGAAATGACCAAGCCACTTACGCGGAGCTTGTCCAAATAATTCACGTTCGCTTCATAACGGTGGCGATGCCGTTCGGTCACAACATCACCATAAATTTTGTGCGCCAGCGTCCCGGGAGCGACGTCTGAGCTCTGAGCGCCCAGGCGCATGGTGCCGCCAAGGTCTGATTTTTCGTCGCGGGTTTTGATCGTGCCGTCAGCGTCTTTCCATTCGGTGATCAGGGCAATCACTGGGTGCGGCGTTTGCGGGTCAAATTCGGTGCTGTTGGCACCTTTGAAACCCGCCACATGACGTGCAAATTCAATCGTGGCGACCTGCATGCCCAGGCAAATACCAAGGTAGGGTACCTTGTTTTCACGGGCATAGCGGGCTGCGCAAATCTTGCCTTCAACCCCGCGCACGCCAAAGCCGCCGGGCACCAAAATACCATCAAACTTGGCCAGAAGGGGCACATTGGCATCGTTGATGGTTTCAGAGTCGATGTACTCAATCACCACCTTGGCGTGGTTCTTCATGCCCGCGTGGCGCAGGGCTTCGTTCAGGGATTTGTAGCTGTCGCTGAGCTCCACATATTTGCCGACCATGGCAATGTGCACTTCGTTTTTCGGGTGTTCGGTTTCATACACCAGATCGTCCCAGCGCTTCAGGCTGGCCGGTGGCGTGTTCAGGCGTAGCTTGTCACAGATCAGCCCGTCCAGGCCTTGCTCGTGCAGCATACGCGGCACTTTGTAAATCGTGTCCACGTCCCACATCGAGATCACGCCCCACTCGGGCACGTTCGAGAACAGTGAAATTTTTGCCCTTTCTTCATTGGGTATGGGGCGATCGGCGCGGCACAGCAGCACGTCGGCCTGAATGCCGATTTCACGCAACTGCTTGGCGGTGTGCTGGGTTGGTTTGGTTTTGAGTTCGCCCGCAGCGGCTATCCATGGCACGTAGCTCAAATGAACAAAGGCGGTGTTGTTGGCGCCCATGCGCAAGCTCATTTGCCGCACGGCCTCCAGAAACGGCAGCGACTCAATGTCGCCTACCGTGCCGCCAATTTCAACTATCGCCACATCGACGGCGTCAGGTGTTTCAAAGCCGGCCCCACGTTTGACAAATTCCTGTATTTCGTTGGTCACGTGCGGAATAACCTGCACTGTTTTGCCCAGGTAGTCGCCGCGGCGTTCTTTTTCCAGCACGCTCTTATAAATCTGGCCAGTGGTGAAGTTGTTGGCCTTTTTCATGCGTGTTTCAATAAAACGCTCGTAGTGGCCCAAATCAAGGTCGGTTTCTGCACCGTCGTCGGTGACGAAAACCTCTCCGTGTTGAAACGGCGACATGGTCCCCGGGTCGACGTTCAGGTAGGGGTCCAGCTTGATGAGAGTGACTTTGAGGCCTCGCGATTCAAGCAGCGCAGCTAAAGAGGCTGAGGCGATTCCCTTGCCAAGGGAAGACACCACACCGCCGGTGACGAAGACAAATTTGGTCATTTTTGGCACAGACTGGCGCCTGCTGAGGTGGGAAATGTTGATTATAGGCGGTGAGTCTTTTACGCCCCAGGTGTTTTGTGAACTGATACATTGCGGGGCATGACTTCTTTATCAAATTTTGCAGGCGGCGCTGACGCTTTGGAATTGAATGGCAAACACATCGTTCTGGGCCTGTCGGGCGGCATTGCCTGCTACAAGGCGGCCGAGCTGTGCCGCGCGTTGATCAAGGCCGGGGCCACCGTGCAGGTGGTGATGACCGAGGCGGCCGAACAGTTCATCACGCCTGTCACGATGCAAGCCTTGAGCGGCCGGCCGGTATTTACCAGCCAGTGGGACGCCAGACAAGACAACAACATGGCGCACATCAATTTGTCGCGCGAAGCCGACGCTATCGTGATTGCCCCGTGCAGCGCCGACTTCATGGCCAAGTTGCTGCACGGACGGGCCGATGATTTGCTCAGTCTGATGTGCCTGGCCCGGCCCATCGACACCGTGCCGTTGCTGCTTGCCCCCGCCATGAACCGCGAAATGTATGCCCACCCCGCCACCCAGCGCAATCTGGTGCAACTGCAAGCGGATGGCGCTACCGTTCTGGGCGTGGGCAGCGGCTTTCAAGCCTGCGGCGAAACAGGCGACGGCCGCATGCTGGAGCCAGACGAACTGCTGCAGGACGTGATTGCTTTTTTTACCCCCAAAGTTTTGGCTGGGCAGCGTCTGCTGATCACCGCCGGGCCGACCTTTGAGGCCATCGACCCGGTGCGCGGCATCACCAATTTATCCAGCGGCAAAATGGGTTTTGCCATGGCACGCGCCGCGCGTGAGGCGGGTGCAGACGTGACACTCGTTGCCGGGCCGGTCAGCTTGCCGACGCCGCGCGGCGTTGCCAGAATCGACGTGAAATCAGCATCCAATATGCTTGAAGCCGTTATTTTAATTATCAAGGACGCTACGGTATTCATAGCAACTGCGGCAGTGGCCGACTGGCGACCTGATGCGCCTTCAGATCAAAAAATCAAGAAAGACGGTTCGGGTCAATCACCCCAACTGGCCTTTGTTGAAAATCAGGACATTCTGGCCACAGTGGCTCAGTCAGCCGCCGCCAAGAGCGGCGCCCTGTTTTGCGTAGGCTTTGCCGCTGAAAGCCATGACCTGCATGAAAACGCCCAGGCCAAGCGCCTGCGCAAAGACGTACCGCTGTTGGTCGGCAATATCGGCCCTGACACCTTTGGCCAAGACCACAATGCGCTGCTCTTGGTTGACGGTCAGGGCAGCACTGAAATGCCCAGGGCCAGCAAGTTAGCGCTGGCGCGGCAGCTGGTCAAAGAAATAGCCCAGCGAATCCATAAAACTTGAACAAGCCATGAAAATCGACGTCAAAATCATCGACCCGCGGCTGCAGGACAAGCTGCCCAACTACGCCACACCCGGCAGCGCTGGGCTGGACTTGCGGGCCTGTTTAAGCGAGCCGTTAACGCTGGCAGCCAACGCCTGGCAGCTTGTACCCACCGGCATCGCCATCTATCTGCATAACCCGGGTTACGCCGCCCTCATCCTGCCGCGCTCGGGCTTGGGCCACAAGCACGGCATCGTGCTGGGCAATCTGGTCGGTTTGATCGACAGCGACTACCAGGGCCAGTTGATGGTCAGCGCCTGGAACCGCAGCGATGTGCCTTTCACGATCGAGCCAATGGAGCGCATCGCGCAGTTGATGATCGTGCCGGTGGTGCAGGCTGAGTTCAATGTGGTGCAGGACTTTCCTGCGAGTGAGCGTGGAGAGGGTGGGTATGGGTCGACGGGCAAAGTTTGAGAGTATGGCTAGAGCGACAGTATTTCCGCTGCATCAGGTGGTTCCCTCACGGCTTAACGGCACTCGTCCCTACGCTGGGCCTTGTGAGTTGCTCCTGTCATCGGTTGAGGGGCACCGTACATCGATTTCTTGGCGGGAATGGACAGATGGTGCAAGGCTCTTCAGACTTCACTACCGCGCAAGGTAACCGCCTTCAATGAAGCGTGGTGTCTGGCGGCAATGAGTCCAGCGGCTCCAGCTTGAAAAACCCGGTGCCAAGTGAGCCTTGGCCAACTTCTGCCTCAGTAGCCTCCCGAACCGACTCGACTTTCAGGCTCAGGCGCAAGGCGATGCCAGCCAAGGGGTGGTTGCCGTCCAGCACGACGTGCTCTGGATAAATCTCGGTCACGGTGTAGATTTTGTCTTTGGGCGTGTCCGGGCTGGCTCCGGCGGGCAGGGCTGCGCCGTCAAAGGTCATGCCTTCTTCAAGCTCGGCAGGAAAGATCAGGCGCTGCTCTAAAAACACCAGGTTTTCGTCGTAGTCGCCAAAGGCTTCTTCGGGCTCCATCTGAAAAGCCAGCTGGTCGCCTGCCTCGTGGCCTTGCAATTGCTGCTCAATTTTGGCCAGCAAGTCGTCTCCGCCTAGCAAGAACTCGACCGGCTCGTCGAGCTCGTCCAGGATCTCGCCCAAAGTATCTTTTAGCGTCCAGCTCAGGCCGACAACGCAGTGGGGGTTGATTTTCATCCGACAATTGTCCCATGGATGTACATCACGCTCTCCCCCTTCTTGCAGGTCTGTCGCCTGTGCAATTCATGCGCCGCCACTGGCAAAAAAAGCCCTTGCTGGTGCCTGGCGCGATTGCCGGCTTCAAGCCGCTGCTCAGTCGTGCAGAGCTGTTCAGGCTGGCGGCCAGTGAAGGCGTGGAGTCGCGACTGATTGTTAAAAATGCCAACCGTGAAGGTGATGCATGGCGGATGAAAAGCGGGCCTTTTGGGTCGCGCGGCCTGCCGCCCATCAGCAAGCCCGGCTGGACCTTGCTGGTACAAGGTGTGGACGGGCATCACGGCGGCGTGCATCAGTTGCTTCAGCGGTTCCGGTTTGTGCCCGATGCGCGGCTGGACGACGTGATGATTTCGTTTGCCACGCCTGATGGGGGTGTAGGCCCGCACTTTGACAGCTACGACGTTTTTTTGTTTCAGGCCAGCGGCCGGCGTCGCTGGAAAATCAGCCAACAAAAAGATTTGACACTGCAAGCCGGTGTGCCTCTGAAAATTTTGCAAACGTTTGAACCCGAGCAGGAGTTTGTGCTGGAAGCAGGCGACATGCTGTACCTGCCGCCGCGCTACGCCCATGAGGGGGTGGCTGAGGCCAGCGTTGATGCGTACGGCAAGGCGCAAGATTGCATGACCTATTCGATTGGTTTCAAGGCGCCTGTGCAGTCGGAGCTGACAGCCGAGCTGCTGCACAAGCTGGCAGAGTTTGGCGAAGATCAAGATGAAGAGGCCGATGTCTCCAGCGGTAGCCCGAAAAAAATGTACCGCGACCCTGGCCAAGCCGCCACGCCCCATCCCGCTGAACTGCCCGCTGCGCTGATCACATTTGCAAGCGATGCCGTACGGCATGCTTTGCAAGACCCGCTGGCACTGGCCTGTGCTTTAGGCGAGGTCATGACGGCGCCCAAAGCGCAGGTGTGGTTTGAACAGGAGGGCGGTGACTGGAACGGCTCAGCCAGCGGGCAAAGCCTGATGCTGGACGCGAAAACCCGCATGATGTACGACGCAAACCATGTGTTCATCAACGGCGAAAGCTACCGCGCCAAAGGCCGTGATGCGCAGCTGATGCATTTGCTCGCTGACCAGCGTAAGTTGCCAGCCAGCACATGGGCCAAAGCCAGTCGCGGCGCGCTGGCTTTGCTGGGCGACTGGTATGCCGAGGGCTGGTTGCATTTGGTGGTGGAGCTGTCTGGTGACAACAAACAACGCAAGCATTGAAACGTTAGCCGCCTTGCCGCAAGGGCGATTTGGCGGGCCGGCGGAATTCACAGCGCTGGTCCGGGCTGCTTTCGCTTTTGCAGCGGCTCAGGGCTGGCGCGAGATCATTATTTCTGACAGCACCTTTGAAGCCTGGCCTCTGGGCGAACGTGGTGTTGCGCAATCGTTGCATGACTGGTCAAAATCTGGTCGCAAACTGACCATGCTCGCCAAAAACTACAACCAAGTCGTGCGCAAACACGCCCGTTTTGTCGGCTGGAGGCGAACCTGGGCCCATCTGGTGGAATGCCGGGCTACCGCAGCCCTGTCGGACGATGACATGCCCAGCGCATTGTGGAGCCCAGTCTGGGTGTTTCAGACGCTCGATCTGACCCGCTGCAGCGGGGTATGCGGCAGTGAGCCGGTGCGAAAAGTCGCCCTGAAAGAGCGGCTGGACGAATGCTTGAGGCTCAGTTCACCTTCTTTTGCGGCGACGACCCTGGGTTTGTAGGATCGCGCAGCGGCTCTCAGACTGATTAGCTGGCTTTGCAACTTTTTTGGATGTCGTTAATCCGGGCTATAATCAGAAGCTGGACACAAGAGCTCGAGTCCTTTTGTCTGGTCAAACAGTTGCCGCATAGTTTCTGACTGGCACGCCTTTGACAATTTCCGGAAATTGTTTTCTTTTTAATTTTAAGGATAGTGAAATGAACAAATCTCTCGTTTTGGCCGCCCTGGTTGCAGCCTTTGCTTTGGCTGCTTGCGGCAAAAAAGAAGCAGCTCCAGCTCCTGCACCAGCACCTGTGGCTGCACCAGCACCAGCACCTGCACCAGCTCCTGCTGATGCCGCATCTGCTGCTGCTGCGCCTGCAGCTTCTGCTGCCGCACCTGCTGCTGCCGGCGCTATGGACGCTGCTGGCGACGCTGCCAAAAAAGCAGCTGACGCAGCTAAAGACGCTGTGAAGAAGTAATTCTTCAAGGTCTCTCGAAAAGCCGCCTCCGGGCGGCTTTTTTACGCCTGTCGTTTCCTTGCGCTCCGGTGGGTTACACGCTCATCCAGGCTGCTCCCGTCTCAGCTGTCGCCACGGTAAGTTCTGTTGAGGATTCCAGTACCTGACCCAGACAATGGAGTGCCAGCTCTGGCCGGTTGTTTTGCTGGCTCAGGTGCGCTGCCACCACCAGCCTGAGAGCGGGATGCTTGCTCAGCGCGGCGATCTCGGCCGCCGCTGTATTTGACAGGTGACCATAGGGGCCACTCACACGTTGTTTCAAAAAAACGGGGTAGCTTGAGTTGTCCAGCAGTTCGGTGTCGTGGTTGCATTCCAGAACCAGCGCTTGGCAATTCTGCAAATGACGAAGCACATGGGCTGTGGCATGGCCCAGGTCGGTCAACACGCCCAGCTTGTCGCTGCCTTGCTGGCAGGTCAGTTGCAGCGGCTCTCTGGCATCGTGCGGCACGGTAAAAGGCATGACCTGCAGGTCTCCCAAATTGATGACTTCAGAATCCTTGGCGATTCTCAGAAGGCCCTTCAGGTCAGGCGATGAAATAGCTTCATAAGTGCCCTGACTCATCCACACCGGTATGCTGTGCCGCAAGGCCAGTGCGGTGGCGCAGCCGATATGGTCGCCGTGCTCGTGGGTAATGAAAATGGCGTCAATGTCGCTGGGGCACAGATTGGCGTGGGCCAGCCTGTCTGCGAGTTGCTTCAGCCCAAAACCGCAATCAACGAGCAGTCGTTGCGGCTTGTTACCCGACGTCTCAACAACTGTCGCGTTGCCTGTGCTGCCGCTGCCCAGATTTTTGAAGCGCAACCAGCTTCCTTATTTCAGGTCGTCTGCGATGACCTGAACGATGCGCTGCGCGTTGGCTGAGCTTTCAGGAACCCCTTGTCCATTCAGGACCGAAACCACCGTTGCCTCGCCCTGGCTCTTGACGGCGATGCGGTATTTCAGCGGCGCTGCTGCGGGTGTCACACTGCTGAAAAGCTTGGACAAAAATCCGGGTTCTTTCTTATCGGATGTGATGTCTACATAACGGACAAAGTAGGTGCCTTGGGCCCGGTCGCGGTCTTCCACCGTAAAGCCGGTTCTGTCCAGGCTCAAGCCAACACGTCGCCAGGCACGGTCAAAGCCCTCGTCGATTTGCACCACTGGAGAACCATTGACATTGCCGATGCGGGAAATGGTTCGTTGTGCACCAGAGGCGATCAGCGCTTTGGATTGCTCTTGTGTTACGCCCAGTTTGACCATCAAGCGGCGCAGAAATTCGGCTTCGAGTTCCGGGTCAGCGGGGCGTGGTTGCCAGATGGTGTCGCCGCCCGCACCGCCGCGCAGCGTATTGACTGCTTCGACCATGCCACGGTGGCTGATGTAGATCTCGGTGCCGCCGGCCGCATTGCGCTCCAGACGGGTCCGAAATTTGTCGCGCTCCCCGGTCGAATACAAACCGTCCAATACCTTGCCAATCATGGACCTGATGAAGTCCTGTGGAATTTTTGCCCGATTTTCTGCAAAGTCAGTCTCCATGATGCCCAGGTTTTCTTGATCCTGCGCCAGCAAAAAACCACCCTCCAGCCAGAAGTCGCGCACGGGTGTCCAGAGCATGTCGGCAGGGCGGTTGACGACCAGCCAGCGCTGGTTGCCGGCCCGCTCGATGCGGACATCACCGACAACGGTTGCCGCCACCGGAACGGCCTGCGTGGCTTGGCCGACCTGATATGCATTGGCGCTGACCGCCGCACCGGGTACCACGTAGCGAGTGTCTCGGCTCAGCTGGTTCAAGTCTGGGGGAACATCCAGTGAAGGGCCCGCTTTTCCGCTGGACTTGTAGTCGATCTTGTCACCTTGCATCAGATCACCGACCGTCGAGCAACCCGTCAGCATGAGCCCTGTGGCCGCCAGTGTGAAGGCAAAAAGGCGGCTTGATGTGCGCTGGAGCAAAGTCATCACGTGGTGGTCCTTAAAAATCAGATCAGCTTGCAGGCGCGCAGTACGCCTTCAACAGTGGCTTCGTTCGACGCTTCAAGCGGGGTCATGGGCAGGCGCAGTGTCGGGCCGCACAGGCCCATGCGTGACATCGCCCATTTGACGGGAATCGGGTTGGCCTCCACAAACAGATGTTTGTGCAGGGGTAACAACGTCATCTGGAGCTGCATGGCCTTTTTGGCCTCACCAGCTAATGCCGCCATGCACAGCTCGTGCATCAGTCGGGGGGCCACATTGGCTGTGACGCTGATATTGCCTTGGCCGCCGCACAATATCAGGGCAACAGCGGTCGGATCATCGCCCGAATACACAGCAAAGCCCTGGGGTGCTTCCTTGATCAACCACTGCGCTCGTTCGATATTCCCGGTCGCTTCTTTAATCCCGACAATGCCGGGCACCTGGGCCAGGCGCATGACAGTCGTGTGCAGCATATCGGCGACGGTGCGGCCAGGCACGTTGTAGAGCACGCAGGGCAAATCACCTGTGGCCTCTGCAATGGCCTTGAAATGCTGGTACTGGCCCTCTTGTGTGGGTTTGTTGTAGTAGGGCACCACTTGCAATTGGCAATCAGCACCAACGCCTCTGGCAAACCGGGCCAGCTCAATCGCCTCAGCGGTTGAATTGGCACCGCAACCTGCCATGATGGGAACCCGTTTGTTGGCTTGCTCGACTGCCACGCGAATGATCTCGCAATGTTCTTCAACATTGACAGTGGGTGACTCGCCGGTCGTGCCCACAACGCCAATGCAGTCGGTGCCCTCAAGCACATGCCAGTCCACCAGCTTGCGCAGCGTCGGGTAGTCTACGCTACCGTCAGGGTGTAAGGGCGTTGCCAAAGCAACAATGCTGCCTGTGATTGGTTTCATGTCTTGAAGGGATTGTCTGTACGGAACAGTAAAAGCAAGGGCACATTCTACCTAGTCAGGATGCCGCCTCTAAGTCAGCAGGTAGCGGGCGGGAGGGGTTTTGACAGCATCTTGACGAATGGCCACGATACGCTGGACAAAACGCTGCGATGTGTTGCCAGCACTCTGGACAAAGCCGTCTTCAAAGGCCACTACTCGCAAGTGCTTGCAAACTTGCAACAGCTCGCCGGGCTGCAGTAAAAAATCCGAACGCGATGGTTTGCCCACGGTTTCGTTGCCCACTGCAAAAGTCTCGTAAATCAGCACCCCGCCCGGGGCCAGGCTGGCCAGCAGTGTCGGCATCAAGGGGCGCCACAGATAGTTCGTCACCACCACCGCATCAAACTGCCGGTCCGTCAAAGGCCAGGGGCCATTTTCAATATCGGCCACCACCTTATCGCAGGCCGGTGCCGCAATCGCGATGGAATCCATCGCTGGCTGCGATCGGTCGACAAGTGTCAGCCTGTGGTTCAAGCCATAAAACCACCAGGCATGACGGCCATGGCCGCAAGCCACGTCCAGCACCGTGCCCTGCGCTTGGACCAGATGCGACCAGCGCTTGACCCAGTCTGACGGCGGCTCTGTGCCGTGTAGCAAGTCAGCGCTCAAGATGGCTTGACCTCATCTTTGAGCGCATTCAGCGCCATGGCTTCGACCCTCGCTGGGGCGAGCAGCTTGAGCCAGCGGCCCAGCTTGCCTTTGGCCGACATCACCACATCGCGTTGACGTGCGTCCATGCCGTTCAAGATCAAACGCGCACATTCTTCCACCGACATGGCCTTGTCTTCTTTCAAGCCGCTGGAGCCCGCTGCCTGACCGGCTGCGTTCAGGCCGTGGTGGCGGATTTTCGTGGCCACCACGCCGGGGTAGGCGGTTGTCACGCTGACACCCGCGGTTTTCAGCTCGGCGCGCAGCGCTTCAAAAAAACCTGTCATCGCAAATTTACTCGCACTGTAGGCGGTGCGCCCCGGCACGCCAAACAAGCCGGCCAAGCTGGATACCGCCACAATGCTGCCTCGGCTTTGCTTGAGGTACGGCAGCGCAGCGTGGGTACACCACACGCTGCCCCACAAATTGATGCGCATCAGCTGCTCGTACCAGCCGATGTCATCGGCTTTGACATCACCGAACAGCGCCTGTGCCGATATGCCCGCGTTGTTGATCAGCGCATCGATCCGGCCAAACCGCGCCATGGCCAGAGCGATCAGGGCGCGGCAGGCGGGCTCCAGCGAGACATCTGTGGGCACCACCAGCGTTTGAGCGCCGAAAGCGGCGCACTGGCCGGCCACTTGCGCCAGTCGCGCCTCGTTCCTGGCCGCCAGCACCAGTCCCAGTTGGGCGCTGTGGCGCTTGGCCAGTTGCCGCGCCAGTTCAGCCCCTATGCCGTCGGAAGCACCAGTAATCACTATAGTTTTCATAGCTCTCAGCGTCCGCAATGATTAGGCTTTAGGTTAAAAATGCTTAAAAGGAGCTAAAAACAGGCCCAGACCTGATTGGCGAGCACCACCAAAAAGTCTGGCTGGATGTACATCGCAAACACGCCAAGCAGCACGGCGCTGGCAGCCAGCCAGGCGCTGATCCGGGCCAAGCGCTGGCGCTTCATGTTAGGCGCTTTGCGGCTGTTGCCCGACGCTCGGGCGATGAATCGGCGCTTCACGCACCGGCAGGTTGATCAAGCCGGCAAACACGCCGAGCGCGATCGTGATGTACCAGACGATGTCATAGCTGCCGGTCTTGTCGTACAGCATACCGCCCAGCCAGACACCCAAAAAAGAACCAATCTGGTGGCTGAAAAATACAAAACCGCTGAGCATGGACAAATGCGCCACGCCAAAAATTTGCGCTACAGCCGCGTTGGTGGCTGGCACGGTAGACAGCCACAGCAGGCCCATGAAACAGGAAAAAATGTACACGCTCATGGGGCTGAGCGGCGCGGCAATAAACACCGCAATCACCACCGCTCTGGCAAAGTAAATAAAGGCCAGGATGTTCTTTTTGGCCATTCGCTGGCCCAACGCGCCTGCCGCATAAGTACCAAACACGTTGAACAGGCCAATCAGCGCCAGCGCGTAGCCCGCCACCTGGGGTGACAGGCCTTTGTCTTTGAGGTAGCTCGGCATGTGCACACCAATAAACACGACCTGAAAGCCGCAGACAAAATAGCCCGCCATCAGCAACTGAAAGCTGGGGTATTTGAAGGCTTCACGCAGCGCCTGGATGATGGTTTGGTCGCGCTTGGGGGCTTGCCCGCCTGAAAAGCCGCCCTCCCGCAGGCCCAGCGCCAGCGGCATGATGAGCAGCACCGCAGCCGCCAGAATCAACAGCGCCTGCTGCCAGCCGATGCTGCTGATCAAAAAACTTTCAAACGGTACCATCAAAAACTGGCCGAAAGAGCCCGCCGCTGCCGCAACGCCCATCGCCCATGAGCGCTTTTCAGCAGAAATATTGCGGCCGATGACGCCGTAAATCACCGCGTAGGTCGTCCCCGCCTGCGCCGCGCCAATCAGCACACCCGTCGTCAGCGTGAACATCAAGCCTGTCGGCGACAAAGCCATGCCCGCCAGACCCAAGGAATAAAGCACCGTGCCACCGAGCAGAACCTTGAAGGCGCCCAGTCTGTCCGCCAGCATGCCGGCAAAAATGCCGCAAACGCCCCAGGAGAGATTTTGAATGGCGATGGCAAATGCAAAGGTTTCCCGCGTCCAGCCCTGGGCTTGGGTGATGGGTTGCAGCCACAGGCCAAAGCCGTGGCGAATGCCCACGGACAGGGTCACGATGGCAGCGCCGCAGGCCAGAACTTGGGCCATCGAGAGTTTTTTGGGTGGGTTTGTGGTGTCTGAAGTCATGCCCTGACTTTAACTGTGCCGCCAGATGGCTGCGCTCACCCCGCAAACTGGCCATACCTGAGAGCTGTTTATTTATACAGCTTGAATTTGTTTCCCATCTACAATGGCGCGAAAATACCGACCACTTATGGCATCCAAACCCTCTTTCGTTTCATCAGCCGTTTCAGCAGCGGCAGTGCCTGAGTACTCCGAAAGCTCGATCCGCGTGCTCAAGGGCCTGGAGCCCGTCAAGCAGCGGCCGGGCATGTACACCCGCACTGACAACCCCCTGCACATCATTCAGGAAGTGCTGGACAACTCGGCCGACGAAGCGCTGGCTGGCTACGGGAAAAAACTCAAAGTCACGCTGCACACCGACGGCTCGGTCAGTGTGGACGACGATGGCCGCGGCATTCCGTACGGTTTGCACCCCGAAGAAAAAGCGCCGGTGGTTGAGCTGGTCTTCACCCGGCTGCATGCGGGCGGCAAGTTTGACAAGGGCAAAGGCGGTGCCTACAGCTTTTCAGGCGGTTTGCATGGCGTGGGCGTCAGTGTGACCAATGCGTTGTCCAAGCGGCTGGAGGTCACGTCTTATCGCGAAGGCATGGTTGCCAAACTGGTGTTTTCGGGCGGCGACGTGATTGAAAAGCTGCACCTGCGCAAGTTTGACGCTGCCGCAGAAGGCGACCGCAAATCAGGCACCTCGGTACGCGCCTGGCCCGATGCCAAGTATTTCGAATCCTCAGTTCTGCCCATCCATGAGCTGACGCATTTGCTGCGCAGCAAGGCGGTGCTGATGCCCGGCGTGTCTGTCACGTTAATGGTCGAGAAAACCAGAGACAGCCAAACCTGGCTGTACAAGGGCGGCCTGCACGACTACCTGGCCCAAACACTCAACGGCGACCTGGTCATTCCGATGTTCGAGGGCAAGGGCTTTGCCGACGCTTCGCACGACACCTTTGCCGAGGGCGAGGGCGCTGACTGGTGCGTGGCTTTTACCGAAGACGGCCAGCCGGTGCGCGAAAGCTACGTCAATCTGATCCCGACCAGCGCAGGCGGCACGCACGAAAGCGGCCTGCGCGACGGGCTGTTTACCGCCGTCAAAAGTTTTGTCGAACTGCATTCGCTGTTGCCCAAGGGCGTCAAGCTTTTGCCTGAAGACGTGTTTGCGCGTGCCAGCTATGTGCTGAGCGCCAAGGTGCTGGACCCCCAGTTTCAGGGGCAGATCAAAGAACGCCTCAATTCCCGCGACGCGGTGCGGCTGGTGTCCAGCTATGTGCGGCCGGCGCTTGAGCTGTGGCTCAACCAGCATGTGGACTACGGCAAAAAACTGGCCGAGCTGGCGATTCGCGCTGCCCAAACCCGGCAAAAAGCTGGCCAGAAGGTTGAAAAGCGCAAGGGCTCTGGCGTGGCCGTGTTGCCCGGCAAGCTGACCGACTGCGAAAGCAAGGACTTGGCGCATAACGAGGTGTTTCTGGTCGAGGGTGACTCAGCCGGCGGCAGCGCCAAAATGGGTCGCGACAAGGAAAGCCAGGCCATACTGCCGTTGCGCGGCAAGGTGCTGAACACCTGGGAGGTTGAACGCGACCGGCTGTTTGCCAATACCGAGATTCATGACATTGCCGTGGCGATTGGCGTTGACCCGCACGGGCCCGATGATGCGCCCGATATGAGCGGCTTGCGCTACGGCAAGGTCTGCATACTGAGCGACGCCGACGTCGATGGCTCCCACATTCAGGTGCTGCTGTTGACGCTGTTTTTCAGGCACTTCCCCAAGCTGATCGAAGCTGGCCATGTGTTTGTTGCCCGTCCGCCACTGTTCAGAGTGGACGCGCCGGCGCGGGGTAAAAAGCCGGCATCGAAGGCGTACGCGCTGGATGACGGTGAGTTAACGGCTATTCTGGACAAGTTGCGTAAAGAAGGCGTCAAAGAGGCGTCGTGGAGCATTAGCCGGTTCAAGGGCCTGGGTGAAATGAATGCGGAACAATTGTGGGAAACCACACTCAACCCAGACACCCGCCGCCTGCTGCCCGTGCAACTGGGCAACCAGAGTTTTTTACAAACCGAAGGTTTGATCACCAAACTCATGGGCAAGGGCGAAGCTGCGGCACGCCGCGAACTGATGGAACTACACGGTGATGCCGTAGAAATTGACGTCTGATGCCTCCTGCTTTGACTCGCCTGAACAATCGCCTTGCCAGCACCCTGGTCGCGCTGTTGCTGGGTGTGGTCGCGCTGCCGGCCTTGGCCGACATCTGGGGTTATGTCGATGCCAAGGGTGTGGCGCATTTTTCAACTCAAAAGCTCGACGAGCGCTATGAACTTTTCTTCAAAGGTGGCGAGAGTTTTTCGATCGAAAAATCCGATAGGTCGTCCCTGACGCCGCTTGACAAAAGCCCACCTGACGTCATCCAGCCTGCTAGCAGCGCGAGAGCGCCTACCAAACTGCTGGCCTTCTTTGATGTGTCGCCCAATTACAAGGCGGTCAAGCACCTGCTCAAGGACGCGGCACAAACTCACGGCATTGACTACGAATTGATTCAGGCACTGATCGCCACTGAATCCGGTTTCGATACGCATGCCGTATCACCCAAAGGCGCGGTGGGCCTGATGCAGTTGATGCCCCCGACGGCAGAGCGTTTTGGCGTGAAAGCCGACAAAACAATACCGATTCAGAAAAAACTGACCGACCCGAAGACCAACATCAGCGCCGGCACTGCCTACTTGCGCTACCTGATCAGGTTGTTCCCGGGCCAGCTTGAATTGGCCTTGGCCGCCTACAACGCAGGCGAGGGCGCGGTGCAGCGCGCCGGGAACAAAATCCCAAACTACCCGGAAACCAAAAACTATGTCAAAACCGTGATGCAGCTGTACGGCCACCTCAAGCCACCGGTGGCGGTGATCGAGGCGCGCAAAGTACCGGGTCGGGCACGCATGGAAATATCGGGCCGGGTACACGTTGAAACACCGGGCCGGGTACGCATGGAAATGATGGGCGGCGTACCCAGTGTTCAGGGCCGCAGCAACATGCCGCCATTGCTGGTCGCCGTGCCTGATGAGCCACTGTCTTTTCCCGAGTCCAAAGCCAAGTAAGTCAGTGCTGACCTTGATGCTCGATCGCGATTTGTTTGTGCTCGGATTGCTGCAGGCCTGCTCGGCCTGGCCGCCGAATCACCGTTCACCCAGCATCTTGGCGATGAACGTCGATGACAACATCGCCGAACCGCTTGAGACCGACGCCCACCATTAACATCCACGCTTTCGCAAGCTTTCCAGGTTTTTATTCCCGATGGATCTTTTTACCCCCGACGCCTCCCCTGCCAGCCCTGAATCGGCCGACCAGGATTCGCTTTCTGCCTACGCCCAGCGCGCCTATCTTGAATACGCTTTGAGCGTGGTCAAGGGCCGTGCGCTGCCTGACGCCTGTGACGGCCAAAAACCCGTCCAGCGGCGCATTTTGTACAGCATGTCGCGCATGGGCCTGGGCTTTGGCGGGGCCAACGGCGCCACCGGCGCCAAGCCCGTCAAAAGCGCCCGGGTGGTCGGCGATGTCTTGGGCAAATACCACCCGCATGGCGACAGCGCCGCCTACGACGCGATGGTGCGCATGGCGCAAGACTTCAGCCAGCGCTACCCACTGGTCGATGGTCAGGGTAACTTTGGCAGCCGGGACGGCGACAGCGCTGCCGCCATGCGCTACACCGAAGCGCGCCTGGCCCGTATCACCAGCTTGCTGCTCGACGAGCTGGACGAAGGCACGGTGGACTTTATTCCCAATTACGACGGATCCTTTGAAGAGCCGCGCCAGTTGCCTGCGCGCCTGCCTTTCACCCTGCTCAATGGCGCCAGCGGCATTGCGGTCGGCCTGGCCACCGAAATCCCCAGCCACAACCTGCGCGAAGTGGCTGACGCCTGCATCGCTCTTATCAAAAGCCCCAAGCTAGCCGACGACGAGCTGTACAGCATCATTGCCGGGCCAGACTACCCCGGTGGTGGGCAAATCATCTCCAGTGCTGCTGACATTGCAGCGGCCTACAGCACCGGCCGTGGCTCGCTCAAGGTGCGCGCCCGCTGGAAGATTGAAGACCTGGCCCGTGGCCAGTGGCAACTGGTGGTCACGGAGCTGCCGATTGGCGTCAGCACCCAAAAGGTGCTGGAAGAAATTGAAGAGCTGACCAACCCGAAAATCAAGCTCGGCAAAAAAGCGCTGAGCGCGGACCAATTGAGTTTCAAGCAAACCCTGCTGGCGGTGCTGGATGTGGTGCGTGACGAGTCCGGCAAAGAAGCCGCGGTGCGCCTGGTGTTTGAGCCCAAAACCAGCCGCATCGAGCAAAGCGAGCTCATCAACACGCTGCTGGCCCACACCAGTTTAGAGAGTTCATCGCCGATCAACCTCACCCTCATCGGCCTGGACGGACGGCCCGCGCAAAAGTCGCTGCGGCACATGCTGACCGAATGGATTGACTTCAGGCAAAGCACCATCGCCCGGCGCTCCCAGCACCGCCTGACCAAGGTGCTGGACCGCATCCATATTCTGGAAGGCCGCGCGCTGGTGTTGCTCAACATCGACGAGGTCATCGCCATCATCCGCCAGTCAGACGAGCCCAAAGCCGCGCTGATTGAGCGCTTCAAGCTCAGTGACAGGCAGGCCGAAGACATCCTTGAAATCCGCCTGCGCCAACTGGCCCGGCTGGAAGCCATCAAGATCGAGCAAGAGCTCAAAACCCTGCGCGAAGAACAAAGCAAGCTTGAGGAAATCTTGGGCAACCCGTCAGCGCTCAAACGCCTGATGGTCAAGGAAATCGAGGCAGATGCCAAGCAGTTTGCTGACCCGCGCCGCACGCTGATTCAGGCCGAGAAAAAATCCGTGCTCGAAGTCAAGGTCATCGACGAGCCTGTCACCGTGGTCGTCAGCAGCAAGGGCTGGATACGCGCTCGCGGCGGCCACGGCCATGACGCTGCCAGCTTTGCCTTCAAAGAAGGCGACGGCCTGTACGGCACTTTTGAATGCCGCACGGTTGACACGCTGCTGGTGTTTGGCAGTGCCAGTAAAGGTACTGGCCGCGTCTATTCTGTTGCCGTGGCCCTGCTGCCCGGCGCACGCGGCGACGGCCAGCCCGTCACCACCCTGATTGAGCTTGAATCGGGCACGCAGCCGCTGTATTACTTTGCAGGCCCCGCCAACGCCACGCTGCTGTTGTCCAGCAGCGGGGGCTACGGCTTTTTGGCCAGCGTCGACACCATGACCTCCCGGCCCAAAGCCGGTAAGGCGTTTATCAGCTGCGCCGAGGGTGAGTCGATCTGCAAACCTTCGCACGCATCGGGCACATCGGGCAGCCTGCCATTGAACCCCGCCACCCATGTGGCTTGCGCATCCACCGCAGGCCGCATTTTGACGTTTGAGATTTCGGAGCTCAAACAAATGGCAGGCGGCGGTCGCGGCCTGATGCTGATTGACCTGGACGACAAAGACACCTTGGCAGGCTCAGCCGCCTACACCCGCAGCGTGCGCATCGCCGGCATCGGCCGTGGCGGCAAAGCGCGTGACGAAACGCTGGAGATCCGCAGCCTGAACAACGCCAGAGCCGCCCGTGCCCGCAAAGGCAAGGCAGCTGATTTGGGGTTTAAACCTGCATCAGTGACTCGAGTTGAGTGATTTTTAGGCTTTTTTAAGTATTAAAAGTGCCTGAGACCTAATGGATATATGCGCGAGCAGCTATTTATTTTGTAGCATTTGGCAACTGTGCCCGGACCGGCACGTTGCCAAAGGCCTTGGGGCAAGGTCGATGCTGATGCGCAAGCGGCCAACAGCCAACAACCAAAACCTAAACACCCTACAAGGCTACAAAGCCATCGTTGCATGCGTATTCCGGAAATCACGGACCATTGATGCGGGAATTCCTGACCAGCTTGCCTGAAATGACCAGTTCTCCTTGGTCGAAATCGACCAAGGCGTCTGACAGGAATCGATCGTTGATGAACGACTGCTTCCGACGACAAAGCGTAATTCCAAGAGTTCGAACCGATCGCCTCAGAGCCGACATTGACTGTCGTTTTTCATCAGGTTCATGGACTCCAACACTTTCTTATAGACAGTTAAGTTACGGCTACAGGAGCGCGACGCAGTACCCCAGCGCTGCCCCTAATGCAGTGCAGAATACGACTAGCCACGCAGGCACCGGCGCACCCAATCCGCCCCCTGCGGGCGATGACAAAGTGGCCGGTGCAGCCATCATTTTCAACCTGTCAACAGCAGTTGTATTTTCATTTACAGGGACCGCTGGCAGGTGCTCACCTGTCAACTGCCGCGTAAATGACGCAAAGAAATCATCCGCATTTTTTTTCGCCACGCTTTGTACAAGCCGTCCCCCTACGCTGGCGAGCCTGCCGCCGACCTCAGCTTGCGCCGTGTAACGCAGCAGTGTTTCCTCATCAGCTTCCCGCTCTAGCGCCACGCGCGCCGTCATCCGCGCGAACCCTGCGGCGCCGCCCTGTCCTCGCCCGGTCAGGGTGTAGCCGTTGGGAGCGTCGAGCTCAGTCAGCTCAACAGCGCCGCGAAAGGTCACGGAAATCGGCCCCACCTTGCTCGTGACCACAGCGGTGAACTCGGTGTCCGACAGCTTGTCTAGCTGGCTGCAACCGGCAATGCTGGCCTGCAACACGGACGGATCGTTTAACGCTTCCCACACCCGTTGCTGCCCCACGGGCAGGCGGTGTTCGCCAGTGAATTCCATGGTCAGCCTCCAGCAGAGTAGAGTTGGAACAAGGCCTGCGTACCCAGCCGCCCCAGGCCCTTGCCAGCCAGTTCGTCATACAACTTGCGAGCCAGTGTGGAGCCGGGCAAATCAAGCCCCAGAGTTTCGGCCTCGGCCAGCGCAATACCCAAGTCTTTCAAAAAATGCTCGATAAAAAACCCGGGCGCAAAGTCGCCGTTGGCAATGCGCGCGCCCATCACGTTGAGTTGAAAGCCGCCGGCTGCGCCGCCACCAATGCACTTGAGCAGCGCGCCTGAATCGAGGCCGGCCGCTTCGGCATACGCCAGCCCTTCACACACACCCATGATTGTGGAGGCAATGACGATCTGGTTGCTCATCTTGGTGTGCTGGCCCGCACCAGCCCCGCCCATGTGGACAATATTGGTACCCATGAGCTGCAGGATCGGCAGCGCCGTGTCAAAGGCCGCCGCCTCACCGCCCACCATGATGGAAAGCTTGGCCTCACGCGCGCCCACGTCCCCACCCGACACCGGCGCATCCAGCGCCTGATGCCCAGCCTTGACAGCCTCCTCCGCCAGCCGTTTGGCAAGCGCCGGGCTGGACGTCGTCATGTCGATCAGCAGCGCGTTGCGCGCATTCGCAATGAGCCCTTCAGCGCCTAGCCAAACCTGCTCTACGTCGCTGGGGTATCCGACCATAGTGATGATCACGTCCGACTGCTGCGCTACTTGCGCGGGCGTGGCGCAAGGCGTAGCCCCTTTGGCCGTCAGCGCCGCAGCCTTATCAGCGCTTCGGTTATAAACGGCCAAGGGATAGTCGGCCGCCAGCAGGTGGCCCGCCATGCTCTGGCCCATGATGCCCAGGCCGATGAACCCGACGCGGGCTTTGGATACTGTTGCGTTCATTGAGGTGCCTCTTGAGTATGTGTCTGCGCGTCACGCATCAGCTTGCGTAAATACATCGGCGTCAGGGGTTGTTGATTGACGGTGACGCCCAGGTGCGCCAGCGCGTCGTTGACAGCATTGGTAAGAGCGCCAATCGAGCCCATCACGCCGCCTTCAGCCATGCCCTTAATACCAGCCGGCGTCCTTGAATTGGGCGTGTGCATGGCGATAAGCTCGATATGCGGAATTTCGAGCGAGGTGGCCACCAGGTAATCGGCCAACGTGCCTGAGAGGTTTTGGCCCGATGCCTCGTCATAGTCCACCTGCTCGAACAGCGCGCCCGATAGGCCCATGGCAATCGCCCCGTGTTGTTGCCCTTCCACCACCACCGGGCTGAGTACAGTGCCGCAGTCTTCCGCCGCCAGATAGCGCTCGATCCGCACGGCACCCGTCGCGCCGTCCACCTCCACCACGCATGCGTGGCAGGCGTTGGAATAGGTCATTGGCGGCGGGTCGTAAGTCAGGTGGAATTCAAGCCCCGGGTTGACGCCGGGCGGCAGAGCCGTCGGGTCCAGGTAGGCGATGTGGGCGATGTCTTCCAGCGCCAGCCGGGTATCGGCCCACGCCTCGCCTCCCCGCTGCTGTACACGGCTTTCGACCATCCGCAGCTTCACGCCATCGGCAAGCCCCAGCGTGTGGGCAGCGATCTTCAGCACCACATCGCGCGCCTGCTGCGCACAAAGGTATAGGGTACCGCCGCCAGCAGTGCCTCCACGCGCGCCACGGCTTCCCATGCCGTAAGGGGCGATGTCGGTGTGACCCAAGTGCAGGCGCACTTTGGCAGGCGCAACGCCTAACCCTTCAGCAACCGCATTGGCCAGCGACGTTTCATACCCCTGCCCCGACGCCCCAAGGCCCACCGCGGCATTGACCCAACCCGAAGGTTCGATGCGGACCCACGCCGCCTCATGGCCTGAGCCCGCAATCCCTGCCGACTTATAGAACTTCGAACCATAGGTTGTGGACTCCACCACATTGCACAAACCGATGCCCAGCCAGCGACCCTGCGCGCGGGCATGCTGCTGGCGCTGGCGCAGCGCTGGGTAGTCCACGGCCGCCAGCACCGCCTCCATGGTGGCGATGGGCGTCACGTCGTCCAGCACCTCGCCCGTGGCCATGGTGTAGGGCAACTCTTCGGGCCGCAGCATGTTAATACGGCGCACCGCCATCGGGTCCAGGCCCAGCTCGCGCGCCACGGCGTCCAGCGTGCCGTCCATCACCCAGCTCGTCACCGACATGGGTGCGCGCATCGGGGCGTTACCCACCTTGTTGGTCAGCACAACCTTGACATCGTAGGAGTAATGGGCAACGCGGTAAGGCCCGGTGATGATCATCGCCACCACTCGCGCGAGGTAGTTGCCGGGGTAGAAGCTGTAGGCGCCAAAGTCTTCGGTGATCTCCAGCTCTAGCGCGAGCACCTGGCCCGCGGCGTCCACCCCCACGCGAGTGCGGCAAAAGTCCTCCCGGGCCTGTGAAGAGGCCATGAGGTTCTCCATCCTGTCCTCACGCCAGCGCACCGGCTGGCCCAGCTGGATCGAGGCGGCCGCCACCGTCAGCTCTTCGCGGTACAGGGCGATCTTCTGGCCAAACCCTCCGCCCACGTCAGGCGACATGACCGTGACCTTGGACTCGGGCAACCGCAGGCGTGCAGCCAGCGTCGTGCGGTATGGGTGCGGCACCTGCGTGCCGACATGAAAATTCAGGTGCCCGCGGCCCGCGTCCCAGTCTGCAATGCAGCCCCGCGTCTCGATTGGCAAGTGCGTTTGCCGATGCTGCGAGAAGGTAGACACGACAACGCGATGCGCCGCAGCCATGGCAGCTGCTGGTTCGCCATGAACGGCATGCTGGTGTGACACAAGGTTGTCCCGTAACGCGTCGTCCACCAGCGGCGCACCGGGGAGCATCGCCCGTGTCATGGATGTTACGGCGGGCAGTACCTCCCAGTCCACTTCCACTGCTTCTGCCGCGTCTTCGGCCAGGTAGCGGTTGGTGGCGATCACGCAGGCTACAGGGTCGCCCTGAAAACGCACCTTGTGGATCGGCAGGGTGTCCATCTCCATCGGCTTCAAACCGTCGATGGCCGGTGCCATGCGGTGCCGCGCTGTCCATTTCGCAAGGTCCTCTCCGGTGTACACAGCCACCACACCGGGCATCGACAGCGCCTGCGCCGCATCGATGCCGCTGATACGCGCATGCGCATGGGGTGAGCGTACGAAGCAGGCGTGCAAGGCATTGGGCAATACGATGTCGTCGATGTACTTGCCCCGCCCGGTGACAAGGCGCGCATCTTCCGTGCGCGGATGCGGCTTGCCGATGTGGCGGAACTCTTCAGCCGCCATGGTGCTCTGCCTCCCGCATCCGGCTGGCGGCCAGCGCAATCGCTTTGACAATGTTCTGGTAGCCGGTGCAGCGGCACAAGTTGCCTGAGAGCACTTCGCGGATCTGCGATTCGCTCGGATCCGGGTTTTCTTTCAGGTATGCCTCGAAGGTCATCACGATGCCGGGCGTGCAGAAGCCGCATTGCAGTCCGTGGCACTCGTGCAGCGCCTGCTGCAGCACCGACAGACTCCCTGGCTTGCCTACCGCCTCGATGGTGGTGATTTCATGGCCCTCCATCTGCACTGCATAGGTCAAGCAGGCACGGGTGGCCCGGCCATCGACCAGCACGGTGCAGGCGCCGCAGACGCCGTGCTCGCAACCCACATGCGTACCCGTCAGGTGGCAGTCGTCCCGCAATGCATCGGACAGCAGCTTGCGCGGCTCGGCTTCGAACGTCAGGTTGCTTCCGTTGACGGTCAGGGTGATGGCTTTTTCAAAGCTCATACCGATACGCCTTCCAGTTTTTCAAGGGCGCGCGTCAGGGCACGCACTGTGAGGGTGTGCGCCAGTTCGCGGCGGTAGGTGGCGGGCACGCGCTCGTCATCGTCGGGCTGGACAGCGTTGACGACCGCATCCGCGACCTCCGTTGGCCAAGCGCTGGTCACGGGGCGACCTTCAAACGCCGCGGTCACTGCGTCAAGGCGCTCGGGTAATGGCGCAGTGCCGCTGATAGCAAGCCGCAAACGCTGGACCAGGCCATCCTGCACGGCCAGCGTTGTGGCCACCGCCACCAGCGCATAGTCGCCATGACGGCGGTTGAACATACGGTAGGCACAGACCTCGCCCACATTTAATTTTGGAAAGCGTACCGACAGCAGCATCTCCTGCGGCTGCAGCGCCGTGGTCATGGCTGCCTGAAAAAAATCCTTCGCAGTGACCTCACGCCTGCCATCGCGCCGCGCCAGCGTCAGGCGTGCATCGAGCGTCACCGCCACCAATACCAGCTGCGCCGCAGGATCCGCATTGGCAAGGCTCCCGCCCAGCGTGCCGCGCTGGCGGATGGCGTAGTGGCCGATGGTGCGCGCCGCCTGCGGCAACAACGGGCAGTGCCTGAGCAATGCCGGTGAGCCGGCCAACTGGTAATGGCGCGTGAGGCCGCCCACGTCCACCGCATCGCCAGCTTCCCGCACATAGGCGAATTCGGTCAGGTCATTCACATCAATCACATGCGCCGGCCGGGCAACCCGCAAGTTGAGCATGGGCCCCAGGCTCTGCCCGCCCGCCAGCAGCCTGGCCTCCGGGCCCCACTGCGCGAGCAGGTCCAGGGCTTCGTCCAGGGACGTAGGCCGGTGGTAGGTAAATGCTATAGGCTTCACGACGCTAAACAGGTCAGGACCAGAGAATGCTTTGCGTGCTCGCCTTGTCAAACAGGTGCAGGCGGTTGAGGTTGATGCCCAGGGCGGCGGTGTCGCCCTCGCGGTAACGGCACTCCTTGCCCAGGCGCAAAAAGAGGCGAGTACCCTCCAGCTCCATGTCAAGGAACTGGTCTGAGCCCACAGGCAGGACCGAAGCCACACGCCCTGTGAGCGAAGCGCCGGTCTCTGGCGCCTCCGACTCCACGACATCTTCCGCGCGCAGGCCGAGAACGACCTCGCGTCCGGCCTGGCCGTTCAGCTTATCGGCCATCTCCGGCAGCAGTTCCACACGAAGCGCGCCGCGTTCAAAGCCCAAGCGGCTGTCGCGAATGCGCAGCTGCCCCTCCAGGAAGTTGATCGGCGGGTTGCCCAGGAATGACGCGACGAACATGTTGCGCGGGCGTTCGTAAATCTCGTCGGGTACACCAATTTGCTGGACCACGCCGCTCTTCATAACGACGATCCGGTCGGCCAGCGTCAGCGCTTCGGCCTGGTCGTGCGTCACATAGACAAACGTGGTTTGCATGGCCTGGTGCAAGTGCTTTATCTCCGCACGCATAGAAATACGCAAGGCCGCGTCTAAATTTGATAGCGGCTCATCCATCAGGAAGACCTGTGGTTTGCGCACCATTGCGCGACCCAACGCAACCCGCTGACGCTGTCCGCCTGAAAGTTGGTCAGGACGACGATCGAGCAAAGGCTCGATTTCTAAGCGTCGTGCAGCATCACGAACCCGACGATCAATTTCGTCCTTCGGAAACTTACGCATTTTTAGACCAAATGCGATGTTTTCGTAAACTGATTTGTGTGGATAAAGGGCATAGCTCTGAAAGACCATTGCTACATCGCGCTGATGCGGCGGCACTGTGTTCATCACTTCGCCGTCAAAAAAGAGGTTCCCATCGGTCACGTCTTCAAGGCCCGCAATCATGTTGAGGGTGGTTGATTTGCCGCAACCGGAAGGACCGAGCAGAACAAGAAATTCCTTGTCCGCAATGTCCAGATTCAGGTTTTCCAATGCAATAAACCCGTTGGGGTATTTTTTCCCGACAGATTCAAACTTTATTTTGGCCAAGACAAATTCCTTAAGACGGGCTTAGCCCTTGACGGCTCCGGCGGTCAAGCCAGAGACTATGTAGCGCTCGAAAATTATGGCAACGATGACGGGCGGCAAGATGGCCATAACTCCGGCTGCGTTGATGAAAGAAAAGCTGATATTGAAATCAGAGGTGAAAGAGGCCACGACGATAGGCATAGTTTGCGAGGCTGGTGTCTGAGTGAACATCAAGGCCAGCAGGAACTCATTCCAACTGGTTAGGAATGCGAACAAGATAACTGCGACCAAGGAAGGTAAGGCTAGAGGCATGTAGACCAGCAGCAATGTCTGTAAACGTGAACACCCGTCAACACGTGCTGCCTTATCAAGCTCGTCTGGTAGCGATTCAAAGTAGCCCGTCAAGATAAAAATACTGAAGGGCACCGTGATCGCTAGGTAAGTGATGATCAAGGAGAAAAGGTTGTCCATCAATCCTAGTTTTTGGACAAACAAAAAGAATGGGACAACCAGGGCAATGTCTGGGATAACCCGCGTACTCAGCATGAAATAAATTGATGTGCTTCGGCCAATAAAACGGATTTTTGCCAATGCATAGGCAGCAGGTACGCCTACTAAAAGGTTAAGTACCACCACAGCCAGCGCCACTAAGAAGCTGTTTTTCATCGACGGCAGTAAATTAGCTGCAGTAGAAGGGATAAACCCCCCCGTCGCGGTGTCTCCTTGCTTGCGGGTCTCATAGGTAACAACCTTTGAGCTTGATTTAAAAATCGCCTCAAAGTTTTCAATTGTCGGATCCTCCGGAATCCAGTGCGGAGGAACGGATGTAATCTCCGCCTCCGACTGAAATGAGGAGGAAACCAGCCATGCGATTGGAGCCAGTACATAAAGGGAAAAAATCAGTGATCCGATAAACAGTACCGTACGCCGACCGGGCAAAAAGGATGTCATAGATGGGCTCCCGAACTGGATCGATCAGAGTTTTTTGCTAGTGCTGCGAATTACGAAATAAGCCAGCAAGAACGTTGCTACCGCCATGATGTAGGCCAAGGCAGAACCCGTTCCAAAGGCCAACTTTCGAAAAGTTTCCACGTATACCTGCCAGGCCACCACATGCGAGGCATCAGCCGGGCCCCCTTCCGTGAGGATGAAGAACAGGTCGAAATGACGGATGGCCATCATGGACTCATAAATCATCACAAGTGCAAACCCTGGGACAAGTTGTGGCAACGTGATGTGTATAAAACGCTGCCAAGCGTTTGCGCCATCGACCTTGGCTGCACTGTAAAGGTCCGCTCGGATTCCTTTGAGGGTGACCAGCAGCAAGATGGTTGCGAGAGGCACCTCTTTCCAGACAAATGCATTTGTGATCAACCCCATGGTTTTATCCGTATCGCCCAACATGACGATGTACTTGTCGATAAACCCAAGTTGCATCAAAAGTCCGTTAAGTGCCCCGTACCCTGAGTCGTATATCCACTTCCACATCAGGCCATTGGCGACGTATGGAATTGCCCATGGAATTAGAAGAATCGCCGATAAGATTCGACGGCCTTTGAATTCCTCATTCAAGAGCATCGCCATCATTGTTGCGATGACCATTACAGCCAATACAGATGAAACAGTAAAGCTCGCAGTCCGTGCAACCGACTCCCAAAAAAGCTCATCTGTGAATAGCTTTATGTAGTTGTCAAACCAAACGAAAGGCACACGGTTGGGTCGTGTCAACTTCAGATCATGCAAGCTGATCCAAAACGAGTACACCACCGGGAAGACGGCCACAACGAACAGCACCAGCATCATTGGCGCTAAAAAAAACATCGCGCTTCGCTGGTCGTAGGCGCTGCTAGGCACAGGCAACCAGCGTCGCTTAAGCAACTTCAGCTTTGTCATGGGAGCCTTGAGGGGGAAAAGGGGGCCCGACGCTGTTGTTCGGGCCTTCTAGTATCACAGGGTTAAGCCTTGCGCAGGCTGTTCCACGAATCCGAAGATTTTTTCAATGCTGCTGCAACGGTTGATTTTCCGAGCACAGCAGATTGCCAGGCAGTGCTGTTAACTTCGTCCCATTCGCCGAACCACGGCGTGATCACATCTTTTTTACGCGCCAGTTTTTGCTGTTTTTCAAAGATGGTAATGTCGGCGTACTTTTTATAGTTTTCTTGGATCTCGGGATCTTTGAATAGTCCTTTTACGCCGAAGCCCGTGCCCAGGTCAGTGAAAAGAGTTTTTTGGAAATGATACTGAGAGCCAGCCTTGCCGCCGAACCATTCGATAAGCTTTGCTGAGTTTGCCGCCCTGGTTTTGTCTGCAGCCGCTTGTGCGGTCATCCCGTGAAAGCGCATCCAGCCAACAGTTGCATGCGACCCGCCTTGGCCAGCGGGCATCAATGCTTGCTTCACCCGCCCAGCGATCGCTGATTGTTTCGGATCGTTAAGGGTCCGGATTCGATAACGGGCGAGTAAGGCAAATGCATGGTTGCCTGCTCCAAAGGCTTTAAGTCCATTGAGTTCCCCGGTTTCTACGCATGCCGGGGAAATAATTTTGTGTTTATTGACAGCATCAACCACCCACTGCAACGCCTGTGTGGCTCCGCGCCTAGGGTCAGCCATTACGGATACGCCGTTGTCATCGGTGAATCGGCCGCCGTTTGAGAACACAAGCGCACTCAGAAATTCGATTAACCAACTTTCGCGGGCCATTGACAGCATCATTGGGTACTCAGAAAGTCCGGCTTTTTTGATGGCCAAGCATTGTTCTGTCAGCTCGCTCCAGGTGCTGGGCGGCGCTTTAATGTTAGCCTTCTTGAGCAACTGATCGTCATAGAAGAAGGCCATGTAGTCGGCGTAATAGGTCAGGCCATATTGTTTGCCTTTGTAGCGCATTGACTGAAGACAGAAGTCATCCGTATCAGCGTTGTACTGGGTTAATTGTGGGAATCCGTCGATAGGGGCAATCCACCCAGCCTCGGCCCATTCGGGTAGCCAGCTGTCAGAGACCCAAAGAACATCCAGTGGAGCTTTTCCAACAAACCTGGTGACCATCGCATCCCGGTACTGAGCCCATGGCGCGTTGTTATAGCTCACCTTCAAATTGGTGCTTGATTCAAATGCGGTGACATGGCTCTTAACCAGATCTACAGCAGCCGACCATGCGTAAAAGTTGATTGGCGCCGTTTGAGCTCCCGCCTCCAGCGATAGAGTGCTCGAACCAGCTAGCCCTGCAGCAACCGCCATCTTAAGAAAATCACGACGCGATGCGTCGTCGCTAGTGCTCCAAATATCAGTCATACGTCATGCTCCATCCATTGGAAAACGGCGGCGTGACCCTGCTCATCACCGCACTCACCGGTACGCAGATATGTAGGCCAATGCCCACATCCGACCGTGCGTCGATTATTAGGCAATCGGTAACTCATCGTCAAGTGACGATATAAAACTCTCGTCACACTTTTATAGCCAGAGGTTACTTGGCCGGAGAGAACGTGGCGGGGTTCATAAACACGCTCTCTTGGTGCACCAAGTAAGGCAACATCTTTGGTATGAAGGCCGACCAGTCTGGGTCCTGCATCAACAGAACACGTTGGCTGGTGCGGTGGGCGAAATCGTCATACGCCCAAATAAACACAGCGGAATTGAGGACGCCTGACTCCTTGACCCAGCAGCCAATCAAACGGGCATACTGAGAAATGATTGGTAAGCCGCTAACCTCGTACATTTTAAGGAACTCACCCGCCTTGCCCGGCTGAACCTGGTAGGTGCGCATTTCGTAGATCATGTTCTTCCCAATCAGCGTGTGTTGTAGTTGCGTATTGCTGCGCCAACCTTTGTCGTCAGATGACGATGTTGCCACAATTAAATATTGCGTGTCTACACTTAAGTGACCAGAATTAATCCAAGCCGATGAAAGCAAAATCAGATACGTTAGCGGCTACCTTCCGCAACAACAAGGTCGAGCAGAGGTCCTATACACCAGCAGGCACTCGCAAGCCGACGGCTCGTATGCCAGCACGCGAGCGCAGAGCCCAGATCTTAGAAAAAGCATTCGAGTTTTTTTCGGAAAAAGGCCTAACTGCTCAAACCCGCGCCCTCGCTGATGCCTGCGGCGTTTCGCAACGCCTGCTCTACAGCGTCTTTCCGAGCAAGGCCGACTTGATCAAGGCGGTGTATGACACCGAGATTGCGGGGCCATTTAAGGCCGTTTGGTTCGTACAACTGCGCGACCGACAGGTGCCCTTGAAGGAACGGCTGATTACCTTTTATCGCGAGTACTACGACACCATCCTTACGCGTCGATGGTTGCGGCTTTTTATCTACTCTTCGCTCGCAGAAGTTGAAATTGCCCCAACGTATATTGCCGACGTCGTGCGCAACATACTGCAGATCGTTACTGAAGAGGCTGCTTTTGAAGCTGGCGTTAATCTTCCTGCCGAGCATGCCCTGATGCAGGAGCTGGGCTGGGTGTTGCACGGTAACATTTCGCATCTCGGCATTCGTCGACACGTTTACAAAGACATGACCTCAGTACCGGTAGATACTGTCATTGAGATGCACGTGAAAACATTCCTCGCTTGCGTACCGATACTTTGCCAAGTGGGCCTAGCCTCTGTGAATACCCCCAGATCCAACTGAACTTAACCCGCTTTCAGCGACATATTTAAAGTTCCAGTGCGGAGCTGCTCGAACGCCAGCGAGCTCAGCAGGTCTGGATGAGCTATCCTAGAACGGAAATTTATAACTTTTGGAATCGGTATCGGGCGCCATATTGATTGCCTGATACCGGTCATTCGTCAAAGACCGCTGGTGGCCCGTAGCCGACTATCGATAAGTAAAGATGCCGCAACTTTGGCTGCAAAACTGATCAAGTCACTCGAATTGAGCGAGTTTTCGCCGTTTTAGATATAAAAAGTGCCTAAAAACTAATAGATACGGGCGCAAGCAGCTATTCATTATGTAGCGTTCGGGGTAGTCGCACCCGAATCGGCCCCTTCCAGGGACCGCTGGGTAGCGTAGATGGTGAAACCGATTGCCCGCCTTGTGAAATATCCAGCAAGCCGCGCAGGGCCAGCTGGCCTGCGACTTGCCTGACGCGTGGCATCAGGGCGCGCCAATCGTCGGGTGACAGGGCGCGGGCCACTTCAGAGGGGCAGGCGCTGGCTTGGTGGCCGCGCTGGGTAATCAGGGCCAGCAGGGCGGCTTCGATGTGCGGGTCAGTGGCTTGCGTCACCGCTTAAAAAGTCAGTTGCTGACTTCAACAATCATTTCAATCTCGACGCAAGCACCCATGGGCAGTTGCGCGACGCCAAAGGCGCTTCTGGCGTGTGCGCCCACGACCGGGCCAAACACCTGGCCCAGCAGTTCGCTGGCACCGTTGGTGACCAGATGCTGGTCGGTAAAGTCTGCGGTTGAGTTGACCAGACTCATGACCTTGACGATACGGCTGACGTGGTTCAGGTTTTTGCCGGTGGCGGCCAGCGCTGCATGCAGCGTGCCCAACAGGCCGATCGCCACCACGCGCGCAGCGGCTTTGCCTTCGTCAAGGCTGATGTTTTTGCCCAGCTGGCCAACCCAGACCTGGCTGTCTTTTTTGGCAATGTTGCCGCTTAAAAAAATCAGATGGCCTGTTTGTACGTAGGGCACATAAGCTGCCGCTGGCACCGAGATGGGCGGCAGCGTGATGTTGAGGTCAGCCAGTGTTTTGTAAATGTCGTTTGCAGTTGTCATGGGGTCTTCCTTAAAAAATCTAGACGAGGTTGGGTATCGATTCAATTGGCATGACGGTGACGGCCACGCTCAGCTCGTGTTGTGCGCCGCCGCGTATCACGCCACGCAGGGGTGACACGTCCAGAAAATCACGGCCTGTGGCCAGGGTGATGTAGTCGTCGCCGGGGATGCGGTTGTTGGTCGGGTCAAAGTCAAACCACTGACCTTCGTCAAGGCCGCTGCCCGGGCAGTACACCGACGCCCAGGCGTGCGATGCGTCGCAGCCAATCAGGCGCGGCTGGCCGGGGGCAGGCTGCGTCAGCATGTAACCACTGACGTAGCGTGCAGGCAGGCCCATGGCGCGGCAGCAGGCGACCATGATGTGGGCAAAGTCCTGGCACACGCCCTTGCGTTGTTGCAGGGCAGTCAGGGCGGGGGTGTTGACATCGGTGCTGTCACCGTCGTAGCTCATGGCCTGGTGAATGCGGGTCATCAGCTGGGCAGCGGCGCTGAGCAGCGGCATGCCGGGCGCAAAGCTGGGGCTGGCAAATTCTGCAAAGGCCTTGTCACGCGGCACGTAGGGCGAGGCAAACAAAAACTCCCAGGCGGTGTTGTACGGCGCACCAGCCCGGTAGCGAAACATGTCGCGCACCTGCTCCCAGGCAAGCTGGCAACCGGGCGCTGATGGCCGTGCTGCCGCATGCGTCAGCACCGTGCTGTGCGACGTGACGCTGAGCTGGTCATGGCTGCTCTGCAATGAAAAAAAGCTGCAGCGGTTGCCGTACACGTCATGCATGTTGCGCACCTGAGAAGGTGTGGGGCTGATGTCGAGCTGGTGCGACAGCACCGTTTGCGCACCGCTGCTGGGTGGGCTCAGGCGCAGCACATGGTCGGCGTTGTCAACTGCCGGCGTGTAGTGGTAGCGGGTTTCGTGGGTCAGGCTGAGCAGCATCTGGTCATGCCCCCAGGCTGATGCTGCCACTGCTGGCGTGGCTGAAGTAGCGGCGCGACACATCGTCTGACAGCGCCAAGGCGGCTGCCTGGCATTGTGCAAATTCGCTTGCAAAGTCGCAGCTGGGCCAGTCGATGGTGTTCAGGTCTGGCAATATCAGTTGGGCTGCCAGGTCGGCTTCGCTACCCAGCGGGTCGTCCGCCAGTTTGCGCAGCCGTCCGCGCAAGGTTTTGACAACCCAGCTGAGCGAGCGTGGGTTGTCCAGGTCTTGCACCAGCAAGTCGAGCAGCGCAGGCAGGTCGCGCCGCTGCTGGTACTGCGCATGAAACGTAATCGTGCTGTCAAACAGGCCCACGATGGCCGAAAAGCCGCTGCTGTCAAACACGGCTTTGGTTTCAAAGCCCGCCGCCAGCGCGCCTGACAGGGTGGCCAGCCGCTCGATGTGGCGGCCGATGCTCAGCAGGCGCCAGCCGTCGTCGCGCATCATGCGGTCGGTTTGTGTGCCGGTAATGGCCGCCAGGTAATGGCTGGTGGCTTCCAGTGCGCGCAGGGCTTCAATCGACGAATAGTCGTGCTGCGCCTCGTGCCCGGGCATGAACAGCTCGCAGCGCCTGAAAAAATCTTGTTCCATCTGCACGATCACATGCCACTGCTCTTGCGACAGGCGTTCGCGCACCGCCGATGCGGCAGATTTGAGGGCGCGCAAGTTAAAACCCACACTGGCTTGTGTGGCCACGTTAGCCAGGCCAGCAATCAGTGAGCGCTCAAACACCCGCTTGGCGTGGGTGGCTGCGGGCACACCCTGCAGCACCAGCCCATGTTTGGCCGCCATCTGGCCGATCCAGGCGAGCAGGGGCTGCGACGACTGGTCTTCCCCAGCCAGGCTTTGCAGCGTGATTTGCGCCAGTCGCAATGCGTTTTCAGCACGCTCGGTGTAGCGCCCTAGCCAGAACAGGTTTTCAGCTGCGCGGCTGGTCACCGGCTGCTTGCGCAGCAGGGGCAGGGCTGGCTCGGGTGGGCTGGGTCGGCTTGTGCTGGCAGGTTCAGCTTTGCTGTGCTGGGGCGTCAGCGCCCACACATCAGCGCTGCTGCCGCCGCGCTGCATGGACGCCATGTTTTCGTTTTTGCCGGCCAGCCGTGCCAGCCCGCCGGGCAGCACACGCCAGCCACCCATACCGTCTGGCAGGGCAAACACCCGCAGCATGGCCGAGCGCGGGGCGATTTTTTCGCCTTGCCAGGTGGGTGTTTGTGCCAGCGGCATGTACGCCTGCACGGTGTAGTCTTCGCCGTTGCGCAGCATGCGGCCGGCCCATTCGTCCAGCCCGCGCTGGCTCAGGGTGTGGCCAAAGACCGATTCCATCCCTGAGCTGGGGTAGGTGGCTTTGATGACGCAGTTGTTGAGCTGCGGCAGCATGTCCTGCATCACCGCCTGCTCACCGCACCACCAGGTGCTGAGCGATGGCAGGCTCAGGGTTTCGCCCAGCAGATGTTCAGACAGGGCGGGCAAAAAGCCGAGCAGGGCCGGTGACTCCAAAAACGCTGAGCCCGGCGCGTTGGCGACCTGAACATTGCCCGCACGGATGACTTGCAGCAAACCCGGCACGCCAAGCGTGGAGTCTGCGCGCAGTTCCAATGGGTCCAGAAACTCGTCGTCCATGCGCTTCAAAATGCCGTGTACGGGCTCCAGCCCTTGCAGGGTTTTGAGGTACAGCTTTTCATGGCGCACCAGCAGGTCGCTGCCTTCCACCAGCGTCAGGCCCAAATAGCGCGCCAGATAGGCGTGTTCAAAATAAGTTTCGTTGTACGGGCCGGGTGTGAGCAGCACGATACGGGCGCTGTCACGGCTGTCCGCCACCGGGCTGAGGGCTTTCATGCTGTTGATCAGGCACGCGTAAGAGTCTGCCAGGCGTGCGACGTTCATGCCGCGAAAAGCCTCTGGGAACAGCATGGAAATGCTCAAGCGGTTTTCAAGCAGGTAGCCCAAGCCTGATGGCGCCTGGGTGCGCTGCGACACCACCCACCATTTGCCGTCTGGCCCTTTGGCCATGTCAAACGCGGCGATGTGCAAAAACATGCCGCCTGCCGGTTGCACACCCTGCATGGCGCGCAGGTAGCCGGGGTGGCCCTGCACCAGCGCAGCAGGCAGCAAGCCTTGGTGCAGCAGGGTTTGCGGGCCATAAACATCGGCCATCACCGCATTCAGCAGGCGGGTGCGCTGCTGAATGCCCGCGTCAATGCCCGCCCATTCGTCGCCCGAAATGATCAGCGGAAACAAGTCCAGCGACCAGGGGCGTTGCGGCCCGTTGGCGTCGGCATAAACGTTGTAGGTCACGCCGTTGTCGCTGATTTGCCGACGCAGGTTGGCGGTTCGGTGGTTCAGGTCGTGAAACCCGTCGGTGCCGAGAAAGTTAAAGAAGGTGGTCCAGTTGGGGCTGAGGCTGGGGCCAGTAGCTATTGAACCGGTTAAGCCTGTGCCTTGAGATTGACTTTGCGTGCCCTGACTTTGACTTTGAAATGTCGGTGTCGATGGCTGTGTCGATATCGGTGCAGCGGGAACCTCTCCCTGCATCTGACCCTGCGCATGGCCGCGCAGCTCGTCAAAGTGGCCTTTGCTGGCCGGTGGTGCCAGTGCGTCTGCCAGGGTGTCGGGCGCTTCCAGCGCATGTGCTGAAAAGAGCGGTTTGTTGTTATGCGGCACGTTGTCTCGTCGTCACGTCAGGTTGGGGTTGGATGTTCTCAAATCCAGCGTGAACGGAAACTCTTTGGACGCCTGCGCTGGCGCGACCCGCATCTTGCCCGGCGTGTGCCCCATTTGCACAAACCGGCTCAGGCGGCGGCTTTCGGCCTCGTACGAATTGACCGGCAAGCTGGCATAACTCAAGCCGCCGGGGTGCGACACGTGGTACTGGCAGCCGCCGAGCGAACGTTCCATCCAGGTGTCGACAATATCAAACGTCAAGGGCGCATGCACACCAATTGACGGGTGCAATGACGATGGCGGGTTCCAGGCCTTGTAGCGCACACCGGCCACGTACTCGCCGACGGTGCCGGTGTTTTGCAGCGGCAGCGCGCGGCCATTGACGGTGACCACATAGCGGCTGTCGTTCAGGCCAGTGACCCGCACCTCAATGCGTTCAAGTGACGAATCGACATAGCGTGCTGTGCCGGTGGATGAGCCTTCCTCGCCCATCACATGCCAGGGTTCGAGGGCGCTGCGCAGCGTCAGTTCGATGCTGTTGGCCAAAACTCGCCCAATCATCGGAAAGCGGAACTCAAAGTGCGGTTCAAACCAGGCCATGTCAAACCCATAGCCGGCCTCGTTCAGCTCGGTCAGTACATCCATGAAGTCCATCCGAACCAGCGCGGGCAGCAAAAAGCGGTCATGCAGTTCGGTGCCCCAGCGGGTCAGGCGGTTGCTGGCGTTCAGGTAGGTCTTGTTCCAAAAGCGGGCCACCAGCGCGCGCAGCAGCAATTGCTGGGCAATGCTCATGCGGGCATGCGGCGGCATTTCAAAAGCGCGTAACTCCAACAGGCCCAGCCGCCCGGTGGCAGAGTCCGGCGAATAAAGCTTGTCAATGCAAAACTCGCTGCGGTGGGTGTTGCCTGTCACGTCCACCAAAATGTTGCGCAGCGTGCGGTCAACAATCCATGGCGGCATGAAGATGTCGCCCCCACGCTTCCCCACTGCGTGTGGGTCGCTGCCCCCCGAGGGGGCTGCGCCACCTTGGGACGGCCCGGCGGTGTTGCCCCCATACCTTTCGCGGTAATTCATGATCTCGCGCATGGCGATCTCCAGCTCATACAGCTGGTCGTTGCGGGCTTCGTCAACGCGCGGTGCCTGGCTGGTCGGGCCAATGAACATGCCCGAGAACAAATAACTGAGCGACGGGTGGTTGTGCCAGTACGCCACCAGGCTGGCCAGCACGTCAGGCTTGCGCAAAAACGGGCTGTCTGCCGGGGTGGCACCGCCCATCACAAAGTGGTTGCCACCGCCTGTGCCGGTGTGGCGGCCATCGGTCATGAACTTTTCAGCAGACAGACGCGTCTCGTGTGCCACCTGATACAAAAACTCGGTGTGTGCCACCAGTTCGCCCCAGTTTTCAGCCGGGTGAATATTGACTTCAATCACACCCGGGTCGGGGGTGACGGCCAGCATTTTCAGGCGAGCATCGCGGGGCGGCGGGTAGCCCTCAAGCACGATTTTCAAACCCAGACTGGCCGCAGTGGCCTCAACCGCCGCTAGCAAGTCGAGGTAGTCCTCCAGCCGCTCCATGGGCGGCATGAAGATGTACAGCGCACCGGTCTGGCCGGGGACGCTTTTGTGTCCGGCTGCTTTGGCATCGGCTTCGGCTTTTGCCTTCGGTCCGACATCGGGTCCTGCACCGGGTCCATTGGCGCGCTGCGGGTCTCGCACTTCCACGCACAGGGCGGTGCGGGTCAGCCAGGCGGCTGATTCAAAGGCATTTGGCGCTCTGGCTGAGCTGTCGACGGTATGCGACATCATGGGCTGCGATGCGGTGACGGGTTGCATCACGCGGCGGGCCTCATAGCGTGGCGGCACGCCGTGTTTGAAGCCTGCCAGATAGTGCTCGACGCGATCTTTGCCGCCCAGCAGGTGCTTGTTGGCATCCAGGCTGGCGTTGTAGCGCCCGGCAAAGGCGGCGGCGTCTGGCAGCGCCGTTTTGTCGGCAAAGGGGTCGGCCTCAATCATGTACGGGAAATCGGTTTTGGACACCCAGGGCACCGAGTCAAGCGGCAGGCGGTAACCCATGGGCGAATCGCCCGGCATCAGGTACATGCGCTCATCCCTGAAAAACCAGGGGCCGGTTGTCCAGGCAGGCCCGGCCAGTGGCGCTGTCGAGCCAGGAATAACGGGGCGCGGCTTGAGCGGCAGCACATAACCGACCACCGCGTCCAGCCCCTGCATGAAAACGCGCCGCAGGCGTTCGCGCTCCATCGCGTCGTCGAGTTTTGATTCAAACGGGTCCACATTGACCGGCAAGCGGCGTTCGCGCCAGAGGTAGTACCACACGTCCTCAAAGCCCGGCGTGATGTAGTCGGGCGTCATGCCCAGCTTGTCGGCCAGCAGGGCGGTAAATCGTGCGGCGTCTTGTGCGGTGTAGTTGCAGGGTTCGCTCTCGTTGGCAAACAGCGCCGGGTTTTGCCAGACGGGCTGGCCGTCTTTGCGCCAGAAGATGCTGAGCGCCCAGCGCGGCAACTGCTCGCCGGGGTACCACTTGCCCTGGCCAAAATGCAAAAAGCCGCCCTTGCCATATTCAGCCCGCAGCTTTTGCACCAGCTCGGTGGCGTAGCCGCGCTTGGTCGGGCCGAGGGCGTCAATGTTCCATTCGGCGGCATCCCGGTCGTTCACCGCGACAAAGGTCGGCTCGCCGCCCATCGTCAGGCGCACATCGCCGCTGGCCAGGTCGCGGTCAACCGCCTCGCCCAGCGCCTGCACCGCAGCCCACTGGTCGTCGGTGTAGGGCTTGGTCACACGCGGTGATTCGTAAATGCGCTGCACGCCCATGTGGTGGGCAAACTCGACCTCAGATTCATCCACACCACCTTCAATCGGCGCGGCACTCGACGGCTCGGGTGTGCAGGCCAGTGGTATGTGGCCTTCGCCGGCCATCAGCCCGGAGGTGGGGTCCAGCCCGACCCAGCCTGCACCGGGCAAAAACACCTCGCACCAGGCATGCAGGTCGGTGAAATCGTTTTCTGTTCCGCTGGGTCCGTCAAGCGACTTGACGTCCGCTTTCAATTGAATCAAATAACCTGACACAAACCGTGCGGCTAGGCCCAGGTGGCGCAGCAGTTGCACCAGCAGCCAGCCGGTGTCGCGGCACGAGCCGAGTGCCAGCGTCAGCGTTTCCTCGGGGGTTTGCACGCCCGGCTCCATGCGGATGGTGTACTGGATGTCCTGCTGCAGTTGCTGGTTGACGCTGACCAAAAAGTCATTGGTGCGGCGCGGCCTGCGGTCGATCTTGTCCAGATAGGCCTGCAGCAGCGGCGTGGCAGGTTCAACCGCCAGGTACGGCATCAGCTCCTGGGCCATGGCTGGCGCGTATTTGAAAGGGAACTCCTCGGCTTCTGGTTCGAGGAAAAAGTCAAACGGGTTCAGCGTGACCATGTCCACCACCATGTCCACCGTGACCTTGAACTCACGCGTTGGCTTGGGGAACACCAAACGGGCTTGGTAGTTGGCAAACGGGTCTTGCTGCCAGTTGATGAAATGGTCTGCCGGATCGACTTTCAAGGAGTACGACAAAATCTGCGTGCGGCTGTGCGGGGCAGGGCGCAGGCGAATGATTTGCGGGCCGAGCGTCACCAGGCGGTCGTACTTGTAATGCGTGATGTGGCTGAGGGCAACGTGGAGGGACAAGGAAGTTCTCGCTTAATGCTGGGTGGTGTCTGCTGGCCTTACATACTAGCAATACACGGGCCAAGGCAATATACGTCATAAATCAGCGCTGTCGGCTCAGAAACGGGCTTGCCCGTTGAGCATTCGGTCATGCTTGCGCTGCATGGCAACAAAAAAGGGCTTCGTGACAGACGCATTCACATCACACAGGCACATTCGGCCCGCCCGCTTGCTGGCGGGTTTGCTGCTGGGCTTTGTGGTGGGGGTGGCGGTGCAGCTTCAGCAGGTCGAGCTGTTTGAACGTGTGAATTACGCCGTTTGGGTGGTCACTTCGCTGGCTGGCCTTGGCGTGTTGTTGTGGCGGGTCAGGCTGCTCTGGCCAGGGCTGATACTGGCGTTTGCGCTGTCTGCCAGTTTGGGTTTTGCCCTGACGGGCTGGCGCGCCAGTGTCTACATCGCCGCTGCACTGAACCCTCTGCTCGAAGGTCAGGACATTGACGTCACGGGCCAGGTTGTGGCCATGCCGCAGTTTGGCGAAGACGGCGTGCGGTTTCGCCTGGCGGTCAGCTCGGCGCGCTTGAAGGGCGAAAACGTCAGCTTACCGCCGCAAATTGCGCTGGGCTGGTATGCGGGTTTTGGCACACGCCCCGCCACAGTTCAGCCGGTGCCAGAGGGCGATACCGAACCCGACGAGTTTTCACTCGAGTTGCAGCGCCAACCGCAGGTGCTGCGTGCCGGTGACCGCTGGCAAATGACGGTGCGACTGAAAGCGCCGCATGGCAACAGCAACCCGCACGGGTTTGACTACGAACTCTGGCTCTGGGAGCAGGGCATTCAGGCCACCGGCTATGTACGCGCCAGCAAAAGCGACGCGCCGCCCAAAAAGCTGGGTTCGAGCTGGACGCACCCGGTCGAGCGCGCCCGCCAGTCCGTGCGGGAGGCTATCTTTGCGCAGGTTGACGACCGCAAAATCGCTGGGGTGCTCGCCGCCCTGGTGGTCGGCGACCAAAACGCGATTGAACGCGCTGACTGGGATGTTTTCAGGGCCACAGGCGTGGCACATTTGATGAGCATTTCAGGCCTTCACATCACCATGTTTGCCTGGGTTGCGTCGCTGGTGATCGGCTGGCTGTGGCGGCGATCTGCCCGCTGGAGCCCCGTGCTTTGCCTGGCGCTGCCGGCCAGCAGCGCGGGGGCTTGGGGCGGTTTGTTGCTGGCCGCTGGCTATGCGCTGTTTGCTGGCTGGGGTGTGCCGGCACAGCGCACCATCTGGATGCTGGCCACCGTCGTTGTTCTAAGACAAAGCGGCAAGCAGTGGCCCTGGCCGATGGTGTGGCTGCAGGCGATGGCTGTGGTGGTGGCGCTGAGCCCGTGGGCGCTGATGCAAGCCGGGTTTTGGCTGTCTTTTGTGGCGGTGGGGGTGCTGTTTGCCACCGGGCCGCCCCAAGGCAAACACGCCCCCTTGGCGGGCAGGGCGTTACGCGAGGTGAGCGAGCGTGGGGGCGACTTTGCAGGGGGTTCAGATCAAAAAAATGCGCCTGATTCAGGAGCTGATAGCCCAATTAATCATCGGTCTAGAGGCCAGAATGACGCCTTCAAGCGACAAAAAATAGACGTTTTCAGGACGGGGGCTGCAACGATCGCTGCCCATTTGACATCCGCTGCTCGCGAGCAATGGGTCATCACCCTGGCGCTCACGCCGCTGTCGCTGTTGCTGTTCAACCAGGTCTCGCTTGTGGGGCTGCTGGCCAATGCTGTGGCCATCCCCTGGGTCACGCTGGTGGTGACGCCGCTGGCGATGGCAGGCGTGCTGTGGGCGCCGCTGTGGGATGCTGCTGCGCTGGCCACGCAGGGTTTGAGCCTGGGTTTGCAGTGGCTTGCCAGCTTCTCATGGGCCACGATCAGCGTGGCTGCAGCGCCACTGTGGTGTGCCATGGCTGGCGTGTTGGGCGGTGCGCTGCTGGTCATGCGCCTGCCGCTGCATTGGCGGGCGCTGGGCGTGCCGCTGTTGCTGCCGGTTTTGCTGTGGCAGCCGCTGCGGCCAGCTATCGGCCAGTTTGAGGTGCTGGGGGCCGATGTTGGGCAGGGCAATGCGCTGATCGTGCGCACCGCCACCCACAGCATGGTGTACGACACCGGGCCCAAGTTTTCGCGTGAAAGCGATGCTGGCAACCGGGTGTTGGTGCCGCTGCTCAGGGCCCTCGGCGAGAACATCGACATTCTGATGTTGAGCCACCGCGACAGCGACCACATTGGCGGCGCACCGGCGGTGCTGGCCATGCAGCCGCAGGCCCGGCTTGTCAGCTCGATTGAAGACGGCCACTCTCTGCAGGCAATGCGCAAGTCTGAACGCTGCCTGGCCGGGCAATCTTGGGCCTGGGACGGGGTTGACTTTGAGGTGCTGCATCCACTGCCTGCTGATTACGGCAGCCCCACAAAATCAAACGCCATGAGCTGCGTGCTGCGCATCACAAACGGTGTGCAAACCGCGTTGCTGGCAGGTGATCTGGAGGCCGCGCAAGAGTTGCGGCTGGTGGGCGATCCAGATACGAAACTGCGTCTCAAGTCTGATTTTTTGCTGGTGCCGCACCATGGCAGCAAGACATCGTCCACCGGGGTGTTTTTAGATGCGGTGCAGCCGCAGTTCGCCTTGGCGCAAGCCGGTTACCGAAACCGCTTCAACCACCCGGTGGATTCCGTGTTGGCGCGTTACCGCGAACGCAACATCACTGTCATCCAATCACCCGGCTGCGGCGCAGCCGCCTGGCAGAGCAGCCAGCCCCAAAAAGTGCTGTGCCAGCGTGAACTGAGCAGGCGCTACTGGCAACACACCGTCATCAAAGAGGCTCAATAAAAGCACAGCAGGCCTATTTTCTGGCGCATTACTTGCTAAGCTCTGGGCAGACAAGACAGTGAACGCTGACGGAGAAAGCACATGTTGCCGATGTTTGATGAAATGAACCTATCTGCCGAACAGGTGCGGGAGCATTACCAGTTGTACAGCGACTGGTTGCGGCGTCAGCCCGACGCCTCCATGCAGGCACGGCGCGCAGAAGCCGAAATGATTTTCCGGCGCGTCGGCATCACCTTTGCGGTTTATGGCGCCAAGGACGAAGATGCTGGCACTGGAAATGGGGGCACCGAGCGCCTGATTCCGTTCGATTTGATTCCCCGCATCATCCCGGCGCACGAGTGGGCCAGCATGGAAAAGGGCCTCGTGCAGCGCGTCACAGCCCTGAACCGCTTCATTCATGACGTCTACCACGGTCAGGAGATTTTGAAGGCTGGCATCGTGCCGTCCGAGCAAATCTTTCAAAACGCCCAGTTCCGCCCCGAGATGATGGGCGTTGATGTGCCGGGCAATATTTACTCGCACATCAGCGGCATTGACATTGTTCGTGCGCCTGACGCCAGCGGCAATGGCGAGTACTACGTGCTGGAAGACAACCTGCGCGTGCCCAGCGGCGTCAGCTACATGCTGGAAGACCGCAAAATGATGATGCGGCTCTTCCCTGAGCTGTTCAGTCAGAACAGGGTCGCCCCGGTCGCGCATTACCCCGACTTGTTACTTGAAACACTGCGTGCGTCTGCGCCGCCCGCCACCGCCGACCCCACTGTGGTTGTCTTGACCCCCGGCATGTACAACTCCGCCTATTTTGAGCACGCCTTTTTGGCGCAGCAAATGGGCATCGAGCTGGTCGAGGGGCAGGACCTGTTTGTCAAAGACAATTTTGTCTACATGCGCACCACGCGCGGCCCCAGGCGGGTCGATGTGATTTACCGCCGGGTCGATGACGATTTTCTGGACCCGCTGGCGTTCAAGCCCACGTCCACACTGGGTTGCGCGGGCTTGCTCAATGTGTACCGCAGCGGCAACGTGGCGCTGTGCAATGCCATCGGCACCGGTGTGGCCGACGACAAGTCCATCTACCCCTATGTGCCGAAGATGATCGAGTTTTATCTGGGCGAAAAGCCGATTTTGAAAAACGTGCCGACCTACATGTGCCGCAACCCCGATGACCTGAAATACACACTGGCCAACTTGAAAGACCTGGTTGTCAAGGAAGTACACGGCGCGGGCGGCTACGGCATGCTGGTCGGGCCTGCGTCGACCCAGGCCGAGATAGAGCACTTTCGGGCGGCCCTGCTGGCCAACCCGTCAGGCTACATCGCACAGCCCACCCTGAGCCTGTCAACCTGCCCCACCTATGTGGAAAGCGGCATTGCCCCGCGCCACATTGACCTGCGGCCCTTTGTCTTGAGCGGCAAGGACGTGCAAATGGTGCCCGGCGGCCTGACCCGCGTGGCGCTCAAAGACGGCTCGCTGGTGGTCAATTCATCGCAAGGCGGCGGTACCAAAGATACCTGGGTTCTGGAGGCTGACGTGCCAATGCCATCCCAGTCGCAATCGCAAGGGGGCAAGTAATCATGTTGTCTCGTACTGCTGATCACCTCTTTTGGATGTCTCGCTATACCGAGCTTGCCGGCGAAAAGCCGCAGGCATTCGCGGGGATGACTCATCCAAGGCGCGAAGCGCTTGTGATGTCATCACCAAAACACGCAAAGCGCGATAGCGCTTTCGGTGTTTGAGGCTAAGGAGAAACCCATGTTGTCAAGAACGGCTGATCATTTATTTTGGATGTCTCGCTATACCGAGCGTGCCGAAAACACCGCGCGCATGCTGGACGTGAACTACCAGACCTCGATGTTGCCGCAGTCGGCTGGCGCTGCACTGGTCGGCTGGGAAGGGCTGCTGACGATCAGCGAGCTCAAGCCTGCTTACACCGCCAAGTACGGCCAAGCGGTCTTGCCGCGCGATGTGATGGACTTCATGGTGCGCGATGAAGAAAATCCGTCCAGCATCATCTCGTGCCTTAAAAACGCCCGTGAAAACGCACGTGCTGTGCGCGGCACGCTGACGACTGAAGTGTGGGAAACAGAAAACCAGACTTACCTCGAAGTGTTTCGCAAACTCAATGCGGGTGATTTTGAGCGTGACCCCTCGCAGTTTTTTGAGTGGGTCAAGTTTCGCTCGCACCTGTCGCGCGGCGTGACGGCCGGCACCATGCTGCAAGACGAGGCTTTTCACTTTTTGCGGTTGGGTACTTTTCTGGAAAGGGCCGACAACACGGCTCGTCTGGTTGACGTGAAGTTTCATGCCGTGCAAAGCGACTTTCTGGGCCAGGCTACTGCCAAAGACCAAGAGTTCGACTTTTATCACTGGAGTTCGATTTTGCGCAGCGTTTCGGGTTTTGAGATTTATCGCAAGGTCTACCGCGACGTGATCAAACCCGAGCGGGTCGCCGAGTTGTTGATTCTGCGCCCCGACATGCCGCGTTCGTTGCTGGGTTGCCTGAACGAAGTGATGAACAACCTGGCCATGGTGACCAGCGACACCAACAGCGAAACCCGTCGCCGCGCAGGCAAGCTGCGTTCAGACCTGCAGTTTGCCCGCATCGACGAGATTCTGGCCAACGGCCTGCACGCTTTTCTGACCCAGTTTCTCGACCGCGTCAACGAACTGGGCGCCCACCTGAGCCGCGAGTTTTTGGTGCCTGCAACCACTTGAAACTTCACGTCAAACACACGACGGATTACCGTTACACGGAGCCGCTCCTGTACGCCCTGCAAACGCTGTGCCTCACGCCGCAGTCTGGCCCCGCGCAAACGGTCAATTTCTGGAGCGTGGGCGCGCCCGAAAAGCTGTTCAAACAAAGCGATGCATTCGGCAACACGATCCAGTCGTATACCTTTGTGGGCACCGAGGCAGACAACGTGCGCTGGAGTCTGGTGAATGCGGCTGGCGATGTGCAAACGCTTGGCGTGGCTGAGTTCACGGATGTTGAATCACTGCCGCATCCGTATTTTTTTCTGCGCGGCACACCGCTGGCTGAACCACACTGGACGCTGGCCGCATTTGGCAAGCAGTTCATGGCGCCAAGCGTTGACGGCACCGCCGATTTGCAGGCGCTGCTGGCCTTGAGCCAGGGCGTGAGGTACGCCATCCGCTACCAGACGGGCAGCTCAAACGTCTCCACGACCGCACTGGATGCCTTCAACGCTGGCAAGGGCGTGTGCCAAGACCAGGCCCATGTGATGGTCGCCATCTGCCGCAGCCTGGGCTACCCGGCGCGTTACGTCAGTGGTTACTTTTACGCCGCCAACGAGCCTGACCTGGCCAGCCACGCCTGGGCAGACGTTTGCCTGGACGTGGCCACACGCCGCTGGGTCAGCATCGACGTGACCCACGCTTGCCTGACAGACGAACGCCACATCCGGCTGGCCATGGGCGGCGACTACAGCGCCTGCCCGCCCGCCAAGGGGGTGCGCCGTGGGGGCGGGGAAGAATCGATGACGGTGACCATCACGATTGAGCCGGTTTGAAGGCAGGTTTGCTGCCTGGTCGAAAACTTGCCGCACTGAAAATTCAACAGGCGTTTATGAAATTGATTTATTCCTAGAAGTTGCTATAATTACGCGAAATTACGCGTAATTACGCAAAATAATCCAGCCATCTGAATCCAATACTCATCCATGCGCCTCGTCCAAAACTCCCTGCATCAAGAAGTCGCCAGCACGCTGCGCGAGGAGATTTTTGCGGGCACGCTTGGCCCGGGCACTTTTATTGACGAGCTGGCGCTGTGCGAGCGGCTCCAAATATCGCGGACGCCGCTGCGCGAGGCGCTGAAGGTGTTGACGGCTGAGGGCCTGATGCGGCATGAGCCCCGGCGCGGCTGCTTTGTCAACGAGGTGACGGAGCAGGACCTAGACGATATCTTTCCGGTGATTGCGTTATTGGAAGGGCGCTGTGCTTACGAGGCGGCGCGCAACGCCAGTGATGCTGATTTGCAGGAGCTCGGCGCGCTGCACGACAGGCTGCAAGGCCACGCCAAGGCCGGGCGCATTACCGATTACTACGCCACCAACTTTGCGATTCATGAGGCCATCATTTTGCTGTCCAACAACCGCTGGCTGAGCCAGAGCATTGCTGACCTGCGCAAAATTTTGAAGTTGTCACGCCTACAGTCTCTCGGGGCGCCGGGTCGCCTGGCGCAAAGCCTGTCAGAGCACATGACGGTGTTTGCCGCCTTGAAAAGCCGTGACAGTCAGGGTGCCGAAGCGGCCATGCGGACCCACCTGACGCGCCAGCGCGAGGCGCTGCGTCAGGTGGGTGGCCAGCAAGCGAGGTTTGCATCATGAGCCCAACCGACTGGCTAAACCGCAGCGTTTCCCGTCTTGCAGGCAAAAAGAGCGCTGAAAACGACGAAAAAAAGGCATCAAAATTGGGTGCAGACCAACAAATAAAGGGGCTGGAAGCTCCCAAAAAAATAGCACATGCCGAAGCTTTGCCAGCTGGCCGCAGCACCCGTGACCGCCTGAAAGCGACCCTGCGAAAAAAGGAAGAAGCCCTGTCACCGCGCGTGTTGCGCCGCACTCTGCAAGAGCTGCGTGCCGTCATCGATCCGCAGGTCAGCGAGGTAGAAGGCGGCTTGCGTGCCAAGGGCGTAGCCCTGTGGTACGCCCAGGCGGCGGCCAACGAACGGCGCGACATGTGGCTGCTGATGAGTGAGCAGTTTGTCGCCGATGCGCAAAAGACACAGGCCGCACAGGCCCAGTTTGCAGCTGCCGTGGGCACACCCGATGAAGCGGTGGCAGAAGTGCGTTACCGCCGTGCGACCGTGTCGCCTCGCAGGCGTTTGCTGCAGCGCTTCAGTGCCTTCCCGGAGGGCATTCGCTTTTTGGTCAATTTGCGGGCCGACATGCTGCCACACCTCAAAGGCGACAAACGCCTGGCTGCGCTGGATGTGGAAATGGAATACATGTTCTCCACCTGGTTCGACGTGGGTTTTCTGGACCTGCGCCGCCTCAGCTGGGACTCGCCTGCTTCGCTGATTGAAAAGCTCATCAAGTACGAGGCGGTGCATGACATCAAGAGCTGGTCAGACGTCAAAAACCGATTGGATTCCGACCGTCGTTGCTACGGATTTTTTCACCCGCGCCTGCCAGACGACCCGCTGATATTTGTCGAGGTGGCTTTAAGCCACGACATGGCGGGCTGCATCACACCACTGCTGGACGAGTCAGCCGATCTGGAAGACCTGAACCTGGCCACCACCGCCATTTTTTACTCCATCAGCAACACGCAGGCCGGGCTGCGAGGCGTCAGCTTTGGTGACTCGCTCATCAAGCGGGTGGTCGATACATTGAAGGATGAGTTCCCCAAGCTCAAAACCTTTGTCACGCTGTCGCCTATACCCGGCTTGCGCGCTTGGCTTGGCAAAAGCATGCCGGAGCTGGCCAGCCAGTTGCATGACACCGACGTTTTGAGCTTGAGTGATAAATCACCGCTCAAGCTGTCTTTGCTGCAGCAAGCTGCCATTTACTTGGGACGCGAAACGGCCGGTGGCAAGCCGCTGGACGCTGTGGCCAAATTCCATTTGGGCAATGGCGCACGTGTCGAAAGGCTGAACTGGGCAGGAGACCCATCGGGCAAGGGCATCAAGCAGTCGTATGGCTTGATGGTCAATTACCTGTATGACCTGAAGCGGCTGGACAAGCACCGCGCGCTGCTGGCGCAGGGCAAAATTTCGGTGTCGGGAGAGGTGCAGTCATTGATGGCGTAGACTTTTCCGGTGGGAACAAAAAAAGTTGGAGACAAGTATGAAAAATAAAACAGTGTTGACCTTGCTGGCGAATTCCGCCGTCGTTTCGCTTGTTGCAATGCTTGGGTTCGCCGGGCCTGCCCAAGCCAGAGTAACGCGTATCGTGATTGATGAAACCAGGGCCTTTGCGCTGCCGGCCAATGGCGTTGCTTACGAGCAAATTGCAGGGCGTGCCTTTGGTGAGCTGGATCCCAAGGCCGCTGGTAACCGTATCATTCAGGACATCGAGCTGGCCAAGAGCGCCGATGGCCAAGTGCGTTATGTGGCCAGCTTTGTGTTGACCAAGCCGCAGGATATGACCAAGGCCAGTGGCTTGCTATGGCACGACGTGCCCAACCGGGGTACTGCGCTACCCAACTACACGGTACAGGCGCCGGAGCGGGCGATGGGCGACATCAATCTGATGAGCGCCTGGCAGGGCGACAACTCAGGGGCCACTGCGGTGCGCAGCACGATGGCGGTGACCGGGACTCATTTTTTGCAGCTGCCGGTTGCCAAGGGCCAGGGCGGTGCGCTGATCACCGGTGATGTGTTCGGCCGCATTGTCAACCGCAGCGGGCCTGCCTCGCAGCCGCTGATTGTGCAGACCAATCCTGTACCTTACAAACCCATCAGCCTGGACACCAAAAACGCCACATTGGTGTCCCGCCGGGGGGAGTCGACGCGCGGCGAAAGCATTGGCGAGACGCTCATTTCACCCGCAGACTGGGCCTGGGCCAAATGCGATGCGAGCAACCCTTTCCCCGGCACGCCAGACGCCACGCAAATTTGTTTGAAAAATGGTTTTGATGCCGAGAAGTTGTACCAGGTGGTCTTCAAAGCCGCTGACCCGTATGTGCTGGGCGTAGGCTTCGCAGCCTGGCGCGATATGGGTCACTTCTTTAAGACCGCACAGATGGACGACAGCGGCACGCCGAACCCGGTGGCAAAAGCAGTAACCCATAGCATTGGCCGAGGTATTTCGCAGTCAGGCAACTTTTTGCGTGGCTGGCTGCATCTGGGTTTTAACCAAGCCGAGCTGGGCGGCGTGGGAGCCAAAGTACATGACGGTCTGTGGCCCATCATTGCCGGACGACGCGTTGCGCTTAACTTTCGTTGGGCGCAACCCGACGGTGTGCTGGAGCTTTATCAGGCCGGTAGCGAAGGCCCGCAGTGGTGGCTACCGCATGCTGACCCGTTACGTGATGGCTCCAACGCCAAAGCGGCAGGCATTTTGGACCGCTGTAGAGCAAGCGATACCTGTCCCAACATCATCGAGCATTTTGGCTCTGCCGAGGTGTGGGCATTGAAGCTCACGCCCGAGTGGGTCGGTACCGACGCCAAGGCCGATTTGCCTTTGCCTGCCAACGTGCGCCGCTATTACATTGCCAGCTCGGGCCATGGCGGTGGTGTGGGCGGCTTTGACTCCAGCTTGCCCGGCGTGGGCTTGCCGGCGACTGGCGCGATGTGCCCTGGCAACAATTACGGCCAAGCCTTGCTGCCCGCCAACCCCATGCCGCACACCGAGACTGTTAACGCGTTGCGGGTGCACTTTCGCAATTGGGTGATGAAAGGCAACGCGCCTCCACCAAGCCGCTGGCCGCGTCTGGCTGAGGGCAACCTGGGGCCCGCCAGCAAGGCAGGCATTGGTTTTCCGACACTGCCCGGCTTGCGCGCTGCGGCGCCCGAGCGAGATTTCATCATGCCCGTGATCGACTATGACTGGGGATCGGGGTTTAACAAAGTGGACGGCTCTGGCATTGCGTCTCTTGCGCCACCACCCATCTTGCAGGTATTGCCCATGCTGGCTCCCCAAGTCGATGCCGACGGTAACGAGCGTGGCGGGGTACCTGTGGTTCTTGCCGACGCGCCCTTGGGTACCTATTTGGGCTGGAACATCACCGCTGGAGGTGCGCGGCCTTTTCACCAGGGCCAAATTTGCAATTACGCGGGTGGCATGGTCCCCTTTGCCAAAACTGCGCAGGAGCGCCAGTCAAAAGGCGACCCTCGGCTGTCACTTGAAGAGCGTTATGGCACGCACGCAGGCTACGTTGATGCGGTGCGTAAAGCCGCCAGCCATGCGGTGGCGCAAGGCTTTTTGCTACAGGCCGATGCTGAAGCGCTGATCAAAGCCGCCGATGCCAGCGCCGTGTTGACCAGCGCTTTGCCAAAGTAAACTCTTATTGACCTACACCATCATCCGCCTGACGATTCAACATAAGACAACTGGAGACACGCATGACTTTCAACCTTCAACAAGCGGCCACGCGCCGCAACGTGCTGCGCACCGCCGCTGCTGGCTCAGCCATGCTGACCCTTGGCAGCCATATCAGCAGTTACGCGCAATCTACCTGGCCCAGCAAGCCCGTCACACTCATCGTGCCGTTCCCAGCAGGTGGCGGCACCGATGCGTTTGCGCGTCCCTTGTCAGCCCTGTTTGCCAAGCAGGCGGGCAAGCCGATGATCATTGACAACCGCGGTGGTGCGGGCGGCACGCTGGGTGCCAGCATTGCAGCCAAGGCTGCGCCCGATGGCTACACGCTGTTCATGGGCGCGGTGCACCACTCCATTGCGCCCAGCATGTACCCCAAGCTTGACTACGACATTGAAAAAGACTTCGTGCCGCTGGCGCTGATGGCCAATGTGCCGCAGGTGCTGGTGGTGAACCCCAAGCGGGTTGAGGCGAATACAGTCAAAGAGTTCGTTGAATTCGTGCGCAAAAACCCAGCCAAGCTCAACTACGGTTCGGCCGGCGCTGGCACCTCGCATCACCTGGCTGGCGAGCTGTTCAAAATTCAAACCAAAACCTTTATCACCCACATCCCTTACCGTGGGGCAGGCCCAGCGCTGCAAGATCTGATTTCAGGCAACGTCGACATGATGTTTGACGGTCTGGGTTCGTCGGCGGCGCACATCAAGGGTGGCCGCATCAAAGCGCTGATGGTCTCGGGCAACAAACGCAACCCGGCTTTCCCGGATGTGCCTTGCGCTGCTGAAGTCGGCCTGCCCGACTACACCGTCACCACCTGGTACGGCGTGTGGGCGCCCAAGGGCACGCCTGCCGAGCTGCAGGCGCGTATTGTTGATGAACTGGGCAAAGCCGCCAAGTCAGACGAACTCAAAGCCATCTGGGCCAGCAATGGGGCCGAGTTTGGCAGCATGACACCTGTGCAGTTCGGCACATTTGTCAGTGCTGAAATCAAGCGGTGGGCGGCTGTGGTCAAAACCTCTGGTGCCAAGCTGGACTGATGGATGAAAAACGAGAACCTTTTTGCTGCCCTGCGTGCTGCCTTTCCTGCTGATTTAAACGCCATCGCCGTTGAAACCGACAACGGTTTGAACTACTCGTGGCATGACCTGGAGCGCGCCACTGCCATGTTGGCCAACTTGCTGGTGTCGCTCAAGCTGCCAGCAGGCAGCCGTATCGCGGTGCAGGTTGAAAAGTCAGTCGAAGCCATGCTGCTTTACCTGGCGACGCTGCGGGCTGGTTATGTATTTTTGCCACTCAACACAGCTTATCAAAGCGCCGAGATTGAATACTTCATCGGCAATGCCGAGCCAGCAGTGGTGGTGTGCAGCAGCAAAAACTTTGGCTGGGTCAGCAAGATTGCTTTCAAGGCCGGAACGCAAAACGTTTTTACCCTGGACGATGACCGCACCGGCTCGCTCTTGGCGCGCGCTGCGCATTGCAGTGACAAGCACACGGTAGCCGTCAAAAGCGCGGATGATTTGGCCGCGATTTTGTACACCAGCGGCACCACAGGCCGCAGCAAGGGCGCGATGCTGTCGCATGGCAACATGCTGAGCAACGCTCTGGTGCTCAAAGATTTCTGGGGCTGGAAGCCGGGCGATGTGCTGATTCACGCGCTGCCCATTTTTCATGTGCACGGCCTGTTTGTGGCGCTGCATGGTGCGCTGATCAACGGCAGCAAGATGATCTGGTGCGCGAAGTTTGACCCCAAGTTTGTCGTCCGAAAAATGCCTGAGGCAACCGTCTTCATGGGCGTGCCTACTTTGTATGTACGGCTACTCAATGAGCCGGCACTAGACCACAACGCGGTGCGCAACATGCGCCTGTTTGTGGCGGGCTCCGCACCGCTGCTGATTGAAACCTTCAACGAATGGCAAACGCGCACAGGCCACACGATCCTGGAGCGCTATGGTATGAGCGAGACCGCCATGCTGACATCCAACCCCTACCAGGGCGAGCGCCGTGGCGGAACGGTCGGTTTTGCACTGCCGGGCGTCACGCTGCGTGTGCAGGGCGACGACGGTAAATCGATCGGCATTGACGACATTGGGGGCATTCAGGTCAAAGGCCCGAATGTTTTCAAAGGCTACTGGCGCATGCCGGAAAAAACGAAAGAAGAATTCACCGCCGATGGATTTTTCAAAACCGGTGACGTCGGCAAAATTGACCCCCGGGGCTACATCACCATCGTTGGCCGCAGCAAAGACCTCATCATCAGTGGCGGCTACAACGTCTACCCGGCTGAAATTGAAGGCTATATCAACGACTTGCCCGGCGTGGCAGAGAGCGCTTTGATCGGTGTGCCGCACCCTGACTTTGGCGAGGTGGGCGTGGCAGTGGTGATTTCCAAACCGGGTGCTTCGTTAAAATCTGCCGAGATCATCGGCGTCCTCAAGTCAAAGCTGGCCAACTTCAAAATCCCCAAGCAATGCTTTGTTGTTGCAGAGCTGCCGCGCAACACGATGGGCAAGGTGCAAAAGAATCTTTTGCGCGAACAACACAAAAGTCTTTTTACCTGAGTCTTCGGTGCGACTACTGGCATCTTGACGACGTCAGTCATCAAGACTTCAAGTGATAACTGGTTTTCGCATCCGCCCATGACTACGCTGTCATGGGTGCTGCTTTGCGCAATCTCAGCAGCAGTCAAAGCCGCTGCCATACAGACCAGACCACCACCCCTGAGATAGCCCCTCGCCTACAAAACCCTGGCAATGCCAGGCTAAATCCCGTTTTAGTACCAATGCCCCTAGGGTTTTCCTTAGCCTGAAAGCCCTTGCGCTTCCAGGCAAATGGGAACACCATCGCCGCATGAAGTTAACCACGGGTAACCTAATTACCAGCAAGAAACAATTGTCGCGACACAGCGGCGAACAAGCCTTGCCAGCAAAACCGCTGCGCAACGGTGTAGCAACAGTCGACGCAGTGGCTTCGCCATGGACCTCGCCGATAGATCGCGCAAAAGAGCGTGAAACCAAACGCGAGGCCGTACTCAAAGTTTCTGCCCAGCTGTTCAATGAGTTTGGCTATCACGCCACGTCATTGGCCATGATCGCGGACAAATTGCAGGTCACCAAACCGACGCTGTACTACTACATCCAGAACAAGGAAGAAATCTTGTTCGAATGCCACCGGGTGGGTGTTGAACTGCTGCGAGAAGCTGTTGCCAGAGTCAGCGTGGGCAAGGCTTGCGCGGCGGACCGCCTGCGCGCCACCATGATTGCCTATGCGTCTGTGGTGATGGACGATTTTTGCAGATGCCTTATTCGTGTCGGCGAAGAGCCGCTACCTCTTGACAACAGGCAGGAGCTTGGACGGCTCAAGCTGGCGCTGGATCGTGAATTCCGTTCCATCGTCCAGAGCGGATTGGACGATGCCTCTTTTGAGCCCTGCGACCCCAAGATTGCCGCTTTCACGCTGGCCGGGGCACTGAACTGGATGGGGCGTTGGTTTGATGCCAGCGGACCGCTCAGCAAGGAAGAAGTGGCCTTGCGAACCACTGACGTGCTGCTGAATGGCCTTTTGCGGCGCACCAAGCAACCCCAGGAAATGCCTTTGCCAAGACGGCGAAAAGTTGGCAAAGGTAAGCCTGTTGGTGGATGACAAACCAGACTTTCAAACAATTTAGGAGACATGATCTATGTATAAGCAATTTGTAAGTGCCTTGGGCTGCGCCGCTGTGCTTTTGGCAGGCAGTGCCCTTGCCCAGACCAAAGAATTCAAACTCGGCGTCATCTTCGATAACACCGGCCCTTTTGCCGATGCGGGCTCTTATGCTGGTCACCTGGGTGCCAAGTACGCCATTGATATCTTCAATGAGCGTGGCGGCGTTGAAGGCTACAAGGTCAAACCGGTGTACGTGGATGCGCAGAGCAAGGTGGATGTCGCGATCAACGAAGCGGAGCGTTTGATTCACCAGGAAAATGTGAATGCTTTGCTGGGCATGTATTCCTCTGCTCAATGCGTTCCCACTATCCAGAAGGCTGAGCAGGCCAAGCGCTTTATCTTGCTGCCCATGTGCGTGTCAACGACGATGCTCAAGGACAAAAACCTCAAGTACGTTTTTCGCACTACGGCACACGCCGATCAGTTTGGTCAGACGTCCTGCGACTTTCTTAATTCAGTCTCCAAATCACGCCTGGGCAAAGACCCCAAGGATCTACGCGTCGCGATCATCCATGAAGATGGCGCTTTCGGGGTTGGTATTGGTGCCGGCAATGAAACGTTCTGCAAGGCACACGGTATGAATATCGTCCTGAAGGAGGGTTATTCAGCGCTCACAGCCGACATGTCACCGCTGGTCACCAAGCTCAAGCGTGCGCGGCCTGATGTTATTTTGCATGCCGGGACCAATCCCGACATCATGATGTTTCTGCGCCAGTCGCGCAGCCAGAACCTCAAGTGGCAGGCCCTCATCGGTCATGGTGCCGCATATGGCGTTTTTGACAAGCTCTACCAGACCTTCGGCGACGATGCCAACTACATCTTCGACTCCGAGCCGGGTGGTGCACAACTGGTAGATCCCAAGGTGCTGGCGCCTGGAATGGCAGCCCTGACCAAAGAAATGGTACGTCGTTACCAGGCCGAGACGAAGGCCAAGGAAGTTCCCCCGCACCTGTCGATGAGTTTCAATGGCACCTGGGTGTTGCTCAATGACATTCTTCCCCGCGCCATCAAGAAGTACGGCGGCATTGACTCCGAGGCGCTGCGCAAGGCCGCGCTGGATACCGATATCCCGGTCGGCGGAACCATTCAGGGTTATGGCGTGAAGTTCAATCCGCAGGGCCATGCGATGGCGGGCCAAAATGATCGCTCGTCAATGCCAATCGTGCAGTACATCAACCGTGAAGCAGTGATCATCTACCCGCAGGAAATCCGATCCCGCGAAGCGGTGATTCCTCTGCCTAAGAGTAATCCGTACGCTGCTGAGTGACAGTAACTTTGCAGGAGAGACAACCTTGTTAAGCGTTCAAAATTTAACGAAGCGGTTTGGCGGATTCACTGCCGTCGATTCGATTTCGTTCGAACTTGGCAAGGGCGAAATTCTTGGTTTGATCGGCCCCAACGGGTCTGGCAAGAGCACGACTTTCAGCTTGATTGCAGGCCTGCTTGCCCCGAGCGCAGGCTCCATCCAGCTCGATGGTCGTGAGATAGCAGGCCTGCCGTCCAACGCTATTTGCAAGCTCGGGGTGGGCCGAACCTTTCAAATTCCGAGACCCTTTCGCAAGTTGTCAGTACTTGAAAATGCCAGCCTTGCCGCGTTTTATGGTTCGCCCTCACACATCAGTCGCGAGGAAGCCGACAAGCGCGCTGTCGAGGCACTCAAACTCGTCGGGATGCCGTCCGATCCCGGCTTGCCGGTCGAAGGGCTGAGCGTTGCCGGGCTTAAAAAACTTGAGCTCGCCCGTGCCTTGTCGACCCAGCCCAAGATACTGCTCGCCGACGAAAGTCTGGGCGGGTTGGACGAAGGCGAAATGAGGCAAGCGGCACAGATGCTAAGGCGCATCCGCGACGAACGGGGACTGAGCATCATTTGGGTGGAACACATCATGGGCGTGCTGATGGGCGTCGTGGACCGATGCTTGGTGTTGAACCACGGCGAGATCATCGCTAGCGGCACGCCCCATGAAGTTGCCCTTGATCCGCATGTCGTTGAGGTTTACCTTGGCACGGATGCCAATGATTTGCAGCAACAAATCCATGATAGGTATCTGACCAATCAGTCCGGTATGGGGGACGCCACGCCATGACCACCATGCTTGAATTAAAATATGTATCAGCCGGGTACAACGGCCTGAAGGCGCTGTTCGGCGTTTCCATTCAGGTCAAGGCGGGTGAAGCGGTTGCCGTCATCGGGCCGAATGGCGCCGGCAAGACGACGCTCTTGCGCGTGATCTCGCGGCTGGTTGCTGCTACCGAAGGCAGCCTGGTCATGCAGGGGCGCAGCTACGCAGACCTGCCTGCTCACGAGGTCCTGGCGCTGGGTATTGCGCACGTCCCCGAAGGGCGTCGGCTGTTCCCGAAACTGACGGTTCTGGAGAACCTGCGTCTGGGGGCTTACATTCCGTCGGCGAGGGCTCAGTGCGCGGATCGCCTGGCATTCGTTTATTCATTGTTTCCCCGACTCCATGACCGTGCCAGCCAACTGACCGGGACCATGTCTGGTGGCGAGCAGCAGATGTGCGCTATTGGTCGTGCCTTGATGTCCAAGCCCAAATTGTTACTGCTGGACGAGCCCTCAGCGGGTCTGGCACCTGTGATGGTGCAGTCGATGTTCGAGATGATCCGGCAGATACGGGATGCGGGCTTTACCGTGCTAATCGTGGAGCAGAACATACAGCAGGTACTCAAGCTGGTTGATCGGGCCTACCTTCTGGAGGCGGGTCAGATTCGGCGAAGCGGTGCAGCCGCAGAGCTGCTGCAAAGCAATGACATTCGCCAAGCCTATCTTGGTGTCTCCTGAAAGCACTTCAACATGATGCAGTTTTTTGATATTTTTTTGTTGGAGGCTGTGATCAACGGCTTGATGCTGGGTGGGCTGCTGGCCCTGCTGGCTCTGGGATTGAACCTGATTTTTGGTGTGATTGAAGTGGTGTGGATCTGCTATGCAGAGCTCATCATGGTCAGCATGTATGCCATCTGGTGGCTCTTCAAGGTGGTGGGCGTTCCACTACCGCTGGCTATGGCAGGTGGGTTGATTTTTGGCGGTGCGGTGGGCTACGTGTTGCACCGCTTCATCATTCGGCCGGTGCTGTCGGCCGAGCCGATCAACCAGTTGCTGGTGACTGGCGGCGTCTTGTTCTTTTTGCAGGCGGCTGCAACCGTGGTGTTCGGCATTGAGTACAAGAACATCGGCGTCAACCTGCCATCATTGAATCTCGGTGAGATCAGCCTGTCATGGTCGCGCATCATCGGCTTCATCGTATCGATTGCCGCCATTGCTGCAACTTATCTGTTCCTGACTCGGACTTTTCTGGGAACAGCGATACGGGCCATCAGTCAGGACCGGCAGGTGATGCCGCTGATAGGCGTCAATGCCGAGAAAATCTATCTGATGACCTCGGCTGCGGGCGGTGCCATGGCTGCGCTTGCAGCCTGTCTGCTGGTACTTCAATATGACCTTCATCCAGCGGTCGGGCTGACCTTTGGCCCGATTCTGTTTGTCATCTGTGTGCTGGGTGGCCTTGGTAATCTCATTGGGGGTTTCATAGCCGCATTCATACTGGCGCAAATCATCTCGATTGGTGGCTACTTCCTGCAAGGCGAATGGGGCTATGTCATCGCTTTCGGGTTCTTCATTGTCGCCATGTTTGTCAGGCCCCAGGGGCTGTTCAAGCGCTAGCTTAAACAGTGATTTCCCAACCCCACAGCCAACACAAGTCAACCACAAGGCAACCACCAGGATCTGAAATGATAAAAAAAATTGGATGGCTACTTTTGGTCATTCTTGGCATCTTGCCGCTGCTAGGCTTGGGTGCCTACCCTTTGCATTTGTTGATCGTCGCACTGCTCTGGTCATATATCTACACCAGCTGGTCGATCATGGGGCGGCTTGGCCTCGTCAGTTTTGGCCACAGCGCCTTTATAGGCGTAGGGGCTTACAGCGTTGTGATGATGTGGAACCTGTTTGGTTGGTCGCCCTGGGTGGGTGCCTTGGTGGGTATTGCTGTGAGCCTGGTGATTGCCTTCCTGATCGGCTGGCCCTGTTTCCGTTTCAAGATTGTTGGAAATTACTTCGCCATGGTCACCCTGGCACTGTCAGAAATTGTTCGCCTCGTGATCGTCGCCATGCGCGAGCAAACCGGCGGGTCGCTTGGCATGACACCCAAGGCATCTATCGCTGAGGGATCGAGCTACTCCATCTCAGCCCTGCAATTTTCCAACAAGATGGTCTGGTTTTATGTGGTCATGGGTTTCTGGCTTCTGGGGCTTTTCATCTGGCACAAGGTGGATCGCAGCATGAGCCGCATGGCACTCGAAGCCATTGCCGAGGATGAGGAAGCCGCTTCGTCCATCGGCATCAATATTTCCCGTACCAAGATGGGCATCACTTTGCTGTCGGCCCTCATGACGTGCGTTGGCGGCATCCTGTATGCGCAATACCAGTTGTATGTGAATCCACAAACCGTAGCCAGCCTCACGGTTTCCTTGCAAATCGTCTTTGGTGCCATTGCTGGCGGCATGTTCGTGATGCTTGGGCCAACAGTGGGTGCATTGCTGCTGCTGGTGTTGTCTGAGTCGTTGCGTATCGTTCTGGGGAGTCAGTCGCAAGGTGTCGATCAACTGATTTACGGAGCACTGCTGATCCTCTTCATCATCTACATGCCCAAGGGCATTCTGGGTACGCTGTTGGCGCGTTTCGGGAAAAAGCCTGTACCAGGCCATACCAGTGCTACGTCCTGAAAATCTGACTATTTTCCTTTCGGATCATCATGCAACTTCACGATATTGACGACCTGCCATTTCACCAGACGCCCACGCCGTTTAACGTGCTGGCGACTTCAGATGTACATTTCAGCGATGGCTACTATTTCGCCACCTATGCGAAAGACTGGTACATCTCCGCCGGGCTTCGCCTGCATCCGAACAACAACGTGATTGACGGATTTGCCACCCTCGCACACCACGGCGAGCAGAGGTCCTGCCGATTTTCAAGAGCACTGCGCCCGGATTACACGGTTCTGAAAATCGGCCCGTTAAGTCTGGACATCACCACGCCCATGAAGTCGGTACGCATGACACTTGCGGAGTCGCCTATCGGCCTTGCGTTTGATCTGATTTTTAATGCTGTTGCGCAGCCCCATATGGAAGTTCCTTACCGGCATTGGAAGTATGGCCGCCTGATCAACGACCTGGTCCGTTACACACAGATCAACCGTGCCAGCGGCCATGTCGATTGCGATGGGCAACGCACAAACCTCGATGCCTGGCATGCCATACGCGACCACTCTTGGGGGATTCGTGCCAGCATGGGCCCGCGCACACCCAGCAAGGGCGCGCCGGGGGAGTCTGACGAAGCAGACCATCGCCGGTTCCGTATCTGGGTGCCCTTCGAGGTGGAAGGGCACAGCGGCTTCTTCCAGACCCACGAAGCGATTGACGGCTCGACCCTTGACTTCGAAGGCGTTCTTGATTTTGACGATGGCCGCCGCGTCAAACTTGTCGGTGTGGAGCACCAGATCAAGTACCAGGTAGGGACCCGCAATGTCATCGGTGGATCGTTCCGCTTGCGCGACGAGCATGGGGCGTCTCACGATTACACATTGACTTCTGCGGGAACGTCGGCGGATGTACAGGGTGGGGGCTACTCAGGCGGCTGGCATGACCACGAGCGGCCGGGTACCTATCGCGGAATCGGCCCGTTGGTGGAGTCGGACCGATACCCCACCGGCAAGGACGTGGTGGGCTCCGGCCCGCCACATATTCCACCAAAGAAGCGATTTGGTCAAACCGAGTTTCCCTGCTTCCTGGAAGGTCCGAACGGGGCCAAGGGCATGGCGCATTTCGAACATTACGTATTTGGCACCTATACGCCCTATGGATTTGGATGAGCCGGATCAATGCAATGAACCCCACCGATTCGCTGCGCCCATGGCTTGATCTTTATGACGTAGGCGTTCCTGTGACGATGACCCCCAGGGGCGACACCATCGTGTCCGGCTTTCGGGAGGCCATGCGCTATGACCCGCAGCATGTGGTTATCCGCTACTTTGACTGGTCAATGACTATGCGGGAGCTCGACCAGGCCAGCGATGGCCTGGCTGCGGCACTGCAGGACAAGGGATTTGTGTATGGCGACAGGTTGGCGGTTTACCTGCAGAACGTGCCGCAGTTTGTGATGGCGTCGCTGGCAGCCTGGAAGCTCGGTGGCATCGTTGTGACGGTCAACCCGATGTACCAAACGCGCGAGTTGCATGAGGTGTTATCCGATAGTGGCGCCAAGGTGCTGGTCTGTCATGCGGGAGACCGGCTGGGCATGGCGCTGGCGACTGCGCACAGAGCCGGTGTGGAACGTGTTCTGGCGTGTGACGCGCGCGCTTACCAGACCCGCGATGATGCCAGAGCCTTTGGCACATCAGACAGCGCAACGTTGGCCATTGCCCAAGGGGTTGAAGGGGTTGATGGCGATGCCTTGGTGCCGGAGTGCTTTGAGGCGCTTGTCACAGCTTCGCTGACGCGTACCCCAGCCAACCACAAGGCGCCACTTTCTTCCGACGTGGCCACACTAATCTACACCTCGGGCACCACGGGGCCCGCCAAGGGCGTTGTTAGCACCCACGCCAACGTGGCACAAAGTGTTGAGTTGTACCGGCAGTGGATGCCCTTGGGCTGCAATGATGTGATTTTGGCGATAGCGCCACTGGTCCATGTAACGGGCATGCTGGCATATCTGGCGACGGCACTGTGGATACCGGCAACGCTGGTGTTGACACACCGCTTTGAGGTTTCGCTGTTTTGCGACATGGTGCGCGAAACGGGTGCAACCTTCACAATCGGCCCGACGACGGTTTTTGTCGCGCTGCTTGAGTCGCCAGACGTCAGCCCTGACGATCTCAAGTCATTGACCAAGGTGTATTCAGGCGGCGCACCCGTGCCGGCGTCAATTGTGGACCGCTTCCATGCAAAGTTTGGCTTCCAGGTGCTGGGCATCTATGGCATGACCGAAGCGACCGGGCCAACCCACATGGCACCCCGCGAACACAACGCTCCAGTTGATCAGGTCACGGGCGCATTGGCGGTCGGCATCCCCATTTCGCAGACGGACGTGTTGGTGCTGGATGATGCACACCAGCCAGTTGCCTGCAGGGCCTACGGGGAACTGGCTATTTCTGGCCCCCAGGTGGCGACACGCTACTGGAACAAACCCGAAGAAAGTTCTGCCAGCTTCACGACCCAAGGTTTCCTCACCGGTGACATCGGCTTCGTGGACGAGCAGGGCTGGTTTTATATCGTGGATCGTAAGAAGGACCAGATCAATGTCTCCGGGTTCAAGGTATGGCCCCGTGAAGTGGAAGACACACTCTACGGACACCCGGCAGTGGCGGAGTGCGCAGTGGTGGGTATGCCGCACAGCTACCGCGGGGAGGAGGTGTGTGCCTTCATTGTTCGCAGAGCTGGCCAGCCGGTTTCCGAGGATGAGATCCGCGATTTCTGCACGCAACAGCTGGCCCGCTTCAAGGTTCCAGGCGTCGTGAAATTCGTTTCCGCGTTGCCACGTACCGTCAGTGGCAAGGTTTTGAGGCGTCTGCTCAGAGACGGTACAGCAGCGTGAAGTACATCGATGCACTCAACGCGCAGTTGCAGACGTGGGTCGTCGGGCATTATGGTCCAGATGCTGTACTTTCTGGCGTTGCCTCTTTGGGTGGACATTCCGGTGTCACCATCGGTTTTAACGTACGACAAGGTGACCAGCCTGAAGAGGGGCTGGTTCTTAAGGTGCCACCGCGTGGTGTCCGGCCCAAGGACAATTTTGATGTCTTGCGGCAGGTGCCGTTGATGAGCGTACTTGTCGACCATGGTATTGCGGCGCCGGCCATACGCTGGTCCTCGGACGACGTTAAATGGTTTGGTCAACCTTACATCGTGATGACGCGCCTGCCGGGCAAGTCGCTGCCCGACATTTTTGACCGGCATGCGCCGCGGGTTTCGGACGCATGTGGCCAGCTGTTCTTTGAGGCCATGCAGGCACTGATGCAGATTCATTCCATTGACGGCATGCGTACACTGCAAGGTTGGAGCACACCGCGCTCGCTCGGGATGGAAATTGACCACTGGGTCGGTGTGCTGCGAAAAAGCACCAACCAGGCATGGATTCGCGAGGGGATGGAACTGCACACGCTGCTCCATACGCATGCGCCCCGTCAATGGGTGACCGGCATCGTGCATGGCGACTTCTATTCAAACAACTGGCTCTTCGACAAAGGCAAGCTGACAGGTGTTGTTGATTGGGAAAGCACCACGCTAGGCCCCATCCTGCTGGACCTGGGTTGGGTGGGCATGATGTACGACGTCGAGGCTTGGGGACCCATGCGCAAAGATCGCATGGGCTGGCATCCCGCGCCGGAGGAACTGATTGCTGCCTATGGAAAAAGCTCAAGCATCGCCTTGTCAGACATCAACTGGTATCGCGCATTGGCTGGCTATCGCCTGGCCTGCAACACAGCCTATTACTTTGAGATGCACCAAAGCGGAAAACGCCATAACCCAGCTTGGGACGTGCTGGGTGAATCCTTCCCCTTCATGCTGGCGCGCGCGCGTGCCTTGCTGAAAACCTGACCAGGAGACGATCATGCCCACCACCAACCAACCACACATCAAGGCGGAGTTCAATGCCTGGACGGGTAATGCGATCCTGAGATCAGCTGTAGAGCGCGAGGGTGGCGGCTGGGTGGACGAACGCGCCACTGCCCTGGGTCAATTGATCGGCAGCCAGCGCATGCAGACGCTGGCTGATACGGCGAACAGAAACGTTCCGCGACTGCAAACGCACAACCGGTTTGGCGATCGTGTTGACGTGGTCGAGTACGACGCTGCGTACCATGAACTCATGTCTCTGGCCATGGGTGCCGGATTACACTCGATTGCATGGAATGAGAATCGCCCAGGCGGTTTCGTTGCTCGCGCGGCGCTGAATTACCTGTGGAACCAGGCCGAAAACGGTACGTCTTGTCCCATCACCATGGCCTTTGCCTCGGTGCATCTGATTCGTCTGAACCCTGAGCTGGCTGCCGAGTGGGAGGCCAAAATGTGCGCCTTGAGCTACGATCCCCGGCCAATTCACATCTCCCAAAAGCACTCAGTCATTGTTGGTATGGCGATGACTGAAAAACAAGGCGGCTCCGACCTGCGCAGCACTGTCAGCACGGCGACACCGCAGGCGGATGGTTCCTACGCCTTAAGCGGGCACAAATGGTTTTGCTCGGCACCGATGTGTGATGCTTTCCTCACTCTGGCGCAAACCGAATCGGGTGTCACCTGCTTTCTGGTGCCGCGTTGGCTTGCAAACGGCAGCAACAACGCGATCCAGATTCAGCGCCTGAAGGACAAGTGCGGCAATCGATCGAATGCTTCTGCCGAAATTGAATACACAGGTGCCCAGGCCCAACGCATCGGCGAAGAGGGTCGGGGTATCGCTACCTTGATTGAGATGGCGCAGATGACACGCCTGGATCTCGTCACGACGACCGCTGGCATGATGCGCGGCGGCCTCAACGAAGCGCTGCACTACTGCGGACAACGCAAGGCCTTTGGTAAGACATTGGTCGACCAGCCCATGATGCAAGGCGTTCTGGCAGATTTGTGTCTGGAGACTGAAGCTGCGGCACTACTTGCACTGCGCCTGGCACGCGCTCTGGACAGTGCGCCCAGGGATCCGGCTGAGCGCTTGCTGGAGCGAATCCTCACGCCGACAGCCAAATACTGGCTGGCCAAGCGCAATCCGGCGTTTATGGCTGAGGCCATGGAGTGTATGGGCGGAAACGGCTACGTCGAAGAAGGACCGATGGCTCGCTTTTACCGCGAAGCGCCGCTCAACAGCATCTGGGAAGGCAGTGGCAACGTGGCTTGCCTGGACGTACTGCGCTCAATACAGCGCACGCCTGATTGCGTGGATATATTGTTGGGCGAGATTCGAGCGGGTTCATCGGGCGACCAGCGCTTGACTAAATTTGCTGAGACACTCCAGCGTGAAATCTCTGCCGCTGATGCGCAAAGCAATGCCAGGCGTGTCGTCGAAATGGCGGCCCTGGGTTTCCAGTCTAGCCTCATGGCCCGGTACGCACCGTCGTGGGCGGCTGATGCGTTCATCAGTTCCCGCTTGGAGGGCAACTGGGGCCGCGCCTTTGGTACGCTGCCGCATGGCACTAGTTGCCGCGAGATCATCGAGCGTAGTCAGGTCGGTTAATCTGAACACCACAAAAGTCCTTTTTTGGCAAAAAACCTCAAGGATGTGTCAGACAAAAACGCCAATGGCCGACTTGTCTTTTTCGCGCCTACCGGACTACGTCTTGAATCGGTCAAATGCAAACAGCGCGGCCAACACAAGCATTGCCGCGACGGGCCCGGCTAAGGGGTAGACGATGAACACCAATAAAGGGGCCACCATCAGCAAATGGCGCAAGCCCCAGCTGTATAGCAGCCCTGCACGGCGTAAGTAAGCCACAGCTGTTGGGCCCCAGCGGTGGCGTTCATCTGACGCCACTGGCATCGACACAATAAAGCCGGCGTGGTTGTAGTAGCGCACCGCCATCGCCTAGCACACCAGTGATGCAAACAGCACCGCCATGAGCACCAGCTCAATGACCAGTCGGGCAGTGAAATGGCGCGACAGGTTGTCCACCTCTGTAATGGAAGAAGGGAAAGTCGGCGCAAGCAAAGTGGCGGTGCCAATCAAACCCAAAGCAGCCGTTGATGCCGTCATGGTGGCAGACATCAGCGAGTTACGCAGCGTTTGCACCGCCAGAATTTCAGAGCCTTGTTGCTTTGACAAGGCTGCAAACCATTCTTCTCGCAAGTTGGCATGTGCCAAACGCGCCAGCAGCCCCGGGCTGCGCCGCTGAAACCAGAGCAATGACAGTTCGTAGGCGATCAGCATGGCAACCGTGATGCCTGCTGCCAGCCACGCCGTCAGGCTGTTCACGTGATCGCCTTCATGCGGCGCCCAATGCTTTGGTGCGTTCATGGTTTTCGCGCCAGTTAAATATCGCCATCCCGACAAGCATGGCGACCACAAACACCAGTGCTTTAGGCTCGCCCATACCAAGTGCTACCAAGCCTGGGCCGGGGCAGAAACCGGCAACCCCCCAGCCCGTGCCAAAGAGCGCACTGCCTGCTAACAAGCGGCGGTCAATGGCTGATGCTGTTGGCAGTTTCATGTCTGCGCCGATGAGCGAACGCGTGCGCTTTTTGGCCACTAGAAAAGCAAAAAATCCGACAAGAATGGCGCCCGCCATGACAAGGGCCAAGGAAGGATCCCACGCACCCGCGAGGTCTAAAAAGCCAAGGACCTTGGCGGGGTTGGCCATACCCGAGACGATCAGCCCAAAGCCGAACACCAAGCCTGACAGCAAAGCAGTAAAAACGTACATGCAGGTTCTCCTCAAAGATTGATCAAGTGGCCAAGCACATACACCGTGACAAAGCCAGCGGCCATAAAGGCGCCAGTAGCCACCAGTGAGCGCAGCGACAGCCGCGACAGGCCGCACACGCCGTGCCCGCTGGTGCAGCCCGCACCATAGCGCGTGCCCACGCCCACCAGAAGCCCGGCTGCAACCAATGCTGGGTAGCTTGCATCAATCTGCACCGAAGGCAGGGCTAGAACAACGGAATAGGCCAGTGGCGCAGCCACGATGCCGACAACAAAGGCCACCCGCCAAAGGACATCACCCCGCAAAGGGGTGAGTAAGCCGCCCAGCACGCCGCTGATGCCTGCGATGCGGCCATTGAGCAGCACAAATAGGGCTGCGGCCAAGCCAATCAACATACCGCCACCAAACGACGACCACGGCGTAAAAGCATTCCAGTCAACAGACATCACAGTTCTCCTTCAGGGCAATACAGACGGTGCAACAACACTAGGATTTCCAGCGTTCTGGGGTCGGACACGCTGTAATAGATGTTCTTTCCCTGGCGGCGTGTGCTGACCACACCCTCGTTGCGTAACACGCCAAGTTGCTGCGATAAGGTGGGCTGAATGATGCCCAGCTCTTCTTCCAGTTCGCTCACACAGTGTTCACCCTGGGACAGCTGGCACAGCAGCAGCAGCCGGTCTTCGTTGGCCAACAGTTTCAAGACGCCCACCGCTTGAACGGCTGCGCTGCGTAGCCGTTCCGGGTTGATGGCGAGATGTGAAGCGTGATCAGATTCGGTCATGGTTTTGGAGATTCGTTTTGCTCATTGACATAATTATATATAAATATATAATATAAATCAATATAGTTTAAAAAGTGAAGAGATTAAACGACATGAACAGCCGCATCACCACCCAGGCATTTTTTGACACCGGCACCTGGACCGTGACCTACGTGGTGTCCAACAACGCCGATCGCCATGCCGCCATCATTGATCCGGTGCTCGACTACGACTTCAAGTCTGGCAACACCAGCACAGCATCTGCTGATCAGGTTGTGGCCTACCTCAAAGCGCACGGCTTAACGGTCGACTGGATCCTTGAAACCCACGCCCATGCCGACCATTTGTCCGGTGCGCACTACCTCAAAGAGAAGGTGGGCGGGAGGATCGCCATTGGCGAAAACATCCGCGCCGTCCAGTCAAGCTTCAAGGCTGTGTTTAATTTGGGCGATGATTTTTCAACCAATGGCGTGCAGTTTGACCACCTTTTTAAAGACGGGGAAATCTTCAACATTGGCGATCTCGAAGCTGTCGCCATACTCGTACCAGGCCATACCCCAGCCGACATGGCCTACCAAATTGAAGACTCGGTTTTTGTAGGTGACACGCTCTTCATGCCAGACGTGGGAACGGCGCGCGCTGACTTTCCGGGCGGCGATGCGCGTGCACTGTACCGGTCCATCCGAAAACTGCTGTCTTTGCCGGTGGAGACAAAATTATTCGTCTGCCACGACTACCCGCCTGCGTCACGCCAGGCGCAATGGCAAACCACTGTGGCCGACCAACGTGCCAATAACATTCACGTACACGACGGCATCACAGAGGACCAGTTTGTGGCCATGCGTGCCGCGCGGGACGCTACCCTTGACATGCCTTCACTGATCATTCCCGCAATTCAGGTCAACGTGCGCGCAGGCGAGATGCCTGAGCCTGAGGCCAACGGTATTCGGTATCTGAAAGTTCCACTGAACGCTTTGGGTTAAAAAGTGCCTTGATCAGTGACTCACGCACGGGAGCCAAACTACCAGCGGTCAAGAATGGCGGGTATGGCCATCCTCACCACGACCAGGCTGGCATCCCATGCCTTGACTGGGCATCAACTGCTGCCAAAACTCTCTCATACATGATCATGAGCCCCGTCTTTAGCCCAACAGTTTTGCGCCAATTGACCTAACGCGTATTGATTTTGATCAATAGAATTCCAGAAATCTTCAAGAGCGGCAATATCCGGACTCTGCCTACTTCACCAGCAACACGGGTAAGTCGCAATCAGTCACCACGCGCTGCGCAATGCTCCCCATGAGTGCGCGACCAAACAGTCCATGTCCGTGTGTACCCATCACGAGCAGATGTGACTTTTCTTTTGCTGCTGCCTTGAGAATTTCCTCAACCGGGTGACCGACGACTGACGCACAGCGGTAGTTCAGCGCATGCTTGTCCAAAAACTTCTTGATCGGGTTGAGCACTTTGTCACCTTCTTCGCGGTGGTAGGCGGCAACCTCGGCCGAGCCCAGCAGGCTTTTGACACGACCGGGAACTTGGAGCTGCACATTCAACACAAACAATTCGTCCGTGCCGCTCATTAGACTTTCGTGATTGACCAGAAATGCCAACGCTTTTTTGGTGTACTTGCTGCCATCAGCTGCCAATAAGACTTTCATAGTTGCCCTCCTGGTTTGTTTGCATTTAAAAAATCAGTGACCAGAAAAATCCAGCACCACACGCCCAGCTAGTTCGCCGCGCCCGAAACAGTGGAAACGGGAATTCTCCGGGCGGCAGGCCTGTCAAGACGCAGGTACCCCGCTTGCGGGTCATTGCAACGCCTTGCTTAAAAGCGGCCAGTGACGGCGCGGTAATCAACACGCCATGTGCGCCGCCATCGGTTACTTTTTTGACCAGATCAACGGCATCAGGCAGCTTGGCATTGACTGTGGCATCCGCACCCATCAGCGTGGCATGGGCCAGTTTTTTATCGTCAACGTCAACCGCGCAGACGTGCAGGCCCATCGCCTTGGCGTATTGAATTGCCAAGTGACCCAGCCCGCCTGCGCCAGAGATGACCAGCCAGTCGCCTGGTTTGGTGGCGGTCTCCTTGATGCCTTTGTAGGTTGTGACACCCGCGCAGATGATGGGCGCAGAATCGATCGCCGACAAACCCTTGGGAATGCGCGCGACGTAATTCGGATCGGCCAGTATGTAGTCAGCAAATCCGCCGTTGACGGTGTAGCCGCCAAATTGCGCACTGTCGCATACGGTTTCCCAAGCTGACAGGCAATACTCGCAATGACCGCAGGCTGAAAACAGCCAGGGCACGCCGACCCGGTCGCCTTCTTTGACATTTGTCACGCCAGCGCCAACAGCGGCGACAAGTCCAATACCTTCGTGGCCTGGTATGAAGGGCGGCGCTGGTTTAACGGGCCAGTCGCCATGTACTGCGTGCAATTCGGTGTGGCACACCCCGCAAGCTTCGGTCTTCACCAAAATTTGACCGGCGCCAGGTGTGGGTCTATCCCATTCACGCTGCACCAGCGGTTTGCCGAAAGCCTCGACGACTGCGGCTTTCATCTCAGTACCAGCACCGGGACTTGTGAATGCGTCAGCACATGCAGGGTCTCGCTTCCCATCAGCAGGCGCTTCATGCCGCGCCTGCCATGTGAGGCCATCACGATCAAGTCGCACTTGTACTTTTTGGCGGCGTAGATGATGGCTTCAGCGGTGAAGTCAGACGAGGTGGTCACGGCTTTGGCCTTGATGCCTTCTGCCTCGGCTGCCTCTTTGACCTTGTTAACGATTGCCATGGCGGCTTCGGCCCACTGCTTTTCAACGCCTGCGACGTTGTTGAGCGACAAGGCCACTCCCCCTTCAAAGTAGCTGACAGGGTAGCGCGGCACGACCTTGAGGGCAACAACGCTTGCGCCAGTCAGTGCAGCAAGCTCCAGCCCGCTGGTGACGGCCTTTTTTGACAGCGCCGAGCCGTCGGTGGCGATCAGTATTTTCTGGTACATGGTGGGTCTCCTGAAGTTGGTATCTTCAGATTAAGAGAAATCAATGCTGCGGGATTTGATCCACATCAAGACTTGTTCGCATAGCGGGCGCTAGCCTTGAGCCATGCAGATTTCCAGCACAACGACCTATCCTGGCCTTGGGCATCCCGCCGGCCATCAAGAGCCAGATGCCGCCCGTTTTGCTTTGTATGACGAGCCGCAGGCTTGGGCTGACTTCAGCCTGAGCGTGGACAAACTCCCGCAGGCGCAGGTTTTTCAGTCGTTTGTCGCAGTCAGGGGAATGCGCTGTGCGGCCTGCGCTTTGGTGCTTGAAGACGCGATCCGGCAGGTCAGCGGTGTCATGGACGTGCAGGTGAGCGCCGCCAGCGCACGTGCCAGCATCACCTGGTCAGCAGCACAGACCAGACCGTCCCGTTGGTTGGGCGCGGGCCTTGCTCAGGGCTACCAGTTGTTGCCAGCGGATGACGCCGTGTCCATTGAAAGCGACCTCCAGCAGTCGCGCCTTGTGCTGTGGCGCTGGCTGGTGGCTCTGTTTTGCATGATGCAGGTCATGATGTATGCGGCCCCAAGCTACTTCACACAGCCGGGCGATGTGTCGCCTGACATTGAAAAGCTGTTGCGCTGGGCCTCGTGGGTGCTCAGCCTGCCGGTGGTGCTGTTTTCATGTAAACCGTTTTTCAGCAACGCCTGGCGGGACCTGCGGCGGCGCAGCATCAGCATGGACTTGCCTGTAGCCATTGGCATAGCGGTGACTTTTGCAGTCAGCACCGCAGCCACCTTTGAGCCTCAGGGTTGGTGGGGGCGCGAGGTGTATTTTGATTCGCTGACGATGTTTGTGTCTTTTCTGCTGACCGGGCGCTGGCTGGAGCAGCGACTGAACAGCCGTACCGTTGGCGCCTTGGGTGCACTGATGCATCGGCTGCCCCGCAGCATTCAACGTCAACGGCCAGACGGCGGCTTTGAAAACGTCGCAGTACGCCACTTGCGGGTTGGCGATGTGGTTCTCGTCTTGACCGGCGAAGCATTTCCAGCGGACGGCACGTCTTTAGCCGGGGACCTGCTGGCAGACGAAGCGCTGCTGACCGGGGAGTCCCGGCCTGTGTTGCATCATGCCGGTGGTTCTGTGATCGCTGGCAGCTACAACCTGGGCCAAGCGGCGCTGGTACGTGTTGACAAGCTGGGCCTGGACACCCGTTACGCGCAAATTGTGGCGCTGATGGCGCAGGCCGCGCTTGACAAACCGCAGCTTGCCGTACTGGCTGACAAGGTCGCCAAACCTTTCTTGTTGTTGGTGTTGCTTGCTGCCGCGGGCGCAGCAGCATTGTGGTGGCGCACCGACCCGGCCATGGCACTGATGGTGGCGGTTGCTGTGCTGGTGGTGACGTGCCCTTGTGCACTGTCTCTGGCCACGCCCACTGCATTGCTGACCACTGCTGGGCTGCTGGCACGTCACGGTGTGCTGGTGCGGCATTTGCAGGCGATTGAATCACTCAGTCAGATTGACACGGTTATTTTTGACAAGACCGGTACGCTTACCGGTACCGCCATGCGACTGGAAGCGGTGCAAACGCGGACAGGCGTCGCAAGCAACACGGCGCTGCAATGGGCAGCCAGCCTGGCCAGCCAGTCATTGCACCCAGTGTCGCGCGCGCTGGTATTCGCTGCAGGGGGACTGCCTGCGCTGGCCTCGTTGAATGTCAAAGAATCAGCGGGCCGGGGCCTTGAGGCATCGTTTGACGCCAGCAGCCCAAGCGCTGAGGGTTTGTCTGGGACGTTGCGTTTAGGCTCAAGCAATTTTTGTGGTCTTGATGCGGCCTGCAACCAGGTCGGCCGTGTCCATCTGGCAGACAGCCAAGGCTGGCTGGCCACCTTTGACCTTGCCGAAAGCCTGAGACCCGATGCTCTTGATGCGGTGACGGCCCTGCAAGCGCGTGGCTTGGCCGTGCATTTGTTGTCAGGTGACACTCTGGCAGCGGCTGCCCGGGTAGCCGGACAGTTGGGTATTCAACAGGTGCATGGTGATTGCTTGCCGCAAACCAAACTGGCCCTCATGCAGGCGCTGCAAGCCCAGGGGCACAAAGTGCTGATGGTTGGCGATGGCCTGAATGACGGGCCCACACTGGCGGCGGCTGATGTGTCAGTGGCTATAGGGGCAGCGGTGCCACTGGCTCAGGGGCAAAGCGACTTGGTGCTGCCGGGCGCACAGCTGTCAATGCTGCCCGTCATGCTGGGCCAGTCCAAGCGCACGCTGCAGGTTGTCAAGCAAAACCTGGCATGGTCCGCCATCTACAACGCCACCTGTGTGCCGCTGGCTATCAGCGGGTTTTTGCCAGCATGGCTTGCCGGCTTGGGAATGGCACTGAGTTCTTTGCTGGTGGTGGCCAATGCGGCAAGGCTGTCAAGGTTTAAAACGGGCAGCTGATGGACATTTTGTTTTTACTGGTTCCTCTTTCTGTACTGCTTGCACTTAGCGTGATGGGCGTGCTGGCCTGGTCGGTCTGGTCGGGCCAGTTTGAGGATGTTGAAAGCGAAGGGCAGCGTATCTTTCTGGAGTCTGACACGGACAGTCCGGGTGCCTTAGAAAAAAGAGAAATCTGATCTTTTTTGCTTCAGCCAAGCGCCTTGAGTTGA
>CANJWZ010000007.1 GCA_947478725.1 Comamonadaceae bacterium
AAAACACCCACCGGAATGATGATGCTCATGATAAAAATGGAGATGCCGGCTGACCAGATACAGGTCAGGTACAGGCCGTCCATGGCTTTGAGAATTTTTTCTTTCATGGCGATCCCGGAAAATTACGTGAAAACATCAAGGCCCCCTGCGCCATGTGTGCGCATGCGGGGCCGGAATATCAATACATCAGGGCCGCGTTCACTTCACCGCTTCGATGCGCTTGATCAGCTCGGCGTACTGGGCGCCGTGCTTGGCACGTACAGGGGCGGTAGCGTCATAAAAAGGCTTTTTGTCGACGTTGACAAACTGGATGCCGGCGGCCTTGAGCTTGGTGCTGTATTCAGCAACGCTTTTGTCCCACAGTGCACGCTGCTCCATCTGGGCTTCACGCGAGAACTTCATCACCAGCGCCTGCTCGTCCTTGCTCATCTTGTCCCAGGTGACCTTGGACATCACAAAAATTTCAGGAATGATCAGGTGGGTGGTCTGAGCGTAGTACTTGACACCGGCTGAGTAATGATTGGCCGTGAACAGAGTGGGCGGGTTGTTTTCAGCGCCGTCGACCACGTTGGTCTGCAAGGCACTGTAGGTATCGTTGTGACCCATGGTGATGCCGTTGCCGCCCATGGCGTTCATGGTGTCCACAAACAGCGGGTTGCCCATCACGCGAATCTTCAGCCCCTTGAGGTCAGCCGCTGTCCATCCAGCCCAGGGCCACCAGACGGGCCGGGCTGTTGGTGATTTTGTCCATCAGCTCTTTGCCGATCGGGCCGTCAATGACGGCACGCATGTGCGCCTCGTCACGGAACACGAAAGGCATGTTGAACACGTTCACATCGGGCACCACAGGGCCGAGAATGCCCAGCGAAATGCGGGAGATCTGGATAGCGCCGACCTGGGTCTGCTCGACCACTTCTTTTTCACTGCCGAGCACGCCGCCGGCGAACATTTGCATCTTGTACTTGCCGTTGGTGGCGGCTTCGAGCTTCTTGCCCAGGTTCTCAACCGCCACCACATTGGGATAACCCGCGGGGTGCACATCGGAAGCCTTGAGCACGGTTTGTGCCTGCGCCGCCATGGGGGCGGCCAAAGAGAACGCAGCGAATGCTGCTGCGGCAATGATTTGTCTGCGAAAGGTCATGGTTGTCTCCTGAAGACCGGGTTGATAAAAAACACTCACGAAAAACTCAAACGAAAGCCGGCTCGGGCAGGCCGCGCACGCCAGGGCGTAACGCAAACACACTGCCGGCCAGCGGCTGATCGCTCAGATCGACATCGCCACCGGGGCGAATCGAGGTCACGAACAAGGTGTCCAGTCCGGCGCCACCAAAAGCGCACATGGCGGGTTTTTTAACGGGGACGGCCAGCGAGCGGTCCAGCTTGCCTGCAGGCGTAAAACGGTGAATCAAACCGGCATCGTTGCCGCAAATCCAATAGCAACCATCGGCGTCGACGGCCGCGCCATCGGGCCGGCCAGGATATTCATTCATGTCAATAAAGACCCGGCGATTCGACGGCGTGCCCGTGGCAATGTCGTAGTCAAAGGCCCACACCTGCTGCACTGAAGGATGCGAGTCAGACAAGTACATGGTCTTGCCATCCGGGCTGAAAGCCATGCCATTGGGTGTGATGAAGCCGCCCAGCAACGATGTCAGGCCGCCTGCATCTAAGCGGTAGACCTGACCCGCAGGCGCGGCCAAAGACATGTCCATCACCATCGTGCCGGCCAGAAACCGCCCTTGCCTGTCGCAGCGGCCGTCGTTAAAGCGCATGCCGCCCTGGGTATGCGCCACGCTGACGACTGATGTCGCGGTCAATGCGCCCTCGGGCCATACTGCAAGCGAAAACACACCGGTTTGCATACCCGCTACCCAGCGGCCTGCGCCAGCAGGCGCGATGCAGGCCAGCATTTCTGGCGCCTGCCAGTGCCGCGTTTGACCGCTGGCGGCATCCCAGCGGTTCAAGGCGCATGCCGGAATATCGACCCAGTACAGCGCCTGCTCTGCCGCCACCCACACCGGGCTTTCGCCAACGGCATGTTGTGCGTCAACAATTAGCTCCGCCTTGACAAATGCCTGAGACATGATCAAAAGCCGAACGGCCCGGCCTTGACAAACCCGCCGCCCTGGTAAATGGCCACCGGGTCAGTCGGGTCGGGCGGCTGTGTTCGGGCATACACCGCATCGCGGAAAACATCCGAGCTGTCTTGCGGCACATAGCCGATATGCCTGGCTCGGCTGTTGTCCCACCAGGTCACGGCGTTGTCAGACATGCCAAACACAATGCTGTGGCCCAGCACAGGGGTGGTCAGGCAGGCCGTGATCAAGCGGTGCAAATCGTCGTAGCTCAGCCAGGTGGCCAGCATGCGGCGGTCGCGCGGCTCTGGGAAAGACGAGCCAATGCGGATGCAGGCGGTTTCAATGCCGTAGCGGTCAAAGTACAGGCGCGACAGGTCTTCGCCGAAGGCTTTGCTCACCCCATACATGCCGTCAGGGCGTGGCGGGTGATCTGCGGTGATGGTTTCGCTTTGGCGATAAAACCCCGTCACGTGGTTTGAACTGGCGAAGATCACGCGCTTGACAGCGTGCTTTCGCGCAGCTTCGTACAGATTGAAGACACCCAGGATGTTGGCCTGCAAGATGGGTTCAAACGGTCCTTCTACAGACACACCGCCCAAGTGAACAATGGCATCAACGCCTTTGACCATGGCACTTACTGCATCCGCATCAGCCAGATCAGCCAGCACCATTTCTTCACCCGCAACTGCGTCGCCAAAGTCTGCCCGGTCCGACAAGCGCAGCAACGTGCAATTGGCCTTGAGTCTCTCACGCAGCGCTTTCCCCAAGCCGCCTGCTGCACCTGTGAGCAGCAGTCTTTCATGTACCTTGATCGTCATTTTCTGGTTCGGTCCTGCAGTTCCACGAGTTTGAGAGAAATTTTGCAGAATGCTGGACATTCCCATCAATTTTGCTAAAGTCCAGTCTGTTGCGCTTAAGTTGTACGTTGTCTGATGACTTAGGATTTTCTGGCTCCTGATACTGCATGTCAATGAATACTTCATGGAATTAAGGAAAACCCCTAGCCCCGCCGAATCGTCTGCCGCAGCTTCAGCGCCCGACGATTCATCACGTGTGCGCAGACCGCGGGGGCTGGTCAACGAGATCGTCGAAAGCCTTGCCGCGAGCATCCGTGAAGGCCGCATGCAGCCCGGTGAAAAACTGCCTACCGAAGCTGAAATCATGGTCAGGTTTGACGTGAGCCGCACGGTTGTGCGCGAGGCGCTGTCAAGACTTCAGGCCTCCAGCCTGGTTGAAACTCGGCACGGTGTCGGCACATTTGTGCTCGCCCCACATGACTCAGGAAACTTCAAGATCACAGCGGAAGACTTTGCCACCGTTGATGACGTCATCGCGGTGCTTGAACTGCGCATCAGTCTTGAAACCGAAGCTGCAGGGCTGGCTGCACAGAGGAGAACGGACGAAAACCTAGAGGCCATGGAAACTGCCCTCCAAGCCTTTCATGCGTCTATAAACATCGATTCGGACGCCGTGCCGCCGGACTTTCAATTTCACATGGAAGTGGCCCGGTCGACCGGTAATCGGCACTTTGCCGACCTGATGACGTATCTGGGTACGATGATCATTCCGCGCACGCGCGTCAACACCACTCAAAACGCCCCCGAGGGCCGACTCAACTATTTGCAGCGCGTCAACAGCGAACACGAAAGCATTTACAACGCCATTCGCAACCAGGACGCAGAGGCCGCACGCGCTGCCATGCGTACCCATTTGTCAAACAGCCGTGAGCGCCTGCGCAAAGGCAAAAATGCACACACCATGCAGCCATCCGCTAGCCTGGGTGCATCGCTAGCCGCTACAACTGCCAAAGTTCCGTTGGCCGCCTGAATCAGGACTGGTTGTACGATAACTCGCCCATATTGATGACATCTGAACGCCTTCGACTTGCCGTGATTGGCGCCGGACTCGGTTCGGCTCCACACTTTCGAAGCTTGGAAGACCTTGCCAGCGAAGTTGATGTCGCGTGGGTCTATGGCCGGAATGCACAGCGGCTTGCGGCTGCCGTCACGCCAGCGGATGCCACAAAAACCACGCGGCTTGGAGACATCCTGGACGACGCCAGTGTGAAGGCGGTTCTGGTTTTGACACCGCCCAACACGCATCTGGACATGGTTCTTCAAGTGGCCAAAGTCGGCAAGCACGTGCTGGTTGAAAAGCCGCTAGAAATTGACCTGTTCCGTGCCACAGCACTGGTTGAGGCCTGCGAAACCTGCGGCGTGAGCCTTGGCGTGATGCTGCAACACCGGCTGCGTGAGGCTGCACTGGGGCTGCAAGCACTGATCAAAACCGGCGAACTTGGTGAGCTTGTCAGCGCCTGCGCATCGGTGCGCTGGTGGCGACCGCAAAGCTACTACGACGAACCGGGGCGCGGAACACTGGCGCGCGATGGCGGCGGCGTGCTGATGACGCAGGCCATTCATACACTGGACTTGCTGCTGAGTCTGATCGGCATGCCTGAACGTGTTAGCGGACATGCGGTGACCAGCCCGGTTCACACCATGGAAAGCGAAGACACCGTCACTGCCATGCTGCATTACGCCAACGGTGCCGTGGCCATGGTGCAGGCCACGACGGCGGCGTATCCCGGCTATCCAGAGCGCATTGAACTCAACTTCAGCCAGGGAACAGCAACACTGGAATCTGGAACGCTGCAGGTTGCTTTCATGAACGGAAAAAGCCTGACGCTTGGCAACCAGGAAGCCTCAGGCGGGGGAGCCAATCCCATGGGGTTTGACCATGCGGCACACCGCGCTGTACTACAGGACTTTGTTCGCGCCGTTCGCAGCGGAACGGCTCCCGCCGTGACAGGCCGGTCAGCACTGAATGTGCAGAGGGTGATTGCGGCCATCATGAGCTCATCCCGAAACACAGAAACTGTCCCTTTGCATTAGGGTTTTCCAACAGTTTCGAGGCTCTAACGCACAAGAACAGGGCGTTGACAGCTATAAAACGCGTAGCAAATTGATTTTTTGCGTTATAGTCATTTGCAAAACAAGTGCATACTAATGCACCATACCAAATTCCGACCCGAGGAGATAAGCTGATGAGTGCCAAAGAAACCGCTGCCGTAGGCCAACTGCTGGAACTGCTTGAATCACGATACGCGATGCGCGTTTTGTGGGCCTTGAAGGACGGTCATCCACAAACCTTTCGCCTGCTGCAAGACAGCGTCGGCAGCATCACCCCGAACACACTGAACACCCGTATCAAAGAGCTGCGCGCAGCGGGCCTGATGACGCACGGCACCAGCGGCTACACCCTCACCACATTGGGTGCAGACCTGCTCAAGCGCATGGGCGAGCTACCGGCCTTCGCTGGCAAATGGGTCAGCAGCCTGGCCAAGGCGAGCACTCCCAAGAAAAAATAAATGTCCGAGACAATGCCTTGATACAAGGCTTGAGTGATACATAAAAAACAGGCTCAGGCCTGTTTTTTTATGTCTGCTTGCAGCGTCCTGTTGCCTAGATCGCGGTTTCCAGCAACTCCACCGGGTCGCCATATCTGGCTGCCGCTGATCGCACGCCCGCATCACGCAACGCGCTTAAAAACCCGGCTTCAATCAGCGCCACGCCATCGACAGTGACCGTACTGTCCAGGCAGACCAGGTCCATGTGGACGGGCGGCTCTTCCCACTGCGGCATGGTGCGCAAAATGTAGTCACTAGGCTGGGCCAGATCAATGCCAAAGTGAAGGGCGCCAGGCGCGTTGGAGCCAGCAGGGTAAATCGTGTGGCGCGGTGCCTTCGGGTTAAAGCCGCAGCCCAGTTCAATCAGCCGGCCACCCACCAGCATGTCGCGCAGAATCGCGGCCTCGCTTGACTGCCCCGTTACCTCCACAATCGTGTCGCTTTCAAAGCGGCAGCCGATGCGTTCGGCAAAGGGTTTGGCAAAGCCCACTGCCCATTCGGGGTACAGCGTGCCCGACATGGTGACGGGCGCATTGGCATCGTTGCGGTGGGCGGTGCGGTCCCACAGGTTGGGGCCGTGGGTGGGCAGGTAGTGCACGTAGCAGCCCGGCTCGTCGGCAAACATTTTGCCGCGCCAGCGGTTGCTACCCAGCAGCGCCTGGCGCATATCAGGTGTGTAGGCTATCGACAAATCAGAGCCACGCTCGTCAGCAAAATGAATGGTGAAATCTTTGCCCTCTGGCAAACGGGCGGCGGTGGCGCGAATGATCTCGCCCACCAGTTCCGCCGGAAAACGCGCCTGCGGGGTGTGCAGTAAATCCAGATCGCGAAAGTAGGTGATCTTGACCCAGCGCTGACCACGCGCACGCTGGGCGATGAAAAACGGATCGAGGATTGAGCAGAACCAGGTCGAGACCACAAAGTCAGCTTCAGCCACCAGCGCCTTGGCCGCTTGCGGCACAACGGTGATCTGGCTGGTCGTTTCCATCAATTGCCGCACCTGTGCACCACGCGCTTTGGCCAGGCCCATGATGGCGTCGGTCACACGCACATCGAGCAGTGGGTCTGTCAGCAGCAGCACCGTGTCGCCCTGCTTGAACGCGAACGTGCGCTGGAAGTTCTCAAGCGCGGCAAAGTAGTTTTTGGTCTGCGTCACTGCCGGATTCAGGCCGGGCGGCAAGCCCATCAAAAGATCGTTCATCGGGGTAACTCTAGAAAGTCAGTCAACGGATGCTCCTGAGCGCTTCACTGCATCGCCCCAAAGCGTGAGATTGCGGTTGATGTGCTGGGTGAGCTCTTCAGGCGTGCTGGGTGCGACCTCGGTACCGCGTGCAGACAGTTGTGCGCGCAGTTCGGGGTCTGTCAGTGCCGTGCGGATTGCCGCGTTGAGTTTGTCAATGATGGGCCGGGGCGTCGAGGCGGGCACCACAATCGCATCCCAGGCACTCACATCGAAACCTTTCAGACCGGACTCCGCCATGGTCGGCACATCGGGCCAGCCGGGTGCGCGTTTGGCGGTAGACACGGCCAGCGGCTTGATACGTCCAGCCCTGGCTTGCGATGCGGCGCTGGGCATGACTTCAATCATCATGTCGATCTGGCCACCCACCAGATCCGCCATGGCCTGCGCCCCGCCCCGATACGGAATGTGCACCACCGCCAGACCCGCGCTTGACTTGTAAATCTCCCCAGCCAGATGCGATGTGGTGCCATTGCCCGCCGAGCCAAAGGTGTACTTGCCAGGGTTGGCCTTGAGCATTTGGGTCAGTTCAGCCATCGAATTGACCGGCAAGCCTGGCCGCACCACCACCATGGCAGCAATGCTGGTGAGTTGGGTCACCGGGTCAAAGTCTTTGGTCGGGCTGAAACCCGGTGCCTTGTAAATCGTGTGGTTGATCGCCAGCGTGCCGTTGGTGCCGTACAGCAGGGTGTAGCCGTCGGCAGGCGCTTTGGCAGCTGCCGCGCTGCCCACATTGCCGCCTGCACCGCCCAGGTTCTCCACCACGATGGGTTGCCCCAGTTCTTTGGCCGCACGCAGCATGACCAGTCGCGCCAGCGTGTCCCCGCCACCGCCTGCCGGGAAGGGCACGATAAGCTTGATGGGCTTGTTGGGGTAAGCAGCAGCCGTTTGCGCCTGGGCCATCGGCATGCACAACAATGCGCTGATGGCCAACACCGAAAGCCGCAAGCCTGAACGCAGTAGCGGGTGATTTGTCATTGCTTTGTCTCCTGCGAGGCGATAAAAATACTTAGCCTCCTTACTTTAATTGAAAAGCAGCCAAAAAACACCGAAAATGCTGTTCCCCGGCCGATTTAGACCCTCATTGATGACTCCAGACCAAGGACAGCTACGCCAGCAGCTCTTCAATAAATAGCACTTCAAGCACTCATCAAGGCTTCTGGGACTTTTATGCATCCGGCCAATCCCCTGCTCTTGAAAAGGGTTTTGGCAGCCCCAGCTTATAAATCAATGTCACAAAACCCCGTTTTCAAGCATGTCTGAACACTCACAACCTGAACAAAATCAACAACCTAGCGGCCGTCACGACGCTCTAAGCGGCGCACCGAAACCAGAGGAGCTGGAAGCAGCCGCAGCAGCCAACGCCTTTGAGGCGACGCAAGCTGTCAGCGAACTGGTCGTCGCGCAAGCTGAAATCGCCACGCTGACCGCCAAAAACACCGAGCTGGCCGACAGCTACCTGCGCGCCAAAGCTGAGAGTGAGAACTCGCGACGCCGCGCCGACGAAGAAGTCAGCAAGGCGCGAAAGTTTGCCCTGGAAAGCTTTGCCGAAAGCCTGCTGCCAGTGGCCGACAGCCTGGAAGCAGGACTGAACTTGCCCAGTGCCACGCCTGAGCAGATCAAGGAAGGCGCAGCGGCGACGCTCAAGCAGCTCAAAGCCGCGCTGGAACGCAACCGTGTGATGCAGATTGACCCGCCCGCCGGAACCAAGTTTGACCCGCATCAGCACCAGGCCATCAGCGTGGTGCCTTCGGAGCAGGAAGCCAACACCGTGGTCACGGTATTGCAAAAAGGTTACCTGATTGCCGAGCGCGTGTTGCGCCCGGCGCTGGTCACCGTCAGCGCACCTAAATAAACGGGCTTGATTTTTTCAGTCTCATCTCAATTTAATCATCACTTAACTTTATAGAAACCACGGCGTAGCGAGAAGCTGTCAGGTCAGGCGGACGGAGCGCAAAAACCGGAATGCACAACATGCGCATGAGGATTTTGAGCACCGCCCAACGACACATGGCAGCTTTGCAGTAGCCGTAAACGGAGAACATCATGGGAAGAATTATTGGCATTGATTTGGGCACCACCAACAGCTGCGTATCCATCATGGAAGGCAATGTGCCCAAAGTGATTGAAAACTCGGAAGGTGCACGCACCACGCCGTCCATCGTGGCTTACCAAGAAGACGGCGAAGTGCTGGTCGGCACTTCTGCCAAGCGCCAGGCTGTGACCAACCCCAAGAACACGCTGTATGCCGTCAAGCGATTGATTGGCCGCAAGTTCACTGAAAAAGAAGTACAAAAAGACATCAGCCTGATGCCTTACGCCATTGTGGCTGCCGACAACGGCGACGCGTGGGTGGAGGTGCGCAACAAAAAAATGTCGGCCCAGCAAGTGTCTGCCGACATCCTGCGCAAAATGAAAAAAACCGCCGAGGACTACCTGGGCGAGCCAGTGACCGAAGCCGTCATTACCGTGCCCGCGTACTTCAACGACGCCCAGCGCCAGGCCACCAAAGACGCAGGTCGCATTGCGGGCCTGGATGTCAAACGCATCATCAACGAGCCCACCGCCGCTGCACTGGCTTTTGGCTTGGACAAACAAGAAAAAGGCGACCGCAAAATTGCGGTTTATGACCTGGGTGGCGGCACGTTTGACGTGTCCATCATCGAGATTGCGGACGTTGACGGCGAAAAGCAGTTTGAAGTGCTATCGACCAACGGCGACACCTTTCTGGGCGGTGAAGACTTTGACCAGCGCGTCATCGACTACATCGTTGCCGAGTTCAAAAAGGACAGTGGCATTGACCTGAGCAAAGACGTGGTGGCCTTGCAGCGGCTGAAAGACTCAGCTGAAAAAGCCAAGATCGAACTGTCCAACAGCGCCGCCACGGAAGTCAATATTCCTTACATTGCACATGACCCAGCCAGCGGCCCCAAGCACCTGTTGGTCAAGCTGACGCGTGCCAAGCTCGAAAGCCTGGTCGATGAACTGATCGAGCGCACCATCGCCCCCTGCCGTACCGCCATGAAAGACGCAGGCCTGTCCATCGGTGACATCCATGACGTGATTCTGGTCGGTGGCCAGACCCGTATGCCCAAGGTGCAGGAGGCTGTGAAGGCCTTCTTTGGCAAAGAGCCACGCAAGGACGTGAACCCTGACGAAGCCGTCGCCGTGGGCGCTGCCATTCAGGGCCAGGTCCTGTCTGGCGACCGGACCGACGTGCTGCTGCTGGACGTCACCCCGCTGTCGCTGGGCATTGAGACCATGGGCGGCGTGATGACCAAGATGATCAAGAAAAACACGACCATCCCAACTAAGTTTGCGCAAACCTTCTCAACGGCTGAAGACAACCAGCCGGCTGTGACGATCAAGGTATTTCAGGGCGAGCGCGAAATTGCCGCGGGCAACAAGGGCCTGGGCGAGTTCAACCTTGAAGGTATTCCACCCGCAGCACGCGGCACCCCGCAAATTGAAGTGTCGTTTGACATCGACGCCAACGGCATTCTGCACGTGGGCGCCAAAGACAAAGGCACCGGTAAAGAAAACAAGATCACCATCAAGGCCAACTCGGGCTTGACTGAAGCTGAAATTCAGCAGATGGTGAAAGATGCCGAACTGAACGCCGAAGACGACAAGAAAAAAGTCGAGTTTGTCACCGCCAAAAACAACGCCGAGGCCATGGTGCACAGCGTGAAAAAGTCACTCACCGAATACGGCGACAAACTGGACGCTGGCGAGAAAGAAAAGATCGAAACCGCCATCAAGGACATGGAAGAAGCTCTTAAAGGCGACGACAAAGCCGCCATCGATGCAAAAAACACCGCACTGATGGAAGCCAGCCAGAAGCTCGGCGAAAAGATGTACGCCGACATGGAGGCGTCCAAAGCGGCTGCTGCGGGTGGCGCCGCCCCTGGTGCTGAACAAGCGCAGGCCAAGCCTGCTGACGACAACGTGGTTGATGCCGAGGTCAAGGAAGTCAAGAAGACTGACAAGGCCTGATAATGGCAAGCAGACAAGGCGGAAACCAGGAGCAATCCTGGCTTTCCGCTTTGGTTTTTGTGCGTTCTGCCCGTTGGGCTTTTTAGCGCTATCTTTTTGACAACGATCTTCTGACCTTCCAACATGGCCAAAAAAGACTATTACGACACCCTGGGCGTACCCAAGAACGCCAGCGATGAAGACATCAAAAAGGCTTATCGCAAGCTGGCAATGAAGCACCACCCGGACCGTAACCAGGGCGACAACGCCAAGGCCGCCGAAGAAAAATTCAAAGAGGCCAAAGAGGCCTACGAGATGCTGTCAGACGAGCAAAAACGCGCCGCCTATGACCAGTACGGCCATGCGGGCGTCGATCCGAACATGCGCGGCGGTGCCGGGGCTGAGGGCTTTGGCGGATTTGCTGAAGCGTTCGGCGATATTTTTGGTGGTGTGTTTGGCGAGCAGCAACGGGGCCGTGGGCAAGCCGGGCGGCAGGTCTTCAGGGGTGGCGATTTAAGTTACGCCATGGAAGTGACGCTGGAAGAAGCCGCCCACGGCAAAGAAGCGCAAATCCGCGTGCCGAGCTGGGACGACTGCACCACCTGCAAAGGCAGTGGCGCAAAACCCGGCACCAAGGTCGCCAGCTGCACCACCTGCCACGGGCACGGCCAGGTGCAAATGCGCCAGGGCTTTTTCAGTGTGCAGCAGACCTGCCCGCAGTGCAAAGGCACCGGCAAGCTGATACCTGAGCCCTGCGTGGCCTGCCACGGTGTGGGCAAAACAAAAAACAACAAAACACTGGAAGTCAAAATACCGTCCGGCATTGACGACGGCATGCGCATTCGCTCGACCGGCAACGGCGAGCCTGGCACCAACGGCGGGCCGCCCGGCGATTTGTACATTGAAATTCGCGTCAAAAAGCACGAGATATTTGAGCGCGATGGTGACGACCTGCACTGCGCTGTGCCCATCAGCTTTACCACTGCCGCACTGGGCGGCGAGATTGAAGTGCCCACGCTGGCGGGCAAGGCCGCCATCGACATTCCTGAAGGCACGCAAGCAGCCAAACAGTTCAGGCTGCGCGGTAAAGGCATCAAGGGTGTGCGCTCAAGCTACCCAGGCGACTTGTACTGCCACATCACAGTTGAAACGCCTGTGAAGCTGACCGAACACCAGCGCAAGCTGCTCAAGGAGTTTGACGAGTCGCTGAAAAAAGGCGGGGCCAAACATTCACCGAGCGAAGAAGGCTGGACCGACAAGCTGAAAAACTTTTTCAGCGCTTGAAGCTTTGCCCCCGCTATTGAACGAATAGCGGCCAACGCATAAATCTCTTGGCTCAAAGGCCTTTTGGCACCTGGAAATGAAGATTTCGGGCGTCAAAAGGCCTTTTCAGCATCTCAGAGCGCCAAACCACCTGCTGCGATACAGTCGGGTCGTTTCCATACTGGATTACCCTAATGACGACCTCTGCCCTGTCCCCCAAACGCGAGCGATGGCTGCTCATCACGCTGGCGGGCATTCAGTTCAGCCACATCGTGGACTTCATGGTCATGATGCCGCTGGGCCCGCAGTTCACCAAGCTCTTCAACATCACCGACGCGCAATTTGGTTTATTGGTGTCGGCCTACACCTTTGCAGCGGGTGCGTCGGGTTTGCTGGCTTCGCTGTACGTCGACAGGTTTGGGCGTAAAAAGCTGCTGCTTTGCCTGTACGTGCTGTTTGGCTTGGCCACCCTTGCCTGCGGCCTTGCACCAAGCTATGACACCCTGATGCTGGCCCGTGTGGCAGCGGGTGCTTTCGGTGGCGTGCTGATGGCGCTGTCGCAAACCATCATTGCCGACGTGATTCCGTTTGAACGTCGTGGCCGTGCCATGGGTATTGTGATGTCATCTTTTGCAGCCGCTACCGTGGCGGGCGTGCCGGGAAGTCTGTTTCTGGCAGCGCACTTTGGCTGGCATGCGCCGTTTTTTGCCATTGCGGGTGTCTGCGCGGCGCTCGCCTTGGGCGCATGGGCAACACTGCCGCCGCTGGCCGGGCATTTGCAAAGCGAGCCCCAGTCGCCGCTGGCCAACATCATCACCGTGTTGCAAGACCGCAACCATCACAAGGCGTTTGTCTTTACCGCGCTGCTGATAGGCGCAGGCTTTACCCTTTTCCCCTACATCACGATTTTCCTGACCGCCAACGCTGGTTTTACCGTTCAGCAAGTGCCGTTTGTTTACCTGTGCGGCGGTGCGATCACGCTGTTCACCGCGCGCTGGATTGGCCGACTGAGCGATTCGATGGGCAAGGCAAAAATATTCCGCATCATGGCTGTGCTGACCATCGTGCCGCTGATGCTGCTGCCGCAAAGTGCTCATTTTGGTTTGTACACGGTGCTGGTGGTGACGACCTGCATGTTCGTTGGCATGAATGGCCGCAATATTCCGGGCATGGCGCTGGTGACCAGCGCTGCCAACCCAAAGCTGCGCGGCACTTTCATGGCGCTCAATTCCTCGGTGCAATCAGCCGCCATGGGCGTGGCCGCTTTTGTAGGCGGCCACATCATCAGCCGCGATGCGCAGGGGCTGGTGCAGCACTTCTGGGTGAACGCACTTTTGGGCGTGGTGGCCAGTGTGCTGAGTGTGGTGCTGGTGGGGCGCCTGAAGCTGCATGGTGCCGCGCCGGCGGCTGCCATGCTTCCAGCCAGTCCGGTCGCTCCAGCCAGAATCGGCTGATTTTTCTCACCTTTTTTGATAAACACCATGAAAACAAAAGCCGCCGTCGCCTGGCAATCGGGCCAGCCCCTGACCATCGAAACCGTTGACCTGGACGGCCCGCGCTACGGCGAGGTGCTGGTTGAAATCAAAGCCACAGGCATTTGCCATACCGACTACTACACCCTGTCGGGCGCTGACCCGGAAGGTATTTTTCCGGCCATTCTGGGCCATGAAGGCGCGGGTATTGTGGTGGATGTCGGCCCTGGTGTGACGACGTTAAAAAAAGGCGATCACGTGATTCCGCTGTACACCCCGGAATGCCGCCAGTGCAAGTTTTGCCTGTCGCGCAAAACCAATTTGTGCCAGCTGATTCGAGGCACGCAAGGCAAGGGCCTGATGCCCGATGCCAGCAGCCGTTTCAGCCTGGACGGTAAGCCAATTTTTCATTACATGGGCACATCCACCTTCAGCAACTACACCGTGGCGCCTGAAATATCGCTGGCCAAAATCCGCGAAGACGCGCCGTTTGACAAGGTTTGCTACATCGGCTGTGGCGTCACGACCGGCATTGGCGCGGTGCTGTTCACGGCCAAGGTAGAAGCCGGCGCGAATGTCGTTGTGTTTGGTTTGGGCGGTATTGGCCTGAACGTCATACAGGGTGCCAAGATGGTGGGTGCCGACAAAATCATCGGCGTGGATATCAACCCGGCCCGGCAAGAAATCGCACGCAAGTTTGGCATGACCCACTTCATCAACCCCCATGAGGTTGACAACGTTGTCGATGCCATTGTGCAGCTGACCGACGGTGGCGCAGACTACAGCTTTGAATGCATTGGCAACACCAAGGTGATGCGCCAGGCACTTGAATGCACGCACAAGGGTTGGGGTCGCAGCATCATCATCGGTGTGGCTGAGGCCGGCGCTGAAATTTCCACCCGCCCCTTTCAGCTCGTCACGGGCCGCAAGTGGGAAGGCTCGGCCTTCGGTGGCGCACGTGGCCGCACCGACGTGCCGAAAATTGTGGACTGGTACATGGAAGGCAAGATCAACATCGACGACCTGATCACCCACACCATGCCCCTCGTTGACATCAACAAGGGCTTTGACCTGATGAAGAGCGGCGAGTCTATCCGTGGTGTTGTCTTGTATTGAACAACATGGCTTGCAGGCCAGCGCCGTACGCATACCCGCAGCACCGCACAACCCACGCTGATTGAATACAAGGGCACGCACGATGCTTTTGACGACGCACACGCTGTGACATGGTAGATTTTGAACTTTTTGGAACCAGTGGTGCGCTTGGGTATTTGAGTTCTTTGTTCATGGACGTGCTTTTTAATCAATCGCAATAGCATCGCGAAAACCATTTCGGCAAATCAGGCTGTGCGACCACAAAGCGAAGAAAACGGTGACTCAACTTTCGACGCTCATTGCACAAGATGCCTACGAGCCAGACCAGACATCAAATCGTCACCCAAGGCTGTCATGATGAGGGCATGCCGCATTCGCCTCCCACCGTCAAGCGCGCGAGCCTTCATACCAGCAAGATCCTGACTCTGGCAGGCACACAAGACACCACCGCCACTTTTGCTGAACACGAGGAGCTCAAGTCGATTTTGCGGGCTGGCATTGGGCAATTTGACATTCAATCGGTATGCGAGGTGCACACGCGGCGCGCGCCTTTTCCAGTCTTCCCTATCCTGACAGCCAGTATCGGATCAAGCGACCCGCAGGCGCCGGTTGTCGGGTTTTTCGGCGGTATTCACGGCCTGGAGCGGATTGGTACGCAGGTCATCCTGCATTACATGCGGGCGCTGCTTTTCCGGCTGGAATGGGACGAGCTTTTGCATCAGCAGCTTCAAAAGGTTCGCCTGGTTTTCATGCCCATCGTCAACCCGGGCGGCATGTGGGCGCAAAAGCGGGCCAACCCGAACGGTGTCGATCTGATGCGCAACGCGCCGCAGCGGTCTGAAGGCCGCGTGCCATTTCTGGCTGGTGGTCAAACCATCAGCCCGCTGCTGCCGTGGTACTGCGGCAGGCCGGGTGCGCCCATGCAGGCGGAAAGTGCAGCGCTGCTTGCGGTTGTCAGCGAGCAACTGGCCAGTCACCCCTTCAGCCTGGCGCTGGACTGTCACTCAGGCTACGGGTTTGACGACAGCATCTGGTTTCCATATGCCAAAACGCGGCGCATGATGGCGCACCTGCCAGAAATGTTTGCCCTGAAAACCATGTTGGAGCAATCGCACCCCCATCACAGCTACAGCTTTGAACCGCAAAGCAACCAGTATTTGTTGCATGGTGATTTGTGGGACCATGCTTATGACACATCCCCAGCAAGCCACGTGTTTTTACCCATGACGCTGGAGCTGGGCTCGTGGTTGTGGATTCGAAAAAATCCGCGCCAGCTGTTTTCCCGCCATGGCATGTTCAACCCGATCAAGGCGCACCGCATCAAGCGCGTGCTGCGTCGCCATGCGGACTTGCTGGACTTTTTGACCCGCGCTGCCTTTGCTGCGCCGCGCTGGCTGCCGCCTGAAGAACGCAGGGCCGAGCTGCAGCAGCTGGCGATGGCCTACTGGCGGCCAAGGCGGGTTCTATGACGGCGGCGGTGAATTGGGTTTTTCTGCGCGGCTTGACGCGCGAGGCGAGGCACTGGTGCAGCTTTGCGGCTCAGTTTGAAGCGCGCCTTGCACCCAGCCAGGTCACGACGCTTGACCTGCCGGGCAATGGTGAATTTCATGCTCAAACATCACCTTTGCGCGTAGAGAGCATTGTCGCGTTTGCGCGGCTGCAGTTGTTGGCTCAAGGTATCAAGCCGCCCTATGCCTTGCTGGGCATGTCTCTGGGCGGCATGGTGGCTACCAGCTGGGCACAGCGTTACCCAGATGAAATTAGCCACCTGGTACTCGTCAATACCAGCATGCGGCCCTACAGCAGCATCATGCAGCGACTGCGGCCGGGCAACTGGCTGGCGCTGCTGGCCTTGGCTTGGCGTTGGGATGACCGTCAGTTTGCTGAAAGCAGCATTCACCGAATCACCTGCAACCAGACCGCCCAGCGCGATGCTGACCTGAAAGACTGGCAGCAGATACGGCGCAGCGCCCCGGTGAGCAGAGCCAACGCCTTGCGCCAGCTGATGGCTGCAGCGCGATTTGCCTGTGCGCCGCAAACGCCGCGCTGCCCTGCGCTGGTGTTGGCGTCCCGCGGCGACCGACTGGTGAGCCCTCTGTGTTCTACCCGGCTGACTGACGCCTGGCAGGTGCGCCAGCAGGTTCATCCGTGGGCCGGGCATGACCTGCCGCACGACGATGGGCCTTGGGTATGCGAGCGTGTAGCAGACTGGCTGATGCTCTTAAATACGTAGCTACTCACCCGTTTTTCTTTGAGCCTGTAGGCCTAGAACATACCTCAACAGGGTTTTTACGTACAAAACCTGTCGCCATGGCCCAGTGAGGCAAAATTGATCTCGCTAACAGGTAAATCGGTCGAACTTTCATGGCCGTGACCACTGCACAACACCTACTCACGACCTCGATGCAGACCCCTTTGAACTCTTGGCTCGTGGCCCTCAGCCTGACTTTTTTGTGTTTCCTGTCAGCAACAGCCAGCGCGTCACCCAGCTTCAAGGACGACATGGCCCAGCGCACGCTGGCCTGCACAGCCTGTCACGGCCCGCAAGGCCGCGCCGCACCTGATGGCTACTACCCGCGGCTGGCGGGCAAGCCTGCCGGGTATTTGTACAACCAGCTCATCAACTTCAGGGAAGGCAAGCGCCACTACGCACTGATGACACAGCTGATCGCCCCGCTGACGGATGCCTACCTGATGGAGATGGCGCAGCACTTCTCAAACCTTGAGCTGGCCTACCCTGCGCCTGAAAAATCCAATGCAAGCGCTGCCGCGCTGGCCCGCGGTCAGCAACTGATCTTGCAGGGCGAGCCTGCGCGCGGCATACCGGCCTGCGTGCAATGCCACGGCAGCGTCATGACAGGGGTGGCACCCAACGTACCCGGCCTGCTGGGCCTGCCGCGTGACTACCTGAACGCCCAGCTGGGCGCCTGGAAAACTGGCAAGCGCCGCGCCCATGCGCCAGACTGCATGAAGGCTGTTGTGGCATTGCTGTCAGACGACGACATCAACGCCGCCAGCAGTTATCTGGTGGCGCAGCCACTTCCTGCCAATACCAAGCCCGCCAGCAACGCCCCGCCCTTGGCAGCAGGGCAAGCAGCCGTCACCTGCGGCAGCGCGGCCAAGCCATGAGCCGATTGACCAAGGCACTTGCTGGCTTGTGCGGATTGCTGGCGGTTTTGGTTCTAGCGGTGTGGCTGTTGAACATACGCGGTGACTCGCTGCTTGAATGGCCTCTGGCGGCCACCAGCACTGTCGAGCGAGGTGCGTATCTGGCCCAGGTGGGCAACTGCGCGGGCTGCCACACCGCACGCGGCGCAAAGGCCTATGCCGGAGGGCTGGCGATTGGTACCCCCTTTGGCAGCGTGTACGCGTCCAACCTGACGCCAGACACAGCCACAGGTTTGGGTGGCTGGACGCGCGCCGAGTTCTGGCGGGCCATGCACCATGGCCGGTCCAAAGATGGGCGCTTGCTCTACCCGGCTTTCCCCTACACCAGCTACACGCTGATCACACGGGAAGATTCAGACGCCCTGTTTGTGTACCTGAAAAGCCTGCCCGCCGTGAGGCAAGCCAACACCGCGCCCACACTGCGCTTTCCGTATGACTCACAGGCGGCACTTGCTGTCTGGCGCGCGCTTTTTTTCAGGCCCGGCAGTTATCAGGCAGACGCGGCCCAAAGCACCGACTGGAACCGGGGTGCCTATCTGACGGAGGGCCTGGGCCATTGCAGCGCCTGCCATGCGGCGCGCAATGCACTGGGCGCCACCGAGGGGCTGAACCTGGCAGGCGGGCTGATTCCCGTGCAAAACTGGTATGCGCCGTCTCTGGTTGCGCCGCACGAAGCAGGCTTGCAGGCCTGGCGCATCGAAGACATCAAAGCTTTGTTCAAGACCGGTGTGACAGCGCAGGCATCGGTCAACGGCCCGATGGCCGAGGTGGTGTTGGGCAGCACGCAGCACTGGCGTGATGCTGATTTGACGGCGATGGCGGTGTATTTGAAGGCTTTGCCGGCATCAACAGCCGCGCGGCCGCCTGCCTTGGCTAGCCAAACAACAGAACGCGGCAGCAAACTGTATGAACAGCACTGCGCCGCATGCCATGGCGATGACGGCAAGGGCGTGCCAAGCGCCTATCCTGCCCTTGCAGGTAACCGGGCAGTGGTGATGCCGCAAACGGCCAACCTGGTGCAAATAACGCTCAACGGCGGCTACGCACCTGCCACAGCGGGCAACCCGCGTCCTTTTGGCATGCCGCCCTTTGTGCTGGTGCTCAATGACAGCGACACCGCAGCCGTGCTGACGCATATTCGCAGCAGCTGGGGCAACCAGGCGGGGAGCGTGTCAGCCTTTGATGTGGGCCGAATTCGGGACAACAGCGCAAAATAAATCGCTGTTGCCCGAAGGGTTTAAACCATCCGGTCACGCTGCGACAGTGACGGAAACCATTTGAACCAGAGCGCCGCGACCAGCAGCGTGCCCACTCCGCCCGCCACCACAGAGCCCACCGGCCCCATCAGTGCAGCCGTGGCGCCTGATTCAAATTCGCCCAGCTGATTGGACGCACCAATAAAGACCGAATTGATGGCGCTCACCCGGCCGCGCATCTCGTTCGGGGTTTCAAGCTGTACCAATGTTTGCCGCACCACCACACTGACCATGTCGGCCCCTCCCGACACCACCAGCGCGGCCAGCGACAACACAAAATCGGTCGACACACCGAACACCAGCATGCACACACCGTACAAAGCCACCGCTGCCAGCATGGTGTGACCCACGCGTCGCGTCAGTGGCCAGCGTGTCAGCACCACCGCCACCATGACAGCACCCAATGCTGGAGCCGAACGCAGCAGACCCAAGCCCCATGGGCCCACATGCAGAATGTCTTTGGCAAACATCGGCAGCAGCGCTGTCGCCCCGCCAAGCAGCACCGCAAACAGGTCCAGCGACACGGCACCCAGCATGGCCTTGTTGCGCCACACAAACTCGGCTCCCGCCAGCAGCGTGCGCACGGTCACCTTCTCGCTCGGCGCGGGGTCATGGTCGTAGCGCACCAGACAAATCAGCACAGTGGCTAGCAAAAATAGCGCGGCACAAGCCGAATACACCGCCGTAGCACCCGCCACAAAAATCAGGCCGCCCAGCGCAGGCCCGGCCACCACGGCCGCCTGGTTGCCACCCGAGCCGAAAGCCATGGCGCGCGGCAGCATGGCGGGCGGCACCAGCACGGGCGTCAAGGCCTGCTGCGCGGGCATTTGAAAAGCCCTGGCCGCGCCCAGCAGCACCGACAGCCACAACAGCAATTCGCGTGAGATCCATGGCGCCGCCGAACCCCAACCTAGATCAGCTGCTATCAATAGTGCAGCACACAACGCCTGCAAGGCGAAACAGACCGCCACGATGCGGCCCCGGTGCAGGCGGTCGGCCACATGGCCGGCTACCAGCGTCAGCAAAAGCGCGGGCAAGAACTGGTACAAGCCGACCAGCCCCAGGTCCCAGGCGCTGGCGGTGAGCTCGTACATCTGCCACCCCACGGCCAGCATCAGCATTTGCGAGCCCATGGTGCCTGACAGCCTGGCAAACCACAGGCGCATATAGCTGGGGAGTTGGGTGAGTTGTTGAAAAGTATCGTTTGGCATGAAGTACAGATTTGGAGCCAAAGCTTAACAGCGCCGAAAATCCAAGCGCCAGTTAACATCGCGCAAATAAAAAATAACAAATCAACAACCAGGAGGAGTTTATGCAGCGTATCGTCATCGTCGGTGGAGGAGCCGGAGGATTGGCGCTGGCTACCCAGTTGGGCAAACGTCTGGGCAAAAAGAAACTGGCTGAGATCACCCTGGTCGATGCTGCGCGTACCCACGTCTGGAAGCCCCTGCTGCACCAGCTGGCAGCGGGCAGCTTTGACACCCACGCCGAAGAAATTGAATACCTGGCGCAAGCCCGCTGGAACCACTTCAAGTTTCGCCTGGGCAGCCTGACGGGCATTGACCGCAGCAACAAGACAGTGCAACTGGCCGCCAGCCACGACAACAGGGGCCGCGAGATCACGCCCGCACAGTCCTTGAACTACGACACGCTGGTGATTGCGGTGGGCAGCCAGACCAACGACTTTGGCACACCGGGCGCAGCAGAGCACACCATCAAGCTCGACAGCCCGCAGGCCGCCAAGCACTTCAACGAGCGGCTGATCAACGCCTGCATACGCGCGCAAACCGTGCCGCGCGCCGAAGGCTCTGGTTTGCTGACCGTGACCATTGTGGGTGGCGGTGCCACCGGGGTTGAACTGGCCGCCGAGCTGCACGCCGCAGCGCGGGTGCTGGGCAACTATGGTTTTGAAAACATCAACCCGGAAAAAGACCTGCAGATCGTGCTGGTCGAGGCCGGGCCGCGCCTGCTGGCCCAATTGCCCGAACGCCTGGGCCATGCCGCTGAAAAGGAACTGCGCAAGCTGGCAGTAGACGTGTACACCAACGAAAAAGTGGTTGAAGTGACCGATGGCAGCCTGAAGATGGCCAGCGGCAAGGTGATTCAATCCACACTGACAGTCTGGGCGGCAGGCGTCAAGGCCGCCGATTTTTTGAAAACGATGGGTGGCAGTCAGACGCTGGAAGTCAACAAACTCAACCAGCTGGTGGTCAACAGCAATTTGCAAACCAGCCGGGACAGCAGCATTTATGCCTTTGGCGACTGCGCCGCCTGCCAGCAAGCCGACGGCAGCTGGGTACCGCCACGCGCGCAGTCGGCCTACCAGCAGGCCATGTATCTGGCGCGCGAGCTGCCGCCATTGATGGCAGGCAAACCTGTCAAACCGTTCGTTTACACCGACCAGGGCTCGCTGGTTTCACTGTCCGACTACTCGTCGGTTGGCTCACTGATGGGCAGCCTGAGCCAGGGCAGCTTTTTTGTCGAAGGCCAGGTTGCCAAGTTGATGTACTGGGCACTGCACAAACAGCACCAGCTGGCGCTGGGCGGCATCAAAAAAACAGCCCTCATCACGCTGTCTGAAATGATTGACCGCACACACCGCCCTCGCATCAAGTTGCATTGATAATTAAGTCCGCAATTCGTCTGTCAACCCCGAATCAACTCACAGGAGAACGCCATGGCAAAAGGTCAACAAAACAGCGGCAAGATGGTCAAAAAACCAAAAAAAGACACCTCCCCACCTAAATCCGTCTCGCCAGATGCGGTGCGTCCTACGATCGTCACCCAGGTGCCGCTGCGGGGCAAGCTGAAAAACAAGTGATTTGATGGCTGACCCGCTTGAGGGCGTGACACTCGAAGCCATCGTCACTGCCTTATCAATGCATTACGGCTGGGATGAGCTGGGCCAGCGCATCCCCATTCGCTGCTTTCAAAGCGAACCCAGCGTCGCCTCCAGCCTGAAGTTTTTGCGCAAGACACCGTGGGCGCGCGACAAGGTCGAAGGTCTTTACCTGTTCATGCTGCGAGACATCAAACGCGCCAGCCCGACGGTGCACAACTTTCCGCCGCCACGGAATCCTGCCACCCGTGCCTGATGCGGAGCCAGCCTTCGAAACAGTTGACGCCGATACGCATCTGCTGGTCCTGAACAAGCCGTCTGGCCTGCTGTCGGTGCCCGGCAAGGGCCCAGACAAACAGGACTGCCTCAGTTTGCGGGTGCAAAAAACATACCCGGAGGCCAGGGTGGTTCACAGGCTGGACATGGCGACATCCGGTTTGATGCTGATGGCCCGCGGGCCTGTCATGCAGGCGGCACTTTCCAAACTTTTTGAAACCCGAGCGATTCACAAACGCTATGTCGCAGTCGTTGATGGGCAGATGAATTCAGGCCCAGACTGGCAACTGACAGACCAGCCGATTGGCCTGGACTGGCCGCACAGACCGCTTCGCATCATCCATGCCGACGGCAAACCCAGCCAGACCCGATGGCGCACACTTCACTATGACGCACATACCAACACCACCCGCGTGGAACTCGACCCCCTCACAGGCCGCTCGCACCAGTTACGAGTGCATTTGAAGGCGCTGGGCCACCCCATTTTGGGAGATGCCCTGTATGCGCCTGAACGTGTCGCAGTGATGGCACCACGTTTGCTGCTACACGCCAGTGGGCTGCAATTCGCCCACCCGGCACAAGGTGACAATATGGCTTTTTGCAGCCTGCCTCCCTTTTAATTTTCGACCACACTTCAAGCACCATGACACAACACCTTTTTATCCTTACCGGTGCGTCGCGCGGCATGGGACTGGCCATGGCGCGCCAGTTACTGCAGTCTGACAACACCTTGCTGTGCATCTCGCGCAAAGCCAATGAAACCTTGACCCTGCAGGCCAAGCTGGCAGGGACCCATCTGCTGCAATGGACGGAGGACCTGGCCATGGGTGCGCGTACCAGCGCCAGGCTCGAGCAGTGGCTGCGTGAGCAAGGCGGCGGCACATCAGGCGCTCTGTTTGCCAGCGCCACGCTCATCAACAACGCTGGCGTGATTCCGCGTATTGGCCCGCTCCGTGAAGCAGATGCCGACGACCTGAGCCACGCGCTGCGCGTGGGACTGGAGGCGCCAATGCAACTGACCAGCGCATTTTTGCGCGCCACGCAAGGCTGGCCGGGCCCGCGAAAGGTGCTCAACATCTCGTCAGGTTTGGGCCGCCGGGCAATGGCATCGCAAGCGGGCTACTGCGCCGCCAAAGCGGGCATGGACCACTTCACCCGCTGCATGGCGCTTGAGGAAGCGCTCAAACCAAACGGCGCCAAAGTTTGTTCGCTGGCGCCCGGCGTGATTGACACAGGCATGCAAGAGCAGCTGCGCGGTGCGGACAGCGACGCGTTTCCTGACCGGTCAGGTTTTGTGAATTTAAAAACCAGCGGCTCGCTGGCGTCCCCAGAAGACGCGGCCAGCCGCGTTTTGGCCGTTTTGATGCGCGCTGATTTTGGCAGCAACCCGGTGGCAGACGTTCGCGATTGAACGCCAGGCCGATTCAGCGTTGGGTCAATAAATCTCAGGGACCAGAATTTCTTGCGGTACCGCATGCCGCACATAGTCCTCATGCCGCACACGCTCGGGCAGCACGATTTCAGGGTGCTCGGTCTCGCCGTAGGGCATTTGCTCCAGCAGGTGATGAATGCAATTCAAACGGGCTTTCTTTTTGTCATCGGCCTGCACCACCCACCATGGCGCCTGGGCGATATGGGTGCGCTCCAGCATGATTTCTTTAGCCTTGGTGTAGTCTTCCCAGCGGCTGCGTGACTCCAGGTCCATCGGGCTTAATTTCCACTGTTTGAGCGGGTCGTGAATGCGCCCCAAAAAGCGCGACTGCTGCTCTTCATCAGAGATGGAAAACCAGTATTTGATGAGCTGGATACCTGAGCTGACCAGCATCTTTTCAAACTCGGGCACGGTTCTGAAAAACTCTTCGTACTGCTCGTCAGTACAAAACCCCATGACACGTTCCACCCCCGCGCGGTTGTACCAGCTACGGTCAAACAGCACGATTTCGCCAGCGGCCGGCAGGTGCGACACATAACGCTGGAAGTACCACTGGGTACGCTCCCGGTCATTGGGTGCGGGCAGCGCCGCTACCCGGCAAACGCGCGGGTTAAGTCGCTGGGTGATGCGTTTGATCACGCCACCCTTGCCCGCAGCATCGCGGCCTTCAAACAAAATCACCACCCTGTGACCCGTGTTCTTCACCCAGTCCTGCAGTTTGACGAGTTCGCCTTGCAAACGAAACAGTTCACGGAAGTACTGGCGACGGTTTTCTTTGTCCTGCTCGGTGTGGCCGGGCACGTCTGCCCCCGTCAACTCGGCAACGGTACGGTCTACAAGCGCCATCTCGAACTCTTCGTCGTAACTGTCAATGAGATCTTTGCGGATACGCCGCATCAGTTCGTCGTCTATGGCCTGCACGCTGTTCTCCAGTCAAATCAAGAAAAAATGACTTCGAGCTTATGGGTGCAATATGGCAGTTTTATGAAACAGGACGCGGCTGACTGCAAACCGTTTAATCTTGGTGCAGATATTGGTAAATCTCGTCTTTGGTCTTAAGGCGCTGCTTTTTCATCAGCTCCAGCGCGTCATCACTGATAACAGCGCCACCGAGCTCGTATTTTTTAATGGCGCGGTTGTTGTCGTCATAGGCGTCAAACAGCTTGGCAAAGTGGGTGTCGGTAGCTTTGAGCGTACGCATTTTTTCAGATGTTCGGGAAACTCATGCGCCAGGTCGTGGTTCAACAAATCCACATCGGTCCTTTAGTCGTTTTTGTACACGACCAAAGCTTGCATCGGTTGGCCGTCTGGCGCTGTCAGACAAGCTCTAAGACGCGGCCTGCACAATCCCGCGCCACAGGTCCCAGGCACGTACCACCTGGGCTTCTGTTGTGGCGGCAGCCAGCGCGGCTTCTTCTTCGGTCAAAAAGTTGATCTGCCCCAAGGCCGCCGCCTGAATTTGCAGCTTGGCATTGACCTCTGCATAAATAGCCCGGTACACGACCACTTCGATCGACGGCCCGGTTGTTGTCGAGCCATGGCCACGCATCAGCACGCAGTTGCTGGTGCCCAGCGATTGCGCCAGCGCTTTGCCCAGGTAGGTGTCCCGGATCAGCATGTCGGTGTTACCCGCCCCGTCTCGAATCTCAAAGAGGGACGAGCCGCTGCCCAAAAAACCACTCATGTGAAAAATCGGCCGCAAACGCTGGCCCGTCACCCCAAAGGGAATCACGCTTTGCGAATGGCTGTGCACCACGGACATCACATCGGGCCGTGCCTTGTAGATTTCGCTGTGAATAAACCGCTCGAGGTAAGAGCGGTGTTCCGATGGTTCGGCCAGGTCGCCGTTCATGTCGAGGCACAAAATATCTTCGGCAGTCACCAGGCCAGGGGCGCGGTTGCGTGACAGCAAGAAATGATCGGGAGACTTGTCGTGCCGCACACTGATGTGCCCAAAACCGTCAACCACACCCTGGTTGTACAAAATCCGGTTGGCCATCGCGAGTTTTTCAACCAGAGCGGCATCAGCCTTGGGAGGCGCGGGAGTTTTGGGGGAAGTCGATGTCATGGGGGTCTCCTTACTTTTTACGACAAAACCTGTTGCTTTAATAAGTATACATATCGAGCCTGTTCATGGCGCATGCTTCAAGGCTCGATCTTGACACCCTTCCAGAAGGCAACGTGGCCTTTGATCTCTTCAGCCTCGGGCTTGGGGTTGGGGTAGTACCACACTGCGTCGGTGTTCATCTCGCCATTGACCAGCAACGAGTAGTAGCTGGCCTGGCCTTTCCAGGCACACATGGTGTGGTGGTTGCTGAAGGTCACATAGTCGCGGTTGAGCGAACTTTCGGGGAAGTAGTGATTACCTTCGATCACCACGGTGGTGTCGCTTTGCGCAATGACTGCGCCGTTCCAAATAGCTTTCATGGGGAAATTCCTCAGTTGCGGATCGTGTCAATGGTCATGCTACCCGCAAACTGCGGATATTTGATGGCGATTGACCTTTTGTAGGGGCCAGCTGCGGGTAACAGGTGCAGGCCTGAGCAGGCCTTATCGCACGCTGCTGTGATGACCGTTTAAACCAGGCTATTTGCCTGGCATGCCGCCCTGCGGATGGGTGGGGTCTATCCACAGCACGGTGTCGGGCTTTTCAACCGGTGCAATGTCCAGATTGACAGCGACGGCCTCACCGTCGCTGCGGCACAGCACGCACTCCAGCACTTCGGTGGCACTGGCGTTGATTTCCTGATGCGGCACATAGGGCGGCACGTAAATGAAGTCGCCCGGCCCGGCTTCTGCCGTGAACTCCAGGTGCTCGCCCCATCGCATGCGGGCGCGGCCCTTGACGACGTAAATCACGCTTTCGAGGTGACCGTGGTGATGTGCACCGGTTTTGGCGTCGGCATGAATGGTGACAGTGCCGGCCCACAGTTTTTGCGCACCCATGCGGGCAAAGTTCACCGCCGCCTTGCGGTCCATACCCGGTGTTTGGGCGGTGTTACCGTCAAGCTGGTCGCCCTTGACCACGCGAACGCCGTCGTGCTTCCAGGCAGGTTCATGACTGTGATCATGGCTGTGGATGTGGTTTGAGCTCATGTTGAGTTCCTTCTGTAAAAAATCGGCGCAAGCTCTTCAGCAAGCAGGGGCCGCGGAACCGGCTTTGCCGGGCCGCAGGCGAAGTGCAAAGCTTAGGGGCTTCATTTGTAGCGTTGGCGCGCCAGCGCCGCACCCAGGCCCAGCGCCTGCAGCTTTTTGATGGCGATGTCGCGGCTCATGGGGGCCAGGCCGCAATTGGTGCAAGGTATCAAGCGGGCTTTAGGGACATATTCGAGCGCCTTGCCAATCGTGTCTGCAATCTGCTCGGGCGTCTCAATCTCGTCGCTGGCGACGTCAATCACGCCGACCATCACGTCTTTGCCTTCAAGCAGCGCCATCAAATGTGGCGGCACATGCGAGTGGTAGCACTCCAGGCTGACCTGCTGGATGCTGCTTTTGGCCAGGGCAGGCAACACCTCTTCGTATTGCCGCCACTGATCGCCCAGTGTTTTCTTCCAGTCGTTGTTGGCCTTGATACCGTAGCCATAGCAAATGTGAACGGCGGTTGTGCAGGTCAGGCCGCGCGCCGCCACTTCAAGCGCTTTGACGCCCCAGTCGGCGGCTTCTTTCATGTAAACATTGAAAGCCGGCTCGTCAAACTGAATGATGTCCACCCCATCGGCTTGCAAGGCCAGTGCCTCCTGGTTGAGCAGCTCGGCAAAAGCCATCGCCATTTTGATTTTGTCGCCATAAAACTGGTCAGACACGGTGTCGACAATCGTCATCGGCCCGGGCAGCGTGAACTTGATTTTTTTGACGGTGTGGGCGCGCAGCAATTGCGCCTCAGCCGCATGCACGCGGCCCTTTAATGTGAGCGTTGACACCACCTGGGGCACCATCGCGTCGTAGCGGTTGTTGCGAATGCCCATTTTGACTTTGTGATCAAAATCAATGCCTTCAACCTGCTCTAAAAAGCCGTGTACAAAATGTTGGCGCGACTGCTCGCCATCACCAATCACGTCCAGGCCAGCATCTTCTTGCGCCTTGATCCACAGCAGTGTTGCGTCTGCCTTGGCTTGTTGGAGCTCTGCCCCTTCAGCCTTCCACTGCGGCCAGAGTTTGTTGGTCTCTGACAGCCAGGCGGGTTTGGGCAAGCTGCCGGCAATGGCGGTGGTGAAGAGTTTGCTGGTCATCTGCGTTTGTCTCGTTTTATTAAAAAAATGAATTATAAAAATTCATGGGCCAGCAGTTCATAAGAACGCCGCTGCGCTGCCGGGTCATGCGCCCAGGTAATCACCACCAGCTCGTCAACGCCGAGCGATTCAGCCAGCGCACGCAGCTTGGCAGCCACTTGCGGGCCGCTGCCCACCAGCGCGTTGGCCCGCAGTTGATGGGCCTGTGCTTGCTCGGCAGCGCTGTAGGGTCGGGCGGCCACTTGTTCTGGCGATGGCAACGAGCCAATCGCGCCACGGTTTCGGTCAATCTTCCAGCGCTCCCGGCTTGAAAAGTGATGCCACGCCTCGGCCTCGGTATCAGCGGCCAGCGCCCACACGCACAGCACGGCTTGGGGTGTCGGGTGCAGAGCACTGGGACGATACAACTGGCGGTACAAGTCCAGTGCCTGATGAGCGCCCTGCCCGTCAGTGATGAAATACGCAAACGCATACGGCAAGCCGAAATGCGCCGCCAATTGCGCGCCGTAGTCAGAGCTGCCCAGCATCCACAGCGTGGGGCTGGTCGGGCCGGTGGGGTTGGCGGTGACGCCGTGGCCGGGGTGGCCTTCAGGCAAATCAATGCCAGATACCCAGGCTTGCAATTCACGCACCTGAATCGGAAAGTCATCACTGGACTGCTGCGCGCTTTGCCGCAACAGCCGCGCCGTGCGCATGTCAGAGCCTGGCGCGCGCCCCACGCCCAGGTCGATCCGGCCAGGGGCCAGCGCTTCCAGCACCCGAAACTGCTCGGCTACCTTCAAGGGTGCATAGTGCGGCAACATCACACCTGCGCTGCCAATGCGGATACGGCTGGTGGTGGCGGCAATCGCGGCCATCAACACCTCAGGCGCAGAGCCGACGATGCTGGGGTGGCTGTGGTGCTCACTGACCCAAAAACGGTGAAAACCCAGCGTTTCAGCCTGTTGGGCCAAGGCCAGGGTTTGCCTGATGGCGGCGTCTTCAGTTCGGCCGGCAGCTGCGGCAGATTGGTCGAGAACAGATAGTTTGATGGGCATGACACGACTATAGCGACTGCAGTTCATGTGCGCCCGGCGCGCTCTCTGTTCCAATACATATCTTAGTTTTTACAAAAAGAAGTCCCGCATGGCACTCAAAGCCACCATTTACAAAGCCCAACTCGCCATTGCCGACATGGACCGGGGCGTTTACGCCGACCACAATGTCATCATTGCCCGTCACCCGTCAGAAGCCGACGAGCGCATGATGATCCGCCTGCTGGCCTTTGCCTTGAACGTGCCAGCAGACGACAAAAACGGCAAGCTCGAATTTGCCAAAGACCTGTGGGATGTCGATGAAGCCGCGCTTTGGCACAAGGACTACACCGATCAGATCCTGCATTGGATCGATGTGGGTCAGCCGGACGACAAACGCCTGATGAAAGCCGCAGGCCGGGCCGAGCGCGTCACGGCGTACAGCTTTTCAAGCAGCACGGCCGTGTGGTGGAAAGGCATTGAAACCAAACTCACCAGAGCCAGCAACCTGGTCGTCTGGCAAATTGAAGCCGCACAAAGCCAGACGCTGGCCAAACTGGCTGAACGCAGCATGCAGCTGCAAGTGACGGTGCAAGACGGCACGGTGTGGATGAGCACCACGGCAGATTCAGTGGAGATCACGCCGAAGCGCTTGACGGCTGGTGATTAATTTTCAGACGCTATTTATAAAATAGCATCTCGCGCTTGAGTTCATTGGCTCACAGCCACTTTTTTCTGATATAGCCTATTTTTACCTATTTTCAGGATTTCAAAAGCATCAAGCGGCCGCCTGATCAGCTTCAATAAGCGGCTGATGCGCCAGCGCCATCACCTCGTGCGGCGGTAAGCCCTTGAGCTTGTGGTCGCTCCACACCTGCCTCCACCTGCGGCTGCCGGGCAGGCCGTGGCGCAGGCCCAGCATGTGGCGGGCTATGGCGCTCCAGGGCGTGCCGTGTTTGGCCTGCTCGCGTGCCATGTAGTCGCACATGTGCGCTTCAACGTTTTCGCGCGTCAAGTTTGACGCTGCCGCGCCAAAAAACTCAGCGTCCCAGGATGCGAGCAACCAAGGGTTGTGGTAGGCCTCGCGGCCCAGCATCACGCCGTCCAACATCACGCCATGGATGGGCTGCAACTGCTCAGAAATTTGCGCGTTGGTGGTGATGCCGCCGTTGATGGCGATCATCAACTGCGGGAAATCCTGCTTCAGTTTGTGCACCAGTTCATAACGCAGCGGCGGTACTTCGCGGTTTTCTTTCGGGCTCAAGCCTTTGAGCCAGGCACTGCGTGCATGCACGATGAAGGTGTTACAGCCCGCCTGGCTCACAGCACCTACAAAGTCGCGCACAAACTCGTAGCTCTCAAACTTGTCAATGCCAATCCGGTGCTTGACTGTCACCGGCACGCTGACCACATCTACCATGGCTTTGACACAGTCGGCCACCAGTTGCGGTTCGGCCATCAGGCAGGCACCAAAAGCGCCGCGCTGCACCCGCTCGCTGGGGCAGCCGCAGTTCAGGTTGATCTCGTCGTAACCCCACTGCTCACCCACTTTGGCGCAGTGCGCCAAGTCTGCTGGCTCGCTGCCGCCTAATTGCAGGGCAACCGGGTGCTCCTGTTCATTGAAACGCAAGTGGCGCGGCACATCGCCATGCACCAGCGCGCCAGTGGTCACCATCTCGGTGTACAGCAGGGCATGACGGCTGAGCAGGCGGTGAAAGTAGCGGCAATGTTTGTCAGTCCAGTCCATCATCGGAGCAACACTAATTCTCCATGGACTATGTTGTTGATTTAATTGACTTTTTTCCACTTGTGAAACTCTATTTTTAGATCATGTGCCATGTTTAGTGCACATGAAGTGCACACGCGGGAAATAAAAAGACCATAGTCGGTGCACTGAAACACACACGGATTGCACACCATGCCTACATTCTCGCAGTTGCCCTCCGGTAAATGGCGGGTACAGGTTCGCAAAGCAGGAATCTATAAGGCCGCGACGTTCCAACGCAAACGCGAAGCAAAGGCATGGGCAACCGCCATTGACGCGTAGGTTTGCACCCAGTGCGGACACATGGCAAGTTGCGGTAGGTTGAGAGGATCCCCAACCTGTTTTAGTGCAACTCACACCCCTTGGCCTGCACCTTCATGCTTAGGGACAAGACCGAGACAGGTCTATTGCGGGGTGATGTTCGCCGCCTTGATCAACGGCCCCCACAACGCGCGTTGTGCCGCCTCGAAGTCTGCCAGGTCCTTCGGCGTCCCGCCTCCCGGCTCAAGCCCCAGGGCATCGAATTTCTTTTTCGTCTCAGGCAGTGACAAGATCTTGTTCAGTTCGGTATTCAGGTAGTTGATCGCCTCGCGCGGCATTCCCTTAGGTGCATATAAGGAGATGTACCCCACAACCTCGAAGTCCACCACCCCCTGCTCCGCGACTGACGCCACATTGGGCAACAAGTCGCTGGTCTTGCGCGTGCTGACAGCGATAGGCTTGAGGCGCCCACCCGACGCGATCAGTTGCGGACGCAGGGCTGCCATCGTGTCAACGTTGAGCGACACGACACCGCTGACGGTGTCGGTCAAGGCTGCGCCCGTGGTCTTGTACAGGATCGGAAACATTGACGTGCCGGTAGACTTTGCGAACAGTTCAAAGACCAGCCTGGCGGTTGTATTGGCCATCCCGACATTGATCGAACCAGGCTTGGCCTTGGCCGCCGCAATCAGTTCCTGAACATTGTTCGGCGCGAACGAGGGACTGGCTGCAATCATCATCGGGGTTCTGCCCATCAGAATAATGGGCTCCAAGTCTTTGACCGGGTCGAAACCCATCTGCTCGGGCGTGTACATGAACTGGCTCAATACCGTGATACCGAAACCGCCGCTGACCAGCGTGTAGCCGTCGGGCGTGGCTTTGGCCCCTGCAGCCATTCCAATATTGCCAGCAGCGCCCGGGCGGTTTTCCACGAAAAAGCTCTTCCCGGTGATCTGCGACAAGGCATCCGTCAGCACCCGGGTGCCAACGTCTGAACTTGAGCCCACTCCCAGTGGGACAATGACGCGAACCGCACGATTGGGGTAACTGCCCTGAGCCGCAGACGGTTGCGGTACCGCACAGAGAAGCCCACACGTGGCAGCCGCTAGTACCAGAGCGCGGCCATGAAAACGGGAACGCAAAGTACTCTGCATCGTAGTCTCCTGAGGTCTGTCAAAAATATAGTGACAGGAAATCACTTGTCTGAGATCAGTGTAGGAAGATGGCCACGCCTGTACGAATTTTTTCTCTGCCAGTTCGCCAGTGACCGGTCAACCGATGTCAGTGCGCTGTCAAAGACCCACGCAGCAGTTGCCCGGGCAACGCACCCGTGTGCACACCGTCACGGAAGAGTGTCTGGCCTGCCACCACCGTCGCATGAATGCCTTTGGAGTGCTGTGTAAGGCGGCGCGCGCCCGCCGGCAGGTCGTAACTCACCTTGGGATATTCCGCTGCCAGGTTCTTGTAGTCAATCACGTTCAGGTCGGCCACCATGCCTTCACGCAACATGCCGCGATCGTGAAAACCCCAAGCACGCGCCGGCGCGAACGTCACCATGCGCACCGCTTCCTCTAACGTGAAGGCCTGACGCTCGCGGGTCCAGTAAGACAACAGATGGACCTGGATCGAACTGTCCGCGATCTGGCTGACATGGGCGCCCGAATCGGAAAACGTCATGATCGTACGCGGGTGCTTCATGACCTGAAGCAAATCTTCGGGCTCGATGATCGCCACGCCGGTGTTCTCCACGAAGAACAGGTTGAAGTCCCGCTCCAGCGAAAGCTCGATCATCAGGTCCACCGGGTCCTGGCCGGTCTGCGCCACCAGTTCACCGATGGTCGGGTTGGGCATCACCATGTCGCGCAACACGCGCATGCGTTTCCAGTTCGGCTTTTTCGCTTCCGCGCCGATGGCCCGGCCGTAGTCCCCATGCTGGGCAGCATGTACCAGGCCGGCGCGCACCTGCGGGTCACGCAAAAGACGCTTCTGTTCTTCCAGAGGATGGCGTCGAAACTCCTTCCATTCGGGAATCCGATCGAACGGCAGCGTAGTCATGAAGGAGGTCATGACGGTGACCCCGCGGGTATGGGACTGGCCCAGCATGCAGCCACCCAATGCGGCTGTGCGATCAAGCATTGCCAGTTGGTCATGCCAGGCTTCACGGTCGAACGAAGGCTGTATGCCAGCCATGGTGACGACACCACTTTCCACGGCCAGCGCCTGCATGCGGTCAAGTGCCTCCCTGCGTTCAACCTGATCGCTCGAGTTGGTCGCATTCTCTTTGGCCAGCTCAAAGATACCGCCCCCCATCCCACCCATGGCACAGACCAGGTGACGCACCTCATCCCAGGAGGCGACCCGGGACGCAACGCGCCGGCCATCGGTGGTCTCGTGGCTGCCGCTTCGGGAGGTGCTGAAACCGATCGCACCAGCCTTCATGGCCTCGACCAATTGCCCCTCCATGCGCGCCAGATCACTCGCGGATGATTCCTCTTCGAACGCGCGCTCGCCCATGGCCCAGGTGCGCAGCGCCGAGTGACCGATGTAGGTAGCGTAATTGATGCCCTTGGGCAGGCGCTCAAGCATGTCCATGTACTGCGGAAAAGTCTCCCAGCTCCACTTGATGCCCTGCGCCATGGCGGCCCGCGAAATGTCCTCGGCCCGCTCCAGGTTCATCATCACAAGCTCCGCATCTTTGGCCGCGCAAGGTGCGATGGTGAAGCCGCAATTGCCCATGACCACCGACGTCACACCGTTCCAGGACGAAGATGTGCCCAGGGGATCCCAGTGAATCTGGGCATCCATGTGGGTGTGGCCGTCAATGAAGCCTGGTGTGACGATGTGCCCGTCAGCGTCTATCTCTTGGCGGCCACGCTCGCGGATGCGGCCGATCTTCGTGATCCGCCCGGCTTGCACTCCCACGTCGGCATGGAATGAGGCCATGCCGCTGCCGTCAACGACCAAACCATTTCGAACGACAAGATCGTATGTCATGTGCTGCTCCGTTTGTCTTTGCCGGGGTTACCGGTGTCAGAAAGCCTGGCGCGCGCCGCCTGGGTTTTGACCGCATCAATCTGAAAGTTCTCGTCAAACGCCACGCCATAGGCCGACAGTGCGTGTCCTTGCGTCACCTTGCCCTGAACCACATCGCGTCGCACGGCTTCGGGGTCGCGCGTGAACGGGTCGCCAAAGCCACCCGAACCGGGCATTTCCGCGCGAAACACATCATCCTTTTGCATCTTGCGCACGAACTTGGAGCTCAGGCTGGTTTCGCCCACCGTGCCATGGTTCAGCAGCGATCGGGCCAGCGAGCCGGACTGGCCACCGAACAAGCCCCAGGGCGCATGCAGATGACGATCCGAGCGCAATTGCACCGTGGCCTCGTCAGCCAGCAGACGGTACTCACGCACCAGACCCAGCGCGCCGCGGAATTCGCCCGCGCCGCCGGTGTCCGGCAGGAAGGCATAGGACTCAATGCGCAGCGGTCCTTCGGCCTCTATCACTTCCACCGGCGTGTTGGCAAGGTTACCGATGCAGTAGGGGCCGCCATCCTGCCCATCGCGATCCGGGCCACCACCCTGGCCGGTGGTGTTGTGAAACTCGAGGTGCAGAAAAGGCTTGTTGTCCTTTTCCATGCCAGCGAAAACAATACCGAACTCGGACCCACCGGTGCAAGCCGGAATGCGATCCGGCACCCACTGAGCCATCGCGCCGAATACCACCGAGCGCACGCGGAATCCGGCCTGGCCGCGCGGGCCCGTGGCGGCCGGGAACTGCGCATTGACAAAACAGCCCGGCGGTGCGGTGACGGTGATGGCACGATAGAAGCCGGCATTGTTGGGAATGTCCTGGTCCATGATGGTGCGCAGGGCCGCGTAAGTACACGACGTGGTGAAGGCCAGATTCGGCTGCAACGCGCCCTTACCTTGTGGCGAAGTACCTGCGAAGTCCACCACGATCTCGTCACCCTTCTTTGTGATCTTGACTTGGAATCTGATCGGCCCGTTACCGGCGCCGTCGTCGTCGTTCCAGTCAGTGAATTCACCCACACCGTCGGGCAGCGCGGCGATGCTGGCACGCGTCAGGCGCTCGGCATAGTCGATCAGCTCATTGGTATAAATCTGGTAGGTCTTTGCGCCAACATCGCCAATGATGGCTTTCAACTCCTTCTCGCCACCGAACAGCGTAGACAACTGCGCTTGCACGTCACCCATGACCCGCTTCGGGATCCGCGTGTTGTGCTCAATGATGCGCAACAGCGTGGTGTTGGGCTGGTTCTTCTCATAGACCTTGCTGGGTGGGATGCGCAGCCCCTCCTGGAAAATTTCACTGCTGTCGCAGGCATTACCGCCCGGCACACGACCTCCCAGATCAGAATGGTGCATCACCAGCCCGAGGATAGCGACACACTCGCCCTCCAGAAAGACCGGCTTGAACATAAAGATATCGTTCAGATGACTGGCACCGGCATACGGATCGTTGTTGGCCCAGATATCGCCATCGGTGATGTCGCTGCCAAAATAATCCATACAGCCCTTGAGCGCAGGCATGACCGAGCCCAATTGCGACGGCAGCGCCAGCCCCTGGGCAACAAGCCGTCCCTGGGGGTCGCAGACCGTGGCCGAAAAGTCAAGGTTGCTCTTGAGCGTCTGCGAACGCGCGGTACGCACCACCAGTCCCAGCATGTTGTCGCACATCGAGACCAGCGCATTCTTGATCAGCTCGCGTTTGACGGGGTTTATTTCTGCAGCCTGCTTCATGAACGTTCCATCACAATGTTGTTCCAGGCATCCACCCGCGCGTTCCAGCCCGGACGCACCACCGTCGTGCAATCGTATTCTTCAATGATCAGCGGTCCGGGTACGGGCTCTGCGGTGAGCGCCAGACGCGGCATCAGGCGAGCCTCCAGCCAGCCGGCCTCAGGGCCAAAGTAGGCCCGGCGCAAGCCCTCTTTGGAAATCCGCTCCTGGGCTCTGGCTACACGGTCAGGCACGCGCGGCTTGTCTGACAGGCCGCGGCCCACAATCTTCAAGGAAACGAATTGCAGCGGCTCGGTGTCGGAGCGGTAACCATAGGTTTGTTCATGCAATTCGCCATAGGCCTGGGCGACACCCGAGAGCATGGCCTTGTCGACCGGGAATCCGGCGAACGGAATGGTGAGCGCTGCACTCTGTGCCACGTAGCGGATATCGGCATACAGCACGATGCTGCGCTGCTCCGGTTTTTCGTAACCTTCAGAGGCCAGCAAACGTGAGGCTTCATCAATCAGCGGTCGTGCCGCTGCATTGATGTCGTCCGCGGTAATGGCATCCAGACGCCGGTAGAAGGCAGTGATGAGCTGGTGCTCGACATCGGCGAACAACATGCCCAGCGCACTGAAGAGCCCCGCAACTGGCGGTACGATGATGCGCCGCACATTAAGGGTTTCGGCCAGATTGGCAGCATGTACCGCGCCGTTGCCGCCAATCGCCATCATGCTGAAGTGCGACGGATCCAGGCCACCTTCTGAAGTGACCGCCGTCAGCGCACGCATCATGTTGGCATTGGCGATCAGGTGCACGCCGTAGGCCGCATCGGTCAGCGAAAGATTGAGCTGCCTGCCTAGTTCGCTCACGGCATCCTGCGCCTTGCCGTAGTTGAGCTTCAGGTCACCACCCACCAGCACATCCGGATTCAGATAGCCAAGCAACAGGTTGGCGTCAGTCACCGTCGGTTGGGTTCCGCCACGGTTATAACAGACCGGTCCCGGCTCGGCGCCCGCGCTGCGCGGCCCCACATGCATGCCGCCAGCCAGGTCGATGCTGGCGATGCTGCCGCCACCGGCTCCGACTTCGGCAATGTCAATGGTCGGAACCTGAACCACGTAACCGGCGCCCTTGATCATGCGCGAACCCAGTGCGGCGCCACCACCGACCTCAGTTTCCGGTGCCAGCGCGAGCTGGTTGCGCGTGACAATGGAAGCCTTGGCAGTGGTGCCACCCATGTCGAAGACGATGATGTCGCCCAGGCCCACATGCGCAGCCAGCCGCTGCGCACCCAGCGCTCCCGCCGCCGGCCCGGATTCAATGATGAAGATGGGAGTCTTGGCAGCCACTGCTCCGGGCAGGATACCGCCGCTGGACTGCATGATCATCAGCGGGGCCGAAATCCCCAGGCTGGCCATGCGCTGCATTAGCGATGCAATGTACTGCTCCATCACCGGACGAATATAGGCATTTACCACGGTGGTGCTCGTGCGCTCATATTCACCGATCTGCGGCACCAGTTGGGTTGAAGCGGTGATCGACAGTCCGGGCAACCGCAGCTCCAGAAAACGCACCGCTGCGGCTTCGTTGGACGGATTGACGCAGGAGTTGATGAAACACAGCGCGATCGCCTGTACATCGGCCTTTGCCAGCGTCGCTGCGATGCGCTCGAGTCCGGCTTCATCCACCGGTTGCAGGATCCTTCCGTCCGCATCCGTGCGTTCGAGTACCTCGAAACATAGCTGGCGTTCGATCAGCGGTTCAGGCTTTCGGAACGTCAGGTCATACAGCCGCGGAGCACGAAACCGGCCCAGTGCCAGCACGTCGCGAAAGCCTTTGGTAGTGATCAACGCCGCGCGGGCACCGCGCCGTTCGATGATGGCATTGGTCGCGACCGTGGTGCCGTGTACCAGCTCCGTGATCTGCGCCCCGGTGACGCCGGTTTCCTGCATCAGCTCGGTCACACCCTGCTCGATGGCCAGACTGTAGTCGCGCGGAGTGGACAAAATTTTCTTGCTCAACAAAGCGCCATCGGGTCCGAGCAGGACAATGTCCGTGAAGGTCCCCCCGATATCGACTCCCAGTTTGTATTCAGAGGCCATGCATTGGATATTTAGATTTCAGACAACTATTCCACGGTGATCTTGGCGGCCTTGATGATCGGCCCCCACTTGCGGCGCTCCGCCTCCTCGAAGTCGGCCAGCTCCTGCGGCGTTCCGCCGCCGGGTTCCAGGCCGAGATCGATGAAACGCTTGCGTATGTCAGGCAGTCGGAGCAGCTTGTTCAACTCGGCGTTGATGTAGTTGACAGCCTCGCGCGGCATGCCTTTGGGCCCATACAGCGAGACGTAGCCCGAGAGCTCGAAGTCGGCCACACCCTGCTCGGCGACCGATTTGACATTCGGCAGCAACTCGGTCGAGGCCCGGCTGGTGACGGCTATCGGTTTGAGGCGTCCGCCGGAAGAGGTCAGGCTGGAACGCAGCGCCGCAATAGTTTCCATGACGATCTGCGTCTGCCCGCCTATGGTGTCCGTCACCGCGCCGCCGGTGGTCTTGTAGGTGATGGGAAACATGGGTGCGCTGGCGCTGCGTGTGAGCAATTCGTACACCATGCGGCTAGAGGTGGTCGTCAGCGCGACGTTGACCGTTCCAGGTTTTGCCCTGGCGGCGGCGATCAGTTCCTGGACGTTGTTCGCCGGTAGCGATGGACTGGCGGCGATCAGGTAGGGAACCTTGGCAACCAGCAAAATTGGTTCGAGTTCCTTGACCGGTTCGAAACCCATCTGCGCGGCGGTGTAGATGAACTGGTTCACGACCGTGAGGCCAAATCCGCCCGTGACCAGTGTGTAGCCGTCGGCGGGCGACTTCGCCCCCTGGGCCATTCCTATGTTGCCAGCTCCACCGGGTCGGTTGTCAATCACGAAGCTCTGACCGGTCGGCTTCAGCAGACCTTCAGCGAGCAGGCGCATGCCGACATCGGTGCCCGACCCAGCGCTGGACGGAATGATGATGCGCACCGGCCTGGACGGATAGGCCTGCGCCCAGACGGTGGACGCCGCGGCAAGGGCCATCGCGAAAAACACGCACAGTCTGAAAATTTTCATCTGCATCCCTTCGTGGTGGAGGACTTCTCTGGGCCCGGCAGGTTTAGGTGCCTTACAATTCATTGTTCTTATATAAGAACTTTAAAACCGGTATGAGCATTATGAGATCGGACGAAAAAAAACGTCTCTAGGGTTTTCCATTAAGATCACTCTCCGGGTGTGTCGCTGCAACCGCTCGGCAGCGCGGCCAGCGGGGCGCCTGCGGTGCAGTCGCTGCAGGCATTCAATCAGGACTCGATGGTTCAACACAAACTCAAGCCTGGCGTGGCGGAAGTTACTGGCACGGCAATGACACTGGCACCCTTGCGGGTCATGCAGGTGATTGCCGCGATAGCCAGCGCGGAAGACGGTCTGTCGCTGGGTCAGTTGTGCGAGCAGCTGGGTGTGCCGAAATCCAGTTTGTTCAGCCTCTTGCGAACCCTGCACAGCGGCGGCTACATCGAATCAGACGGTGGTCACCACCGGCTCGGAGAGCAGGCCTATAACCTTGCCGGGGTGATTTCCAGGGGCCGTTCGTTTCCGGGCAACCTGCGCTCCACCGTGATGCAGTTGCACAACCGCTGCGGCGAGACCGTGATGATCCAGGTGCCGGGCGAAAGCTGGACCGAGATGGTATGCATCGACGTGGTGGAGTCCAACCACTGGCTGCGTTTCAAAGTCAATGTCGGCATGCGGCGGCCGCTTTATTCCACCGCCCCCGGCCTGGCCATGCTGGCATTTGCCCCACGGGACGTGCAGCAGCACTACGTCGAAACCACCCAGCTTACCCGCTTCACGCCGGATACGGTGACGACGCGCAAGGCCTTGCTCCAGCAGCTGGCGAAGGCGCGCGCCGAATGTGTGGTGGTCAGCTGCGCTTCCGTCGAAGGCGCAACCGGCGTCTCGGCACCGATCTTCGGGCCGGCCGGAGAGGTCAGGGCCGCTGTATCGATCGCCGGCCTGTCGGTCCGGATCGAGCGCAATGTGGACAAGCTCACCGGCATGGTGCGCGTTGCCGCGGAGCAGATGTCGCGCGTGTTGGGATTTGCGCAGGCGTATCCGCCCAACCCGCCTTCCTAGTCGAACTTGAGATTGAGCGGAAGTATGGCCTGCGCCCAGCGGTCGGATTCGCGTTCGATGAACTCGGCCGCCTTCTGCGGCGACTCGAAGTTAAGCGGCGCGGATGCGGAGTCGGCCAGCAACTGCTGGTAACGCGGCGTGGCCATAGCCGCCTTGAAGGCGCGCTCGAGCTTGGCGACCACGTCCGGCGGTGTGCCGGCCGGCACCGCATAACCCCACCATACCGTGGGCAGACCCTGGACACCGGATTCCTCGAAGGTCGGCGTATTGGGCAATGTGGGCAGGCGTCGCGGCGTGCCGATAGCAACCAGGTTGGCCTGTCCGCTCTGCGCCAGCGAAAGACCGTGCAGTGCCGACGTGAAGAACATGTGGATACGCCCGGACAGCAGGTCGGTCGTGGCCTGTGCCACATCCTTGTAGCCAACGGCCTCCATCTTGATGCCGGTGACGGCCTGCATGCGGATGCCCATGATGTGCGGGCTGCCGCCCGCACCCCAGAAACCGAAGTTCAGTTTGCCCGGGTTGGCCTTGGCGTACTCCACGAACTCGCGCACCGAGCCCGACGGCACGTTCTTGTTCGTCATCATCACCAGCGACAGTATGCCGCCGCCCGCGAACGGTATGAAGTCACTCGGCTTGTAGGTGACGTTCTTGAACATCAGGTGGTTGTTGTACTGCTGGATGTTGAGCATCAGGACGGTGTAGCCGTCCTTGGGGGCCTGCGCGACGTAATTGACGCCTATCATGCTCGACGCGCCGGGCTTGTTTTCCACCACAACCGACTGGCCGAGCTCCTTGACCAGCAAGTCGGCCAAAACCCGCGTCGCGACTTCCGAGCCCACGCCGGGTCCGAAGCCAACGACGATTTTCAAAGGCTTGATCGGAAACTCCTGTGCCTGAGCACGCGTGCCCAGTCCAATCCCGGTGGACGCCAGGACACACGATAGAAAGAAACGCCTGCTGCGCGGTGGTCGCATCTCGTGTCTCCATATTCAGTAAGTCGTGCCGCCTACCCTGATCCTGTTCTTATATAGGAACACGGGGACGGTTAAGAGCATTATGAAATCCCCGATCGCATTCCAGTCTAGGGCTTACCCTTCAAATGCTTTGGCCTCGCACAAGCCAATGTTTGCCCCGTGTGAGCCACCCCAGCTTCAACAGACATCTTGCTTTTGTGTGGTCGAACCGTCATATTTTGGCCGTCCGCTCATGCCACCACGCCACGCACGAAGTCTGTCAGCAATGCCTCGCCGCTGTTCAGAGCAGCCTCCCCCAACAGCCGGTTCCAGTGCGCTTCGGAGCCGTGCGCCACGCGCCACTCATGCAGGCGACGTGTGAACAACTGCAGGTCGTACTCAGCCGTGACGCCGATCGCACCATGCACTGAATGAGCGATGGACGAGACCACCTGGGCGGCCTCGCTGGTGCGCGACTTGGCCACTGCGCTGGCCAGAAGCGATGGTGCCCGCGCGCCACAGTCGAAGGCCGCTTGTGCTGCAATGGATGCAGCCGCCACATGCTCGGCCATCAGACTCAGCTGATGTTGCACCGCCTGGAATTTTCCAATGGACTTGCCAAACTGTAGGCGGTCGTTGCCATATTGCAATGTCATGTCAAAGACGCGCTTGCAGGCGCCCGAAAGCATTGCGGCATGCAGGACCGCGCCTAGCGCGGCGAGAGAAGATGCGGGCATTGCGCTGCGCAGTTGTACGCCATCCGACATGCTCCAGCGCAGCGTGGCGGCCAGACTGCCCGGCACGATGGCATCAACCCTTGCAGTTGCAACGGGCAGCAGCCAAAGCGCATTGGCTTTGGCCGCGATCACATGGGCCGCCACGCGCGCACACGGTACCTGCGGGCATACGAGTTCGCCGCCACGCTCCACCAGCGCCGGCGCGATGGTGATGGCGCCCGACGGCAGGTCTGCATGGGTCGATGCGAGCAGCCGCGCCGCCAGCGTCTGGGCCAGCGGCAAAGGCACTGCGTAGGCGCCGCACAACGACAAAACGGGGAATAGCTCCTGCATGGTGGCACCGGCGCCACCGTCTGCCTCAGCCGCGAGGAGTTCGAGAAAGCCAGCGTCTGCAATAGCGGCATAGAGCGCATCAGCGCTGGCGCCGGCGTCGATGGAACGCACTGTCTGTGGCGTGCAGTGATCTTTGAAAATAGATTCGATGGCCTGGGCAAACATGGATGTCCTTTCAACGCAGGCCAAGGCCGCGCGCGATCATGCCGCGAAGGATCTCCCGCGTACCGCCGCGCAGTGAGAAAGTCGGCGCGATCAGGCTGACGAAGGCGAGCGAGCGCAGCAGGTCGGGATCCATGATGGCGGCCGGGTCTTCGCCGACAAATGTCTCGATCATGGCGGGAATTTCCTGTTCGAAGGCCGTGCCGATGTCCTTGACCAGCGCGGCTTCCACCAGCGGGCTTTCGCCCGCAACGAGTTTGCTTGTCGTGGTGATCGACATATGCCGCAAGGTGGACAGATGCGCCGCAAAGCGCCCGATGGCGGCGACATGCTCGTCCTTCAGGTCATTACCTTTGGCATGCCGCAGCCACTCCATCCAACGATCCAGCAGCACAATACTCGAATAGATTCGCTCCGGTCCGCTCCGCTCAGAAACCAGTTCGGCTGTCACCTGCTCCCAGCCCTGCCCTTCGGTGCCAACCAGCGCGTCATCGGCCAGCTCCACGTTGTCGAACAGCATTTCCGAAAAATGCGCATCACCGGTCAAATCCACAATGGGTCGCACTGACACGCCGGGAAGAGACAGGTCCACGATGAACTGCGACAAACCTTTGTGCCGGTCCTCCTGCGTGCCCGAACTGCGCACCAGCGCAATGGTGTAGTGGCAGCGGTGACCATTGGTCGTCCAGATCTTGCGTCCGTTCAGGCGCCAGCCGGTGGCGCCGCGTGTGGCGCGCGTGCCCACCGCAGCCAGGTCCGAACCGGCATTGGGCTCGCTCATACCGATGCAGAAAAAGGCCTGCGCCGCGCAGATCCTGGGCAGGTAGAAGGCGCGCTGCGCGTCGGTACCGTATTTGTGAATCAGCGGGCCGCTTTGCCGGTCGGCAATCCAGTGCGCGGCCACCGGCGCGCCGGCGGCCAGCAGTTCTTCCACCAGCACAAAGCGCGAATAGTCGTCCAGGTCAGCGCCGCCGAATCGCTTGGGCAACGTCAGGCCCAGCCAGCCGCGCGCTGCCAGTTTGCAGCTGAAGTCGGCGTCAAAGCCCATCCACGAGCGCGAGCGCACGTCGGCGGGCATGCCCACCAGATGCTCGCGCAGGAATGCCTTGACCTCTGCCCGGAAGACGTCAGTGGCCGCAGGCAGCGCCGCGAATCGGAAGTTGTCAAGAAGGTTGCCCATGGCGTAGAGGTTAGCCGCATGTCACCGGCACTGTCCAATACTGCGTTGCAGCGCGTCCATAGCGATCCGGTATCGGCGCGGCGCGAAAGCCTATTGGACATTCCGAGCAAGGCCCATTAGCCTTGGACGTCCATCCGCCAGGCAACCTCAGGAGAACGCCGCATGCCCGACTTTCTGCTTTATGACCAGCAAGGCCATATCGTTACGCTCACCATGAATCTGCCGGAGCGGCGCAATCCGCTCACGGGGAATTCGGCTGTCGCTGAGTTCCTGTTAGCAATTGACCGTATCCATGACGACACAAGCGTGCGTGCAGTGATCCTCACCGCCAATGGCCCGTCGTTTTCGGCCGGTGGCGACATCGTCGAGATGAAACGCCAGTCCCAGCCCGACGTGAGCGAGATGAAGATACGACAGGATTACCGTCGCGGAATCCAGCGCCTGACGCTGGCACTGTTCAACTTGGAAGTCCCGGTGATCGCGGCGGTCAACGGCCACGCTATCGGGGCCGGGTTGGACTTGGCCTGCATGTGCGACATCCGCATCGCGTCGGACAAGGCTAAATTCGCGGAGAGCTTCGTCAAACTGGGCATCATCCCCGGTGACGGCGGCGCCTGGCTGCTGCCTCGCATCATCGGCATGTCGCGCGCGGCTGAACTGTCCTACACCGGCGACATGATCGACGCGCAGCAGGCCTTGGAGTGGAACCTCGTCTCACGGGTAGTACCACACGACGAACTGCTGGCGGCGGCAAACGCACTGGCGCTGCGCATTGCAGCCAACGCGCCGCATGCCGTGCGCCTGACCAAGCGGCTGATGCGCGAGGCCATTCACTCCCGTCTGGACAGCGTGCTTGAACTCTCGTCGGTGTTTCAGGCGATCTCGCACAAAACAGCGGACCATGCCGAGGCGGTCAACGCATTCATTGAAAAGCGACCGGCGACATTTTCCGGCTGAAGCTGTTGGCGCAGCGTATGCTAGGTGCAAACCACCACTGTACCGCTGCCTATGAACCTACGACGCATCCGGCATTTCGTCGTGCTGGCCGAAACCCTCAATTTCAGGCGCGCCGCCGAGCGCCTCAACATGGCCCAGCCGCCTCTGTCGGTCTCCATCCACAAACTGGAGGCCGAACTTGGCGTGCGGCTGTTCGAGCGCATTTCCTCGGGCGTGACGCTCTCGGTCGCAGGCGTCAGCCTGCTGCCAGAAGCCCGCCGCCTGCTGGCGCAAGGCGCCGAGCTGTCGCGCCTTGCGCAGGGCGCGGCCGATGGCACAGGCGGACAGTTGCGCATCGGCTTCGCGGGCTCGGCGATTTACGGGCTGCTGCCCATGCTGTTGCCGCGGTTCCGCGCGCAATACCCGGACGTCGAACTGGTGCTGCGCGAAGCAACATCGGCAAGCATTATGAGGGGGATTGACGAAGAGACACACGACATCGGCTTGGTGCGTACACCGTTGCTGGACAGCACCCGTGCCAAGCTGGTGACTTTGCAGCGCGAAACCTTCATCGCTGCCCTGCCGGCCGACAATCCACTGACCAGCAAGGCCAGGCTGGCGCTGGCCGACCTGGCGGGCGAGCCCTTCATCCTGTATTCAGCTTCCGATGCTGCCGGCCTTCGCAGCGCTGTCTTGCTGGCCTGCCAGCAAGCCGGATTTATCCCGCACGTGTCACAGGAAGCCGTTCAGATCCAGACGGTGCTGGCCCTGGTTGAGAGCGGGTTGGGGGTTGCGCTGGTGCCGTCCGTGATGCAACGCTTCAGCAGTGAACGCATCGTCTACTGCACATTGCACGACCTGCCGCCGGCCGCGACCACTGCGCTTGCGCTGGCGTATCGCGCCGACACACAGTCACCCGCAGCAAAACACTTCCTCGAACTCGCCATGCGCGCATTCACAGCCTGAAGTCATGACTTGACATCACGGCGAATGCGAGTACCGTCTCAGGGTAAACCACCGGCGGAGGCTGGATGCATGGCCATGCGGGTTGTCCCCTAAAACAGGCGGCCGCCATCGCATATGTAAATTGTGCTTCTCCAAATGTAAAATTTTCCTGCCTCCATCACTAAACTACGTGAAGGCTAGCGCACAGGCGCACCGTACAAACAGCCAGGAGACAACGATGGCGCGTGTCGTGAAATCGGCGGTCAGAGTTCTTGAAGTACTCGAGCTCTTTGACCGCCTGCAACGAGAAGCTTCGGTGGGAGAGATCGCGCGCGAGCTCGGCTACCCGGTGTCCAGCACGTCAATGCTCCTGGGCAACCTGCTGGAGCGCGGATACATGCGCCATGGCCCTGACCAGCGCACCTACTTCCCGACACCGCGGGTCACAGTCCTGGGTGCATGGATTGAACCGCTGCTCACACCGCATGCCGAAGTGATGCGGATGATGAGTGAGTTGGGCGAGGCCACCGGTGAGACCATCATCCTCGCGGCGCCCACGCGCGACCAGGCACAGTACCTGCACGTCGTGCCAGCCACCACCACGATGCGCATGCATGTAGGCCCCGGCACCATGCGCCCGTTGCTGGCGTCAGGCCTGGGGCGCACCCTGCTGTCCACCATGCCGGAGGAAAGAATCCGCCATATGGTCATGCGGCACAACAATGGGCTGGTCGCAGACGAAGGACACATCAGCCTGGCGGCGCTGCAGCGCGAACTCTCCACCATCCGCGCCCGCGGGTACTCCATCGTGCTGCGCGGCGTTACACCCGGCGCTGGACTTGTCAGCATGCTGCTGCCCATGGAACTCGGCGGCCTGCCGCTGGCCATGGGAATCGGCGGATGGGCGCGCGAAATGCGCAGTCGTCAGCAGGAATACGTCACGCTGCTGCGTGACGCCATTGACCGTCACATGCGGCCGCATATGCGCTCCGCTGCCTGAGTTGAACAGTCACTTGTCTGCCATGAACTTTCCGGAAGGCTTCCAGTTTCAGTCATCACAGTGCAGGATCGTCTCGCGCCCTGGCGCGCTCGACGACCTGACCGCCGAAGCCGAGTCGATCGGCGTGAAGCGGTTGATGCTGATCAGCGGCACGCGCTCGGGCGCCGGCTCGGCCAGCAGGCAGACGCGCGCGGTACTGGGCAAACTGATTGTGTGTGAATCCACCGGCGTGCCGCAACACTCAGGCGTGGCAACGGTGCAGGCGATTGCACAGATGGCGCGCGACCACCAGGTCGACGGGTTCGTGGCCGTCGGTGGCGGCAGCGCATCCGACAGCGCCAAGGCCGCGGCCATCCTGCTGGCAGAAGGGGGCAGACTGGCCGACCACAGCAATGTGTTCTATCCGCCCGACCGGTATGTGCAGAAGGTGCTCAAGGCCGCGAAGCTGCCGATCATCGCCGTGCCCACGACGCTGTCGGCAGCCGAGGTGACGCCGGGCCTGGGCATCCGCGACGAGCACGGCCACAAGCTGGTTTTCTGGGACACGCAGGTCGTGCCGCGCCTGATCGTGCTGGACGGGCGGGCGACCATGGATGTTCCGGCATCGCTGTTTGCCACCACCGGCATGAATGCCCTAGCCCACTGCGTAGAAGGCATTTATTCGCGCGTGCGCAATCCGGTCTCCGAAGGCGTAGCGCTGCAGGGCATCCGCTACCTGTGCAAAGCGCTGCCCCGGGTCGTGGACCAGCCAGGCGACGAGACTGCACGCGCCGATGCGATGGTGGGCGCCTGCCTGTCGGGTCTGACCATCAGCAATGCGCGCGTGGGTATCCACCACGGCATTTGCCACGGCCTGGGCTCCCTGGGTGGCCTGTCGCACGGCGTGGCCAACTCGATTTTCCTGCCGCATGCCATGCGCTTTAACCGCGAGGTGGCCGCTGACAAGCTGGCCCTGATCGCGCAGGCCATGGGTGCCGACACCCGCGGCCTTTCGCCGCAAGCTGCAGCCGATGCCGCCATCACCGCCGTGGAGCTGCTCCAGCGGCGTATTGGCGTTCCGCTCACGCTGGGCGGTGCGGGCCTGGATCATGCACTGCTGCCCCGGCTGGCCGAAGGCGCGATGTCCGATCGCGGCCTGTTCTTCAACCCGCGCCTGGCGAGCCAGACCGAGGTACAGGCACTGCTGGAGGCAGCGTTTTGACAACCGAAGCCCAACGCGTTTTTTGTGATCTGCGGGCTGGGCAACCCAGAGCGTTGTCACGCGCGATTTCGTGGGTCGAGAACGAAACCCGACAGGCACCCGAGTTGCTGGAGCAGATCTATGCGCAGGCGCCGCACCCATGGGTGATCGGCATCACCGGCGCGGGCGGCGCGGGCAAGAGTTCTTTGGTGCCGCACATCGCGCGACGGCTGGCCGACGGTGGCAGCCGCGTGGCAGTGCTGGCAGTGGACCCATCGAGCCCGCTGACCGGCGGCGCCCTGCTGGGTGACCGCATCCGCGACAACGCCGGCGAGCAGCATCCACGCGTGTACTTTCGCAGTGTTGCAACGCGTGGCGGCCAGGGGGGCCTGGCCACCTGCGTGGCTGATCTGGTGCGGGTGACTGCTGCTGCAGGCCATGACATCGTGCTGATCGAGACCGTGGGCGCGGGTCAGTCCGAACTGGGCATCCTGAACGTGGCGCATTGCGTGGTGCTGGTGAACGCGCCGGGCCTGGGCGACGACGTGCAGGCGCAGAAGGCTGGCGTGATGGAGATCGCTGACCTGCTGGTGGTGAACAAGGCCGACCGGCCCGGCGCCGAAGACGTGGTGGCTTCGCTGCAGCAGGCGCTGCTGCTGTCCGAGGCCAGGGCGCACATGCGCGAAGGTGTCAATGAGCTTGCGGATGGCGCAACGTACTGGCACCCGCCCGTGCTCAAGACTGCCGCGCTGGACGGCACCGGTGTTGAGGTCCTGTGCGGGCAACTGCACGCGCACCGCGCGCTGCTCCAGCGCCAGGGCCGCTTCGAGGAACTCAACCGGCTGCACGACCTGCGTCGTATGCAAGCCTATTTCAAGGAAGTCGTGCAGCGCAGGCTACAGCAGCGCATCGAGTCCATGGCGCTGTTGCAGCTCCTGGAAGAAGGCCTGGCGCGCGGCGGCGGCGACCCACTGGGCGCAGCCCGTCAGCTCGCCGACGCCGTACTACCGCCCTCGCACGACCCGACGGATTTACAAGCGCCCGCAGCCCTTGCAGACGCAGTTACCAGGTCACCAATCCCACCTTTGCATACCCAAAAGGAAAAGGAGACAACCCCATGAAGCCGATATCCATGACCGCGCGGCGCGCCCGCATCCTCTTGCCACTGGCCGGCGCTGCGGCGCTATGCGCTGCGCCTTTTTCGGCCCGCGCGCAGGCCGCCTGGCCCAACCGGCCGGTCAAAGTCATCGTGCCGTTCTCGGCAGGCTCAGGCACTGACATCCTGGCGCGTATGGTCTCCGAGCAGATGACCCGCTCGCTCGGACAGGCCTTTGTTGTGGACAACAAACAGGGCGCCGACGGCATCCTGGGCACCGACCTCATCGCCAAGTCGCCGCCCGACGGCTACACGCTGGGCTTCATTCCGTCCAGCCCGATCGTGATGAACCCGGCGCTGTATGCCAAGCTGCCGTTTGACCCCATCAAGGACCTGATCCCGGTGGCCAATATGGCGATGCTTAGTTGCGTCCTTGGCGTGCAGCCTGAAATGCCCGTCAAGAATGTGGCGGAGTTGATCGCCTATGCCAAAGCCAATCCGGGGAAGCTCAACTACGCTGCCGGCTCGACCTTCACGCACCTTGCCGGCGAGATGTTCAAGTACATCAGCGGCACCAGCATGCAGGCCATTCCATACAAGGGCACGGCGCCGCAAGTCACAGCCATGCTGGGAAAGGAAGTCGACGTGATCTTCGACCCGTTCCTGGGCGTGCAGCACATCAAGGCCGGCAAAATCCGCCCCCTGGCTGTGACCTCATCGCGTCGCTCCAGCGTGTTCCCCGAACTGCCCACGCTGCAGGAAGCGGGTCTGAGCGGCTACACGGTCGAAACCTGGATCGCGATGTTCGCTCCACCTGGCACACCCAAGGCGATCGTGGACACGCTGCACCGCGAAATGAACCGCATCACCAACCTGCCCGAAGTACGCACCAGGCTGGGCGAGTTGTCGTACGACCCCGTGGTCGAGACGCAGGAGCAATTCAGTCGGCGCATCGTGGCCGACACGGCGCGCTGGGCCAAGACGGTCAAGGATGCAAATTTCCAGGTCAACAAGTAAGAAGTCAAACATGAAAAAAATCATCCGCAACATTGCTTTGAGTGCCATCGCGCTGGCCACCGCAGTCGGCGGGACATTGGCGCAGGCGCAGACCTGGCCCGCAGGAAAACAGATACGCATGATCGTGCCCCTGGCGCCCGGCGGCGGCACCGACATTGCAGCGCGCGTGGTGGCGCAGTACCTTAGCGAGGCGCTGGGCCAGCAGGTCGTGATCGACAACAAGGTCGGTGCTAACGGCGTGATCGGCGTGAACGAGGCGGCTCGCGCGCCGGCTGACGGCTACACGCTGGTGGTGGGCTCGTCCACCACCATGGCGGCCAACAACTTCCTCTACAAGAACCCGACCATTGAGCCGCTGAAAGACTTCACGCCGCTGGCCATGCTGGGCACCATCGACTTTGCGCTGATGGTTCCAACCTCGTCAAACATCAACTCGATCAAGGACCTGATCGCCGCAGCCAAAGCCAACCCTGGCAAGCTGAACTACGGCTTTGGCACCAGCGCAGCCTTGTTGTGCGGCGAGATGTTCAACGCCGCTGCCGGCGTGAACATCGTCAAGGTGCCATACAAGGGCTCGCCCCAGTCCCTCACCGACCTGGCGGGCGAACGCCTGCAGCTGGTGTGCGATCCGCTGGGCACCAGCATGCCGCTCATCAGGGGGGGCAAGCTGCGAGCGCTGGCGGTGACCAGCGCGCATCGAAATGGCCTAGCCAAAGACGTACCCACGATGGCCGAAGCCGGACTGCCGCTGGAACACGAGACCTGGGCAGGCTTCTTTGCGCCGGCCAAAACGCCCAGAGAGATCGTGCAGCGCCTGTCCACCGAGCTCGTCAAGATCATGAGTCGCTCTGATGTGCAGGCCAGGATCATTGAAACCGGCTTCATCCCGCGCCAGTACGGCAGCGAAGAGTTCGCAACCATTCACCGCGCCGACTACGCAAAGATGGAAAAGATGATCAAGGCGGCGGGCATCTCGCCCGAGTAATTCGCAGCCACACAAAAAGGAAAGCCAAGCCCATGCAGACATCCAGCACCAAGCCGGCCGCCACTTACGACGCCTGGCTAGACCAGCACAGCGAAGACCTGGCGGCCTCGCGTAAAAAATCATTCGAGAGCTCCAGCGGAATCCCCGTGGAGACGCTCTACACCCCGGAGCATCTGAAGCGCGAAGGCTGGGACTACCAGCGCGACACGGGCTTTCCCGGCCAAGCGCCTTGGACGCGCGGCTTTACGCCCGGCGGCTACCGCAAGCAGTTGTGGAAGACCGAGATGTATGCGGGCTTTGGCTCGGCCGAGGAAGCCAATGAGCGCTACCGCTACCTGATGTCGCAGGGCAGCACCGGCGGCATCTCGATCGCTTTGGACCTGCCGACCCAGATCGGCTATGACTCCGACCACGCGATGGCGCGCGACGAGGTCGGGCAGATCGGTGTGGCACTGACTTCGCTGGACGATGTGGAGCGGGTCTTTGACGGCATCCCTCTGGACAAGGTCGGGCACATCTTCTCGACAGCCAATGCGATTGGGCCCATCGTCTGCGCCTGGCTGCTGGCCCTGTACGAAAAGCGCGGCACACCCACGGGCGATTGCATCGTGCAACTGCAGAACGACCCAATCAAGGAATACGTGGCGCGCGGAACGCAGTTCCTGCCGATCGAAGCGGCCGTCAAGCTCACGACCGACATGATCCAACACTGCCGCACGGCCGCGCCCGAGTGGCTGCCGATTTCTGTGTCGGGCTCGCACATGAAGCAGGCCGGCGCGACCTGCGTGCAGGAAGCGGCTTTCACCATCTGCAACGGCATTACCTATGTGGAAAGCTGCCTGGCGCGCGGCATGAAGATCGACGACTTCGGCCATGTGCTGGAGTTGCACTTTTGCACCGAGATGGATTTCTTTGAAGAGGTCGCCAAGTACCGCGCCGTGCGCAAGGTCTGGACGCGCCTGGTGCGCGAGCGCTTTGGCGGCACGACAGAGCGCGCGCAACACTTCCGCCTTCATGCCGCCACCTCGGGCCGGCCACTCACGGCGCAGCAGCCGCTCAACAATATCGCGCGCATCACGCTGCAGGCGCTGGCGCAGATCCTGGGTGGTTGCGAGCAGACCCGTACCGCCTCTTTCGACGAGGCGCTGGGGATCCCGACGCAGGAAGCGGCGCGCACCTCCATCCGCGCCAACCAGATCATTGCCTATGAAAGCGGCGTACCCGATACCGTCGACCCGCTGGGCGGCTCCTACTACGTGGAGCACCTCACGCTGGAATACGAGCGGCGCATCGACGCCATCATCCGCCAGGTCGATGCCATGGGCGGCTCGCTGGCGGCGGTGCGCGACGGGTTCTACCAGCGCGCGCTGTCTCAAGGCGCTTACCGCGAAGCCTGCGCCATCGAAAGCGGCGAGCAGGTGGTCGTGGGCGTCAACCGCTTTCAGTCCGATGAGGGGCAACCGGTACCGACCTTCAAGGTCGACCCGGGCGCGTCTGACCGGCAGGTCGCCAAGCTGCAGGCCGTGCGCGCGCGGCGCGATGGCGCCGCAGTAGGCCGCACTCTGGAAGTGCTGCGCGCCGACTGCAAGGAAGGCCGCAACGTGATGCCGGCCATCCTCGAATGTGTGAAGGTGTACGCGACCATCGGCGAGATCGCCGACGTGTGGCGCGACGCCTTCGGTGTCTATGTTCCCGAATCTGTGAGGTTCTGATGCAAACCGTATCTGCAACAACAGGCGCAAACACCACCGCCACGGGCCAGACGCGGGCTGCTGGCCTGCGCCCGATCCGTGTGGTGCTCACCAAGGTCGGCCTGGACGGCCACGACCGCGGCGTCAAGGTGATTGCCCAGGCGCTGCGCGACGCCGGCATGGAAGTGATCTATGCCGGCCTGCGCCGCACGCCCGAGGACATCGCCCGCATCGTGATGGAAGAAGACGCCGATGTGCTGGGCCTGTCAATTCTCTCGGGCGCCGTGGTGCCTCTGACCCGCCGCGTGCATGAAGCGCTCAAGGCCCATCAGATCGACGACGTGGTGCTGGTGGTGGGCGGCATCGTGCCGGCGCCGGCGCGCGCCGAGCTGGCCACCATGGGCGTGACGGGCGTGTTCACGCCGGGCACGTCGCTACAGGAAATCGTTAGTTTCATCCACGCCAACGTTCCCGAGGAACGCAGCTACAAGGAGTCCAAATGAAGGGCCATGACGTCTACATCACCGGCGTGGGGTATCACCCTTTCGGCCGCTTCCCCGATACCTCGCTCAAGATGCTGGCCGCCACGGCCGCGCTGGCGGCACTGGACGACGCGGGCATCGGCATTGGCGGCATCGACGCGGCCTTCTGCGCGAATGCCTACAGCGGCCTGCTCAACGGCCAGGAGTCGATCCGCGGCGAGACCTGGCTGCGGGGCATCGGCCTTGGCACCACACCCGTCATGAACGTGGAGAACGCCTGCGCCAGCGGCAGCACCGCTGTTCACCTGGCCAGCATGGCGATCGCCAGCGGCAACTACGACACGGTGCTGGTGGTGGGTGCAGAAAAAATGTTCGTCAATGACACCAATCGCACGCTGGCTGCATTGGCCAACTCGGCCGACACCGAAGTCATGGGCAACATCGGCATGCAGTTCTCGGCTGTGGATGCGATCCGCGTGCGCGAGATGATGGAAGAAGAAGATGTGGGCGCCGAGGCCTTCGAGTGGATCACCATGAAAAACCACTCGCACGCCGTGAGCAACCCCATCGCACAATACCGCAAGCCGATCAGCATGGAGCAGGTGCGCGCCTCGCGCATGATCGCCGACCCGATCCGTCTGCTGATGTGCAGCGCCATCTCCGACGGCGCGGCTGCTGTGGTGCTCTCGCGCAAGCCCGGGCGCGGTGGTGTGCGCATCCGTGCCAGCGCCCTCACTTCGTCGCCCTGGCGTCTGGGCTCGGACGTTCCCGGCCCAACCATTGCCGCCAACAAGGCCTATGCGCAGGCCGGCATCGAAGCAAAGGATCTGGACCTGGCGGAGGTGCACGACGCGGTCTCTCCCGCCGAGCTGATGCACTACCGCGAGCTGGGCCTGTGCGGCCCTGGTGAAGTGGCTGCGTTCGTGGCCGACAAGGCCAGCGCCATCGGCGGGCGTATGCCGGTCAACACCAGCGGCGGACTCAATTCGCGCGGTCATCCGGTGGGCGCAACCGGTGTGGCGCAACTCATCGAGCTGACGCTTCAACTGCGCGGTGACGCGGGCGAGCGGCAGGTGACTGGCGCGCGCCTGGCCATGGCGCACAACTCCGGCGGCTGGGTCGGCGAAGACCCGGCCGTAAGCGCTGTCCATATTCTTGAAAAGACGAGTTGAGCCATGCAGAAAACCAATCCCACCCTTTTCTTTCTCGATGGTGAAGCCGAAGGCGCGCCAGGCCTCAAAGGCTCGCGCTGCACAGCCTGTGGCGAGGTCGTGCTACTGAAGATCGCGGCCTGCCCGCGCTGCGGCAGCCGCACGCTCGACACGGTGTGCATCGGCCAGCACGCCACGCTGGGCCAGTCGGCCGAAGTCTTTCACTCTGCCGACGGCTTTGAGGCGCCCTACTTCATCGGGCTCATCGAAACCGCGCAGGGGCCGCGCACTTTCGCTCCCATTGCAGCTGCGCCAGGAACAGCCTTGCACGCCGGCATGCCGCTGGTCTTCAAGCTGCTGCCCCGGCCCGACGGGCGGGTGGGCTTTGCCTACGCTGTGGCCGAAGGCGCGCCATCATGAACGTCGGCGACCAACTGCACAAGGCCGCACGGCTGTACGGCTCGCGCATCGCCGCACGCTGCGATGACGAGACCCTGACCTTCGCGGAACTTGAGGAGCGCAGCAACCGGCTGGCCCATGCGCTGCTGGCGCGCGGGCTCAAGCACGGCGAGCGTGTCGCCACCTGGCTGGAGAACTCGATCCGCTGCCTGGAGCTGGACTTCGCGCTGGCCAAGGCCGGGCTGATCCGCGTTTCGCTCAACCCGCGCCTGAGCGCGCGCGAAGCGCACTACATCTTTCAGGACAGCGATGCGCGCTGCCTGGTCTACGGCGCCTCGTTCGACGAACAGATGGCGTCCGCCGGGCAGGACACGCCGCAGATGACGCTGCGCCTGCGCGTGCATGAAGGAACGCCTGTGGCTGCCAGTGGCAGCGAGGACTTCGAAGCCTTTCTTTTGCAAGGGCAGCCCGCGGCACCCGGATGTGCCGTGGACAGCGAAGACCTCTATTGCCTGTTCTACACCTCGGGAACCACGGGCCGGCCCAAGGGCGTCATGCTGTCGCACCGCGCGATGCTGCATGTCGCCTGGAACCTGCTGATGGAAGTCGGACCTATCGCCATCGGCGAGAAGGTGCTGCTGATGCAGCCGCTCAGCCACGGCGCCGGCTTTTTTGTACTGCCGCAGTACATGAAGGGCGGCTGCAGCGTCATCATGCGCAACTTTGATCCGGGCGAGGTGATGCGCCTGGCAGCCGAGCACGAGATCGAAGTGATCAAGCTCATCCCCACGATGCTCCAGCGCATCCTTCGCGTCCCCGGCCTTGAGCAGATGAAGCTGCCCAGGCTGCGCTACCTGATCTACGGCGCCAGCCCGATGCCAGCCGAGCCGCTCAAGCGTGCCATTCAGGTGTTCGGGCCTGAAAAGCTGGTGCAGATTTACGGTCAGAGCGAAGCGCCGGTGACACTGTCCATCCTGCCGGCCGAAGAGCACCGGCTGGACCAGCCCTGGCCCAACCGGCTGCTGTCAGCGGGACGGCCCTGGAGCACGGTCGAAATGCGTGTGGTCGACGAAGAGCGCCAGGACGTCGAACCCGGCGGCATCGGTGAGGTAGCGCTGCGCGGGCCGCACATGATGTCTGGCTACTGGAAGCGCGAGGACCTGACCCGTGAGGCGGTGCAGGACGGCTGGCTGCTGACCAAGGACATGGGCCGCATCGACGAGCACGGCTACGTCTACCTGCTGGGCCGCAAGGACGAGATGATCATCAGCGGCGGATACAACATCGCGCCGCGCGAGGTGGAAGACGTGCTGTACCAGCATCCCGGAGTGCAGGAAGCCGCTGTCGTGGGCGAACCCGACACCGAATGGGGCCAGGCCGTAGTGGCCTATGTGGTGCTGCGTGAGGGCCATGCGGGTTGCGAAAACGAGCTACCTGGCTTTGGCCGCGAACAACTGGGCTTCAAGCGGCCCAAGCGGGTGTACCTGATGGCCGAACTGCCCAAGAACGCCGCAGGCAAGATCCAGAAGAGCGCGCTCAAGCCGGCGCTGTCGCTGGCTTGCGTCGGCACGCCAGCCATTGCGGAGGCCGCATGAACGGCCGGCTCGGGCAACAGCTGCACGCCATCGGCTGGAAGTCGCTGGGGCAAGAGGCGCAAAGCAAGTTGCTGCTGTGCCTGCTGGCCAACCTGTCGGTGGCCATCGCAGGCCGGCCCGCGCTGCGCCTGCCGCGGCCCCCCGCTGGCACGGGTCACCTGCTGCTGGACGGCGGTCAGACTGGCAGCGCGCGCGAAGCGGCCTTTCACAACGCGGCGCTGATGCATGCGCGCACGCAGGACGACTTTCATCCGCTGGGCAACCTGCACATCGCAACTGTGGTGCTGCCGGCGCTGCTGGCCGAAGGCGAGCTGGGCAGCAGTCAGGGCGCGGTGAGAGGCGAGGCTTTTCTGGATGCACTGGCGACCGGCTATTCGGCTGCTACCGGCCTGTCGCGGCGCTTCTCGGCCCTCAACACGCCGCGCGGCCTGCGCTCGACCTGCATGTACAGCGGCATGGGCGCCGCCGTGGCTGTGGCCCGCCTGCGCGGGCAGGACGCGCAAGGTGTCGGCAATACCCTGGGCCTGGCCTCACAGTCGGGCTTTGGTACTACCCAATGCTGGCGCGACGGCAGCGACGAGTACCAGCTGCACGTCGCCAATGGCGCAAGCCAGGCGCTTTTGTGTGCCCAACTCACCGACGCCGGCGTGGTGGCCGGCGGGCACTCGTTGGACGGCCCCTCGGGCTTTTATCAGGCGCTGCTGGGAGTCACCCCGGTCTTCGACGAAATCATTGGCGACTTCGAGCCCAACGCGGCCATTGTCGAGACCGTGCTCAAGCGCTACCCGGTGAGCGGCATTTGCCAGCCGGTGGTGCGTCTGTCAGAACGCCTCGCGCCGGGGCTGGCCGGCAAGGCCATCGCTTCGGTCCAGATTGAAATGAACGCCTTCGAGATGAACTACCCCGGCACACTCAATGCCGGACCGGTCTACAAGTCGTTTTCTGACCGCCTGATGAGCGTGCGCTTTTGCGCAGGTTCAGTGCTGGAGGCCGGGCGCTTTGACTTCGACGCCTTCCTTCGGGCACCGTCAGACGCTCTGAGCCGGATCATGGCGGCCACGGACGTTCGCCCAGCTGACGACCTGGGCACGCTGAGCTGCCGCATCGGCGTGACGACCACGGATGGTGAGACCGTGCGCGGCGAACTGCGCGACGGCGGGAGGGAACTGGCCATCGACTGGAACACCGTTGACGAATGGTGCTTGGAACTGTGGCAGGGTGCAGGACGAACAGCCGATGACTTTGCCCGCCTTCGAGCTGCCGTCCTGGCTTCGCCGTCTTCCACCTTCGGCGCGTTGCGCGAATCGCTGTTGCATAAAGGCTGATGCAGATGAACCGACCCGATCCCGCGCAACTGAAGGCCCGCATGCATGCGGGGGAGATTGTGCTTGGGGCCTTCGTCTTCATGCCCAGCCCGGCTGTGGTCGAGATCCTCGCTGAGGCGGGTTTTGACTTCGTGATCATCGACCAGGAGCACAGCCCGCGCAATCCCGAGACGGTGGAAAACATGATCAGGGCCGCTGAGGCGCGCGGCATTGCTGCACTGGTGCGTGTGCACAAGAACGACCCTATCGCAATCTTGCACGCACTGGAGGCCGGTGCAGGTGGCGTTGTGGTGCCCTTCATCCGCAATGGGGCTGATGTACGCAATGCTGTAGCTGCCCTTCACTACCCACCACGCGGCATTCGTGGCCTGTGCACCCAGACGCGGGTCGCGCACTATGGTGCGCTGCGCAAGGACTTCGTGGCACATGCAACTGCACGGGCGAAAGAACTCGTCGTCATCGGACTGATCGAGGACCCTTCAGGCATTGCCCACATCGACGAGATCGTCGCCACCGAAGACGGACTTGACGCAATGCTCATCGGCCGGGGCGACCTTGCCGCCACGATGGGCAGGCTCGGCCAGACGGACGATCCGGAAGTGCGTGCGGCGGTCACAGGCGCAATCCAGGCGACGGTAAATTGGAAGCATTACGAAATTGGTCACACGCCCTCGAAGCAACGCGTTTGTGCCGCCATGACGGTGTTCAGCTCAGCGGAATGCACCTCCTGGGCCGATCTGGGCTGCAATGTGTTTGTGGCGGCAAGTGAAGCCAGCCTTTTTCTCACGGCGGCAAGGCAGTGGACGACAGGCGCGCGCGATCTCACTGGACATCCTCAGCCTGGATCTCTTTGACTTGGTCTATGAGCTCAATTATTGGTCGCAGTTTGTGCCGGTCGGTAACACATTCATCCGAAGATCCGCGCTGCAGCTCATTACCCATCCACAGCTGATGGAACTTTCTGCCGCTGATTGTCCTGACGTAATAGGCATCTGAGCGGCCCTCATAGGGACCAAGGCGCTGGATGACCTGAACTAACAGGCCAATGTTCTCTTTGCAACCAGCGACGATTACGCAGCGGGTGCCAGGTTTCAGGATCGACATTTTTAATACTCCTTCCCCCTGCAGCGTTGTGAAAAACGCTGCCAGTAGCAAGAGGGGAGTACACCGGCGTGCGTTTTAGCCGTGTATTTTTAACGCCCCCGGGCAAGTAGCTTGAGTAAATCCGGGGTGGTTGGACTTTTAAAGCACCGCACTGAGATCTTAGGCGAAGGAAAAAATATTCGTTGGCCGGCCGCCATCGTCTGACAGACACTGACAGCATCGGCTGATGGCACCTGGCGACAGCTCATGCGTCAATAAACGACTCCACTCCAAGAAAAACAGCGGATGAAAAAATTTGCAATGACGCCAGCAATAGTGACCTCGAATAGCTTTCGTCGGCGGTTGAGGTATTCGTTAACATGGTGCTGACCCGATTCAACACCATGCCTCAACACAACCAGAGCCGACCCATGATTGACCTTTATTACTGGCCCACGCCCAACGGGTGGAAGATTTCCATCATGCTGGAAGAGTGCGGCCTGCCGTACAACTTCATCCCCGTCAACATTGGCAAGGGCGAACAGTTTGCGCCTGATTTTTTAGCCATCAGCCCCAACAACCGCATGCCGGCAATTGTTGACCACGCACCGGCGGGCGGCGGTGCGCCCATAGCCGTGTTTGAAAGCGGCGCGATTTTGCAGTACCTGGCTGAAAAAACCGGACGCTTCATGCCCAACGACCTGCGCGGCCGCTACCAGGTGCTGCAATGGCTGATGTGGCAAATGGGCGGCTTGGGGCCAATGGCCGGGCAGAACGGACACTTTTTGTTGTACGCACCTGAAAAAATCGCCTACGCGATCGATCGTTATGGCAAGGAAGTAGACCGCCTGTACGGCGTGCTCGACACCCAGCTAGGCGCAAGTCAAGCCTATGTGGCGGGCGCTGACTATTCCATCGCAGACATGGCGATCTTCCCGTGGGTGCGCACCCACAAGGCGCAGCAGGTGGACCTGGGCAAATTTGCGCATGTTGAGCGCTGGTACAACGCCCTGTTCGAAAGGCCCACCGTCAAGCGCGGCCTTGACCTGGGCAAAGAGCTGCGCGCCCCTGCCATGACCGACGACGCACGCAAGGCCCTGTTTGGCCAGACATCCGCCAGCGTTCAAGCCGGGGAGCATCAAAAATGATTGATTTTTACTTTGATGTGTCCAGCCCTTGGACGTATCTTGCGTTTCGCAACATTCAGCCCCTAGCAAAAGAGCTGAACGTGGCTATCCAATGGCGGCCGGTGCTGGTGGGCGGCATTTTCAACACCGTTAACCAGCGCATGTATGCCTCGCGTGAAGACAGCCAGTCACCGCGCAACCGCTATGTACTCAAAGACCTGCAAGACTGCGCACGGCAGACAGGTATCAAGATTGTTTTTCCGCCCAAGGTGTTTCCGGTCAACAGCGTCAAGGCCATGCGCGGCTGCATCTGGCTCGCCCGCAGCGATGCTTTCAAAGACTGTTTGCTGCCCTTCATTGAGGCCACCTTCGCCGCCTACTTCACCCGCCAGGAAGACGTCTCGCAAGACGAGGTACTGACCAGCCTTTGCAGACAAACAGGCATTGATGCACAAGCGTTCGCGGCGGGTATTGCGCAGGCCGACATCAAAGATGCGCTAAAAACCAACACCGATGAAGCCATCGCGCGCGGCGCTTTTGGGGTGCCCACTTTTTTTGTCGGCGACGACATGTACTTTGGCAACGACAGGCTGGACCTGCTGCGCCTGGCCGTTTTAAAAGCCCAAGCTGCAAACTAAAGCTGGTTGAGCCTGGCAGGCTTACACCAGACCACGTACCCGTGGCTTCAACTTCAGGTTAAGCTGCCATTTTTATTCCATCAGGTGCCCACCATGCCACTTCAAACTGCCCAGGACTTTGACCAGGAACTGCTGATTTTGTTTGACGCCTACGTGCACGGCACGATTGACCGGCGCGGCTTTTTGGACCGGGCGCAAAAGTTTGCTGTGGGCGGCATGACGGCAGCCGGTCTGCTCACCGCCCTGAGCCCGGACTTTGCGCGCGCGCAGGTGGTGCCCAAGGACGATGCCCGCATCAAAACCGAGATGCTCGATTACGCGTCGCCCAACGGCAGCGGCACTGTCAAGGGTTATCTGGCCAAGCCCGCCAACATGACAGGCAAGCTGCCGGTGGTGCTGGTGGTGCACGAAAACCGGGGCCTGAACCCGCACATTGAAGACATCACCCGCCGCCTGGCGCTGGACAACTTCGTCGCCTTTGCACCCGACGCACTGACCCCGCTGGGCGGCTACCCGGGCGACGAAGACAAGGCGCGCGAGCAGTTCGCCAAGCTGGACCCAAAGAAAACAGCGGAAGACTTTGTGGCAGCCAGCGCCTTTTTGAAAGCCCGGCCTGAATCAAACGGCAAGCTGGGCGCGGTGGGGTTTTGCTTTGGCGGCGGCGTGGTGCACATGCTGTCTACCCGCATCCCCGATTTGAATGCCAGCGTGCCGTTTTACGGCAACCACCCGGCAGCGGGTGATGCGGTCAAGGTCAAAGCGCCGCTGCTGATTCATTTTGCAGGCATTGACGATCGCATCAACGCTGCCTGGCCAGCTTATGAAGCGGCCCTGAAAGCCGCCAACGCCAACTACACAGCCCACATTTACGCAGGTACCCAGCACGGCTTTAACAACGACACCACGCCCCGGTTTGATGCCGCGGCCGCCAAGCTGGCATGGGGCCGCACGTTGGAATTTTTCAACAAACATCTGCGGGCTTGATGGCTTGCCTAGGAGCCTGGGCGGCAGAAGACGTCGAAGCGAAAATTGGCCCCAGCGAGGGCAGTTTTTGACGGTTTCGCACCCCAATATCGAGATATTGGGTAAGAAAACGGCGAAAAATGAACCGCTGCGGCCAATTTGCAGCCGACGCTCCTTCTGCCGCCCAGGCTCCTAGCCACCCGCACGTTTGACCACATAGCTTTGCTTTTGCAGGGCCGCCATGACGGTTGCCACATGGTCGCCCTGCACCTCGACCACGCCATCTTTAACCGTACCGCCCGAGCCGCAAGCATTGCGCAGCTGCTTGGCCAGCGCGGCCAGCCCCTCGGCATCCAGCGGCAAACCCTTGACAAGCGTCACGCTTTTGCCGCCCCGGCCTTTGGTCTGCAAGCTGACCCGCACCACGCCGTCTGTTTTGCTGAGGTGTTGTGCTTGTGCCTGCGCTTTGCAAATGCAGCTGGCCACCGGTTGGCGGCAGTCGGGGCACATGCGGCCCGCGTCGGTTGAATAAACCAGGCCGCCCAGATTTGCCAAACCGCTCAGGCCACCAGTTGTTTGCTTATTTTTCATCAGATTTCACCAGCCATTCGGGTTGTGTATTCTGACTCAAGCAAAATCAGCGCACATGACTGAACACCTGCCCACCCCCGACAAAGAACAAATCAACCTGCTCGACGCCTTCGACCGCCTGGATTTGCCGCAAATACAGATGGTGACCACTGCCGAGCAGGCTCATGCGGCGCTACAAGCCTTGCAGGGCGAAACCGTGCTGGGTTTTGACACCGAATCCAAACCCACCTTTGCCAAAAACGAAGCCTCGACCGGCCCGCACATCGTGCAACTGTCCACATTGCACAAGGCCTGGATTTTTCAGCTTGAAGATGCGCAATGCCGCCGCGCTGTGGGCGAGTTGCTAGAGGCGCCCCACATCATCAAAGCCGGTTTTGGCCTGGGCGACGACAAAAAACGCATCACCTACAAGCTGGGGGTGGACCTGCAAGGCGTGCTGGACCTGAACGCCGTCTTCCGGGAAAAAGGCTACCGCAAAGACATGGGCGTGCGCGGCGCGGTGGCGGTGCTGTTCAACAAACGCTTCATCAAGTCCAAAAAAGCCAGCACGTCCAACTGGGCCAACACCCACCTGACAGAAGCACAAATCATCTACGCCGCCAACGATGCGTATGCTGCGATGCGGGTGTATGCGGCGCTGGGCATGTGATTTTTGGGGTTTTTAGCTGTTCGGGCCTATTTTTGACCATTTTTAGGTATGTTTTAGGGCTCTAGCCCAATGGATATAAGCGCTAGCAGCTATTTTTTAAATAGCATTCTGACATCAGCAAAAGACAATCGCTAGCAAGGCCGGGTCGTCCATCCCATTGAGCAGCGCATGCGAGCTGATGCGGTAGGCGGTAAAAGTTACCCAATCGATCAACACCGCAGACGTCATATCCAAAGCACCCTTAAGGCTTTGCAGTGGCTGCCTTGCGGTCAGCCAGCACCTTTTGCGCGCTTGGCCGTTCGCCAATCATCTTGATGTAGGCCTTGTAGTCAACGCCGCCGGCCAGCAGCAAGTCTTCGCCATAAACCGCCTTGCACGCCATGCCCACCAGCGGCAGGCTGGCAAACGCGGCGCAGTCGGCCTGGGTGAAGCTGTCACCTGCCGCATAGGGTGCAAACTTGATGAGAGACTTGAGCGCAGCGATGTTTTTTTCAAGCTGCTTGCGTACTAGCTGCTGCGTGCTCTCGCTCACCGTGCCGCCAAAAAACGCCTGGGGGTAGAGCTGGCGTGCGACCAGTTCCACGTGCAGGTCAATATAGGTTGTCAGCTCACGCACCTTGGCGGCGGCAAACGGGTCTGCGGGCAGCAGCGCTGGCGTGGGGTGGGCGGCTTCGAGGTAGTCAACAATCGCCTGGCTCTCGCACAGCGTGCCCTGCGGTGTGGTGATGAAAGGGATTTTGCCCAGCGGTGAAGCCGCCATGCCTGACGCGTCCACACTTTTGGGATGCACGTACGCTTCGGCGAACGACAGGTTTTTTTCGAGCAGGGCCAGTTTGACCTTGTTGTAGTAATTTGAAACCGGAAAGCCGTGCAGTGTGATCATGAAAGAGGATCCGCAAGTGATGAATGAGCCGAGTTTATGCGCCCTGGTTACAGCCAGCCTGCCGCCCCTGTGACAGCGGGCACGCCCTTGTCAGATAGCAGACAAGACGAAGTTTGCCCAGCAGTTCAAACACCCGTACTGAATTGTTTGCCATCACGCTCATGGCGGTAGCCACCACCAAAAGATCGGCTGGAAGATCATCAAAATCACCAGCACCATGACTTTGTCCATGCACATCAATCAAACGAACTTTGTAATACAATTTTGTTTTACATCAATGAGTGACACATCATGAGTGCATCCACGCTTTCTTTCAGGGCATCGCCCGAGTTTGCAGCGCAAACCAAGTCGCTGGCCAGCTTGTTCAACATGCCCAGCTCTGAATACCTGCGCGAAGCGGTGCGTGAAAAAAACGAACGCGTGTTGAAAGACCGCATGACGTATCTGTCAAAGCAACTGTCTGGCAAGCACCTGCTTGAAAACGAAGCCATGGACGCGACAACGGGTGACGGCCTTGACTAAAGCCACTCGTGTTCAGCGCGGCGAGCTTTGGGAAGTTGATTTCGAGCCGCAAACCCACCAAGAAGAACCCGGCAAGCGCGGCCGCCCTGCACTGGTCATTCAAACCAATATCCTCAACGCAGCAGGCCACGCCACCACCATCGTCATACCCGGCACCACACAGGTCTACCGCGACGCACAAGGCGATGGCTACCCGCTGCGCATATCGCTGGGCAAAGTGGGCACGCTGAAAGAAGAAACAGATTTGTTGATCGACCAAATCCGCACCATCTCAAACCGGCAACTGATGGGCGACAAACCGTTGGCAGAACTTGGCCGCACGCACATGAAGCGGGTTGAGGATGCGCTGCGGATATTGGTGGGGGAGTAGTTGGCCTGAAGTTGGCTTGAAACTGGATTTTTCAAGCCAAAACACAGGCCAAACATGCGAGGCCTACAAAACGCCTTTACAACGCCTTCCCCAAGCGCCCCACCCCTTCCAGAATCTTGTCAACGCCAGCAGTCGCAAAACTGAGCCTGAAAGTGGCCACATCTGGATGGGCCGCATAAAACGGTGCGCCGGGTACAAAGGCGACGCCTTGTTCAATCGCACGTTTGGCAAACTCGCCTGCGTCTTTCAACTTGCCGCCCTTGCCTGTCAGGCGTGCCCAAAAGAACAAGCCGCCTTGCGGCTGAGTGAACTCCACCGCGTCACCCAGCTCACGCGTGAGGGCTTCGCCCATGGCTTTGGCGCGTTCGGCGTAAGTTTTGCGCACATTGGCCAGGGTGGCGGGCATACGGCCAGCTTTCAAGTATTGCGCGGCTGTGGCCTGGGCAAAGGTGCTGGTATGGGCGTCGCTGAACTGCTTGCACATGGTGGCTTTGGCCAGCAGCTCGGGCTGGGCCGCCATCCAGCCAACGCGCAAGCCGGGGGACAGCACTTTTGACAATGAGCCGCAGTAGGCGATCAAGTCGCGGCTGCCGGGCACGCCGCTGCTCAGCGCAAGCAAAGACGGCGGTGGTGGCTCGTTGAAGTACAGGTCGCCGTAAGGGTCGTCCTCAACGATCAGCGTGTTGTGTTTGACGGCCATTTCCAGCACCTTTTTGCGGCGCTCCAGACTCAGCAGTGCGCCGCTGGGGTTGCCGAAGGTGGGGATCAGATACACAAATTTGGGCTTGTGCTCGGCGATCAGTTTTTCAAGCTCGTCGGTTTTGACGCCGTGGCCGTCGCACGGCGCGCTGATGAGTTCAGCACCGTACAAGCGAAAGCACTGGATGGTGGCTAAAAACGTCGGGCCTTCCACAATGACTTTGTCACCCGGCGAAATCATGGTTTTGCCCAACAAGTCGAGTGCCTGCTGGCTGCCGGTGGTGACGATCAGTTCATTGGCCGTCAATGTCACGTTCTTGGTGCCCATGAAGCTCGCCAGCTGGTCGCGCAGCGGCCCAAAGCCTTCGGTGGCGCCGTACTGCAGCGCAGCGCCCGGGTCTTCAGCCAGAGCTTTTCCCGATGCCTCTTGGATGCCCTCCACATCGAACATGGCGGGGTCAGGAAAGCCGCCCGCAAAGCTGATGATACCGGGCTTGCCCAGCAACTTGAACAGCTCGCGGATGGCGGAGGTTTCGACGTTGTTCAGACGCGTGGCGAATTGAAGAGACATGTAAAAATGGCTTTATGAAAAAAGAAAATGTTGCGCCGTTTTTTGCGACCTTGAAGGCAGCCAATCCACAGCCTGTGACTGAACTTGAATATACCAGCGTGTTTGAATTACTGACCGCTGTGCTGTTGTCGGCGCAGGCCACAGACGTCAGCGTGAACAAGGCCACCCGCAGGCTGTTTGCGGTAGCCAACACACCGCAGGCCATATTGGACTTGGGACTGGCGCAGCTTGAAGCGCACATCAAGACGATTGGCCTTTTTCACAGCAAGGCCAAACACCTGCTGCAAACTTGCCAGATGCTGGTCGAGCAGCATGGCGGCGTGGTGCCAAGATCGCGTGAGGCGCTGGAGGCGCTGCCGGGCGTGGGCCGCAAAACCGCCAATGTGGTGCTGAACTCTGCCTTTGGCGAGGCCACCATGGCGGTCGATACACACATCTTTCGCATGGGCAATCGCACCGGGCTGGCACCGGGCAAGACGCCGCTTGAAGTCGAGCTGAAACTGCTCAAACGCATACCGCCTGAATACCTGGTGGATGCGCATCACTGGCTGATCTTGCATGGCCGCTATGTGTGTGTGGCGCGCACGCCTCGCTGCTGGGAATGTGCGGTCAGCAGCTGCTGCAGCTTCAAACCGAAAACTGAGGCGCCCTGAAAACGCTCCTTTTTCAGGAGCTTGTGGCCTAGGTATTCATTGGCCTGGAAGCACTTTTGATACGCCAAAAGCGCGACATACAGGCCTCAAGGCAGCTCAAGGTGCCTGAAGGGGCAAAACCGCAGCCGCAGCCGCTGGCGGCCGGGCCACACCCAGCAACCGGGCCAGCGTGGGTGCCATACTGGCCATGTCAACCGGCGTCTCCACTGAGCCCGGCTTGTACCAACTAGGTGCGTAGACCAACAGCGGCACCTGGGTGTCGTAGGCATAAGGTGAGCCGTGTGTGGCGACCGATGAGGTTGATGCAAACATCCAGTTCGGCTTGAGCGCGTACTGCACATCGCCCGACACATCGGGGTGCCAGGCCTTGCGCAGGGCGCTGAACAGCAGGGCACTGGGGGGGGAATCTGCCAGCAACTCTGCCCGCGTGTAAGCAGCGGCTATTGCGGGCTCGGCCAGCAGCAGCGATTTGGCTTCTTGCGCCACCAGCATCGGGTCAAGCTTGGCCTGGGCCATCTGTTTTTTGTCCAGCAACAAAGACGAACCTGAAAAACCCATCGCCCATTTGCCACCCTGAAGGGGGCCGAAGCGTTTTTCAAGCCCCGCATTGAGACGCCCCAGCAGTTGGCCAGCATTCAAGCGGCCTGAGGGCAAGCCCTGCGCCGCCAATACCTCTGGTGCAGGCATGAAGCCGTGGTCTGCCGTCAGCACAACAGCATAGTTACCTTGACCAATCGTTTTGTCCAGGTCGGCAAAAAACCGTTCGAGCTGCCTGTCGAGCTGCAACAGGTGGTCGTGCGACAGGCGGGATTCAGCGCTGAAGGCATGGTTGATGTAGTCGTGGCTGGACAGGCTGACGGACAAAATATCGGGCACGCCGCGCTGGCCGAGTTGCTCACCAGCAATAGCGGCACGCGCAAAGCCAAGGGTCAGGGCGTCCCCAAACGGGCTGCGCATGACAGCGTTGTAAAACATGGGGCCTGGCATGTCGTCAGCTGCCACGCCCATCATCATGGGCAGTTTGCCACCCGCTGGCCCAAACCAGGGCTGGCTGTCGGGCAGCGACCGGGCATAGGCGGCTTCAGGCAACAGCGCCTGCCATTCGGTCTTGAAATAGCGGTCAGCCGGCTTGGCTGCGTTGTAAGCCGTGACCCAGGAAGGGTGCTGCGCCATGTAGTGGGTGCTGGACGCAAAGCCGCCACTCTCGGCCATGTACATGTAGGCCGTGCCGCTTTTTCCCGCCGGCAAAATCGCGCCCCGGTCTTTGCCAGAAATGGCAATCACTTTTGACGCTGGGCTGGCAGCACGCAGCATGTCGCCGACGGTTTGCACGCGCAGATTTTTGGGGCTGGTGCCATCAAACGCATTGGTTTTGTGGCCAATATAGGTGGCGCTTGGGTCTTCGGTGTTGTAGACCGGCGCGCCTGTTTCAGGGTTGCGCCATTCATTGCCGATGATGCCGGTACGGTCAGGGTACGCACCTGTCAGCATCACAGCATGGCCGGCAGCCGTGACGGTGAAGGCATGCGCATAGTTGGCATTGGCAAACCAGGTACCACGGTCTAAAAAGCGTGCAAAACCATCGGGTGCGAGCTGGTCCCGGTAAGCCGTGATTTGCCGTTGCGGTAAACCATCGACCACCATGAAAACCAGCAACTTGGGGGGCGCCCTTGACGTGATCGGTGTCATTGGCGTGACCGGTGTGATGGGTGTCACGCAACTGACCAGCAACAAAGTGGCTGAAGCGACAAGGCAGGTACGTAGCAGCGTGATTATTTTCATTAATGGGGATTTTTAATGCTGTTCATTCAAAAGCTGCTTAACCCCGAATCGATTGGCCTACAGCATGATTCGGCACCTGGAAACCTTCAATTGACGACTCAATCAGCGAAAACACCGGCCTTTTTAATCACCGGACCCCATTTGAGAATTTCAGCCTCAAGATGGGTTTTCAAGCCCGCAGCGGAGATTTTATCGAGCGCAGGAACATCAGAACTCAAGTCCGTCAGGCGCTGCTTGACCTGCGGGTCTTGCATGGCAACGCGCAGTGCGGCGTTCAGCTTTTCCAGGACGGGTGCGGGCGTGCCCTTGGGCGCATACATGCCGTGCCAGACCTTCACTTCAAAACCTTTTAAACCTTGCTCATTGAGCGTCGGGACATTGGGCAGCGCGGCCAGGCGGTTCAAGGTCGTCACGCCGTAAACTTTGACGCGGCCATCTTTGATGAGCGGCACGGTTTGCGTGGTCTGGTCGCACAGCATATCGACCTGCCCGCCCAGCAGCGCGTTCATGGCGGGGCCGGTGCCTGAGTATGGAATGGTGTTCAGCTCCACCCCCACCTGGCTCATAAACAGCAAGCCGCACAGATGCGACACCGCGCCCAGCCCGGCGTTGGCCAGCGACACCTTGTTGCCGTTGGCTTTGAGGTAGGTTTGCAGCTCCGCAAAACTGGTGGGCGGGAAGTCTTTGCGGGCCAGCAGTGTCATCGGCACATCCACCACCTGGCCAACGTATTCAAAGTCGTTGAGCGGGTCAAAACTGAGTTTTTTGTAAAGCGCAGGCGCAGTAGACATGCCCATGTGGTGGATAAAGATGGTGTAGCCATTCGGCGCCGAACGTGCAACCTTGACAGATGCGATGGTGCCGCCAGCGCCCACCGCGTTTTCGACCAGCACCGTCTGCCCCAGCGCCTTGCCCATGGGGATGGCGATCATGCGGGCGACCACATCGGTCGGGCCACCAGCCGCAAAAGGCACGACCAGAGAAATCGATTTGTTCGGAAAAGCGTCCTGACTCCATGCCAGCGAACTGGCGGCCAGGCAGGCCATTGCCGCACCTGTCTGCAAAAGGGCGATGAGTTTGAATTTCATGTTGTGTGTCTCCGTTTGATTATTAAAACCGTTCTGCCAAAAAATCCTGAACCTATCTTGCGCCATCCATCCCCCACCGTACAGAGTAGAAACACCACTCTCGCGGTCTTTTAGTGCCGATTCAATGCCTGCCGTTCAAGCCGCTGCACCCAGCAGGTGGCCAACTTTCTTGCACTGGGCAATACCCCACAGTGCATCAATGGCGCGTGTCATTTCAGGCGGCGTCGCGCCGTGGCTGAAAGCGGCCAGCCGCTGTGCCTTGGCGGTGATCTCTTCGCGGCTCAGGGTATTGCCAGGATCGCCCTTGGGCTCGTCCACCCGGCCCTGCAACACGCGGCCATCAGTGGTCGTCACGGTGACCTTGCCAATCCAGCGGCGCGGGTAGGCGGCATCAACCTCGGCATCCAGAACCATCTCGACACGCGCACACAAAGCCGTGGTGACCTCGGCGTTGAAGTGCTGGTCAAACTCGACCAGCCCGGCATGGCCAAAGCGCGCCACCAGACCCAGCACTGTTCCCATTGAAAATTTACTTTGGTGCGCGGTAGCAGGGTTCACCACCGGCCCCAGCACATCAATCGCGGCCTGATGCACATGAGTGACCACGCGCGCCAGGTCTTGCGCCTGCAAGTGGTGCGCCTGCATGACCTGTAGCAAGGCGTCTGCCGCTGGATGGGTGTGGCGGCATGAAGCATGAAACTTGAACGAGGTTTCAATGGTGGCCCAGCGCGTGCCCAACCCATCGGTCAGCCTCGACGGGTCGGCATCACTGGACATGCCAGCGGCCATGCCTTGCGGGCCTTCAAGTATTTGCGCCGCACCGGTAAAGCCATCACGCGCCAGACAGGCCGACATCAAACCCGCAGCCACCGCGTGCGCAGCATGCAGCTGCTTTGAATCTGCAGCCGTGCGCAAGAACTCCCACAGCCCCGCCGACTGCGTGCCAGCCGAGCCCAGCGCGTGCTGCATTTGCGCCGCGTTCAGCCCCAGCAAGCTGCCCACGGCGGCGGCGGCTGCCAGCGTACCCGCCGTACCAGTGGTGTGAAACACCTTGTAATGCGACCGACCCAAAAACTCCCCTACCCGAATGCCCACCTCATAGCCCGCCACCGCCGCCGTCAGCAGTTGCTGGCCGCTGCTGCCCCGCGTTTGCGCCATCGCCAGCGCCGCCGGAAACACCGCCGTGGCTGGGTGAAATACTGAGCCGTTGTGCACGTCATCCTGCTCTGCGACATGCGAAGCGGCGGCATTGGCCATGGCGGCAAAGTAGGCACTGCTGCTGCTGCGGTTGATGAGCACTTCACACGCGCCGACCGACGGCCCCATGCTGGCGACAAAGCGGGCGATGCTTTCAACCGGTCGTGCACCCTTGCCCGCCAGCGCAGAGCCAAACCAGTCGACCAGCAGGTCTTCGGTTCTGCGGATGACCGGTGTCGGGATGGCATCGAAGCGCAGGGCTGCGGCAAAGGCAGCGAGTTGTGCGGTAGGACTGGTTTGCATGGTGGACAGTGGATGTTTGATGGATAAATATTAAATGGCGCCGGCCTGCTGCAACGCGGCAATGTCAGCCTCGCCCTGCCCCAGCTCACGCAAGATGGCCTGAGTGTGCTGGCCGACAGCAGGTACCGCGTCCATGCGGTAGTCAAAGCTGCTGATCCGACCCGGCGGCAGCAGCGCCGGGATGTTGCCTGCGGGCGTTGCCACCGCGCGCCAGCGCTCACGCGCCTGAAGTTGCGGATGCGCCCAGACGCCGGCCATCGTGTTCATGCGCGCGTTGGCAATTTGCGCTTGATCAAGCTTGGCCAACACCTGCGCTGTGCTCAGGCTGGCAAAGGTGTTCAAAATGATGGCCTCCAGAGCATCGCGGTTGGCATTTCGCCGCGCATTGCTGTCAAAGCGCAGGTCTTTGGCCAGCGCAGGTTGCGCCAACACAACGCCGCAAAACAGCTGCCACTCGCGTTCATTTTGCAGGCCCAACATCACGGTGCCACCATCACCTGCGGCAAACGGGCCATAGGGGTAAATGGTGGCATGAGCCGCTGCACTGCGCGGCGGCGGCGCAGCGCCTTCATAGGCGTAGTACAGGGGGAAACCCATCCACTCGGTCAAGGCTTCAAGCATGGAGATGTCAATGTGCGAGCCCTTGCCGGTACCGCCGCGTTTGTCACGCTGCATCAGCGCCGCCAAAATGCTGCTGTAGGCATACATGCCGGCGGCAATGTCAGCAATCGAGTTGCCAGCCTTGCTAGGGTCTGCATCGGTGCCAGTCACCGACAAAAACCCGGCTTCGCTTTGGATCAACAGGTCATAGGCTTTTTTATCGCGGTAAGGACCGTTATCACCGTAGCCAGAAATATCGCAAACAATCAGTTCCGGATGCGCGGTATTCAGGTCGGCAAAACCCAAGCCCATGCGCGCAGCTGCGCCAGGCGCCAGGTTTTGCACCAGCACATCAGCGCCGCGTATCAACTGCTTGAGCACAGCCAGAGCGGCGGGCTGCTTCAGGTCCAGCGTCAGGCTTTCTTTGGATCGGTTGACCCAGACAAAGTGTGATGCCATGCCGTCCACCCGCGTGTCGTAAGCGCGTGCAAAGTCGCCAACGCCCGGGCGCTCGATCTTGATGACGCGCGCGCCCAGGTCAGCCAGTTGGCGGGTACAAAAAGGCGCAGCAATCGCGTGTTCCAAAGAGACGACGGTGATGCCGTCCAGCGGTCTTGTTTGTTGGCTCATCAAAATGACCTCGGCAGCCCAAGCAAATGCTCGGCCACATGGGGGGGGGGAAATCAGGGTGTTGTAGACCAGCGCATCGGCTTGAAGGTTGCGCCATTCATTGCCGATGACAGCGGGATGGCGCCGGAAATACTATTTTCAGGCATCCGCCTTGACCTTGGCCTGCTGGGCCACCAGCGCCCACTTTTGCTGCTCGGTCTTGATGAATGCGGCAAACTTTTCCGTGCTGCCGCCGCCGTCTTCTGCGCCATATTGCTCCATTTTTTCCTGGACATCAGGCATGGCCAGCACCTTGTTGATGTCTTCGTTCATGCGCTGCACCATGGCCGGCGGCATTTTGGACGGGCCCATCAGGCCGTACCAGACGGTGGCTTCAAAGCCCGGAAAGCCTGACTCGTCCATGGTGGGCACCGTGGGGTGGCCTTTGGCGCGCTTCAGGCGGGTTTGGGCCATGGCGATCGCTTTGCCGCTTTTAACGTGGGGAGTAGCCGATGTCATGGTTTCAAAGCAGTAATTGACCTGGCCGCCAATCAAGTCCACCAGCGCCGGGCCAGAACCACGGTATGGGATGTGCAGCGCAAAAATCTTGGCCTGGAGTTTGAACATTTCCAGCGCAAAATGCTGGGCCGAACCGCCACCGGCTGACGCAAAACTGATTTGACCCGGCTTGGCATTGCACAGCGCTACCAGGTCTTTGACGGTTTTAGCGGGCTGGTCCACGTTGCAGATCAGCATGTTGGGCGTGATGCCCACCATGCTGATAGGCGCAAAGTCTCGCTCGGCGTTGTAGCCCAGCTTGATGCCCAATGCGGGGGCCAAGGCATGGCTGTTGATGTGCGCCATCAGCAGCGTGTTCCCGTCACCCGGCTGCTTGGCCACGAAGTCAGCCGCAATCACGCCGGCTGCACCGGCTTTGTTTTCAATGATGACCGAGGTGTTCCACAACACGGACAGTTTTTGACCGACCACACGGGCCAGCGCGTCCGTGCCACCCCCCGGCGGGAAACCCACAATGATGCGCACCGGGCCAGCAGGCAGGGTTTGCGCCCTGAGCATGGGTGAGGCCACGGTGGCTGCTGTGGCGATCAGGCCCGTCACGAGTGTTCTGCGTTGCATGTTTTGTCTCCGGTATGTTTAAGTGTTCAGGCGGCTTTGCGTTCAAGCACCGTGGCTGCATGACTCGAAAAGTAATCCATCGCCGCCTGCACGCCCGAGCCAGCCAGCTTGACACCTGCCAGCTTCAAACCCATTTCGCAACCCGCCAAGGCAGCCATCAACGTCAGGTCGTTGCAGTCACCCAAATGGCCAATGCGAAACATCTTGCCCTTGACCTTGCCCAAGCCCGTGCCCAATGAACAATCAAAGCGCTCATAAATAATTTTGCGCACGGCATCAGCGTCCAACCCTTCAGGCATCATCACCCCCGTCAGTACGGGTGAATACACCGCCGGATCAGCACACTGGATGTGCAGGCCCCAGGCTTTGACGGCGGAGCGCACGCCTTCAGCCCAGCGATGGTGGCGGGCAAACACGGCGTCAAGCCCGTGTTCCAGCAGCATGTCGCAGGCCTCGCTCAAGGCATACAGCAAATTGGTGTTGGGGGTGGACGGCCAATAGCCGGTCTTGTTCATCTCGATGATCTCGTCCCAGGCCCAGAAAGATTTGGGCAGCGTGGCTTTCTTGCTGGCTTCAACGGCTTTGGCAGACACCGCATTAAAGCTGATGCCGGGCGGCAGCATCAGCCCTTTTTGCGAGCCACTGATGCTCACGTCAACGCCCCAGGCGTCGTGGCAATAGTCGGCCGACGCCAAACCTGAAATCGTGTCAACCAGCAGCAGCGCGGGGTGTTTGGCTGCATCTATCGCCTTGCGTACTGCGGCGATGTTGCTGGTCACGCCGGTGGATGTCTCGTTGTGCACCACGCACACGGCGCGAATGGCATGGGCCGTGTCAGCCTTCAAGCGCTCTTCAATCAAATGGGCCTGTACGCCATGGCGCCACACCTCGCTGCCTGGATAGCTCATCACTTCAGCCTTCAGGCCCAGACGGGTGGCTAGCTTTTGCCACAGCCAGGCAAAGTGGCCGGTCTCGTACATCAGCACATGGTCGCCAGCACTCAGCGTGTTGACGAGTGCCGCCTCCCACGCGCCCGTGCCGGATGCCGGGTAAATGATGACGGGCTGGGTGGTTTTGAAGATTTTTTTAACGTCCGCCAACACCTTCAAACCCAGGGCCGCAAACTCGGGGCCCCGGTGGTCGATGGTGGGGTAACTCAGGGCCCGCAAAACGCGGTCTGGCACCGGCGATGGACCGGGGATTTGCAAAAAATGGCGGCCTGTGGGGTGAAAGTCAAGCGTCAACATAAAACCCTTCTCCATGAAATTATGGCTATTTTTTGCATACAAAAGTTATTTGTCAATACCTTTAAGGTTTTTTCTCGCAATAAAAGTCATTTGACAGTCATTTAATTTGCATACAAAATTAGTTGATGACCGCCGACATCATCGCCATCCCCAGAGCCGCCCTGCATGAACAAGTCGCCCACCGCCTGCGCCAGATGCTGGTGGAAAACCGCATCCCGCCCGGTGCCAAGCTGAACGAGCGGGAGTTGAGCGGCGTGCTGAATGTGTCGCGCACCCCCCTGCGCGAAGCCATCAAAATGCTGGCGGCGGAAGGCCTCGTTGAGCTGCTGCCCAACCGGGGCGCCATTGCCGTGCAACTGACAGAGCTGGATGTGCGCAATACCTTTGAGGTGATGGCCGGACTGGAGGCGCAGTCGGGTGAACTGGCAGCCCAGCGCATCACAGACGGCGAGCTGGCCGAGATCAAAGCCATGCACTACGAAATGCTGGCGGCCTACACGCGGCAGGACTTGCCGGCTTATTACCGCTTGAACGCCGCCATTCACAACGCCATCAACATGGCAGCCAAAAACCCGGTGCTCACGCTGACATACAGCCAAGTCAATGCACGCTTGCAGGCGCTGCGCTTCAGATCAAACCAGGACGGTGAGAAGTGGAAGGCAGCCGTCAAAGAGCACGAGCAAATGATCAGCGCGCTGACCGCCAGAGATGCGGTCGCGATGCGCGCCGTGCTGATGAGCCACTTGATCAACAAGCGTGACGTCGTGATTGACCAGTTGCGCGCCATAACAACGACAGCTACGACAGCCACGACAGCTACCGCAAGCCTAAAAGCATGAACGCCCCCCTGCCCTTGAACGTCATTCGCGACAGTGCCAACGCCTACGACGATGTCGCGCGAACCAGCAACGAGGTCGCCGGCCAACTGGCCAAACACCTGGCGTCGCAAACGCAAGGCCAAGTCCTGTTCTCAAGCGCAGACAAAGGCCGCTACGCCACCGATGCGTCGATCTACCAGGTCATGCCCGTTGGCGTGTTTGTACCGCGCACGACTGAAGACGTTAAAACCGCCCTGGACATTTGCCGTGACCTGAACGTGCCTATCGTTGCGCGTGGCGGCGGTACCAGCCAGTGCGGGCAAACTGTGGGTGCGGGCCTGGTCATCGACCACAGCCAGCACTTGCGCAATATGTTGAACCTGGATGTTGACGAGCGCACAGCCGTCGTCGAACCCGGCATCGTGCTGGACCACCTGAACGCAGCGCTGAAAAAACACGGCCTGTGGTACCCGGTGGATGTGTCCACCGGCGCGCAGGCCACGCTGGGCGGCATGGCGGGCAACAACTCTTGCGGCAGCCGCAGCATTGCCTACGGCAACATGGTGCACAACGTGCTGGGGGCCAGCGTGTGGCGTTCTGACGGCGAACTGCTGGATCTGGGGCGCTATGAAAATGCGAGCGGACCGGCTCGCGCTCTGGGCGACTACGTCAAAACACTGTCTGATGAACTGAGACCAGAACTGCAAGCGCATTGGCCCAAAGTGTTGCGCCGCGTGGCCGGCTACAACCTGGACATCTTCAACAACCAGAACGAAAAGCCGTACACACAAGACGGTTCAGTGAACCTGGCGCACCTGCTGGTCGGCAGCGAAGGCACGCTGGGTTTGACGAAATCACTCACCTTGAAATTGAGCGAGCTGCCGCGCACCAAGGTGCTGGGCGTGGTGAACTTCCCGACCTTTCACAAGGCGATGGATTCGGCGCAACACATCGTGAAGCTAGGAAACGCGAACGGACACAGCGATGTGTCCGGGGCCATGCTCACAGCTGTTGAGCTGGTCGACCGAACCATGATCGAGCTGTCCCTGCAAAACCCGGCTTTTGCGACAACGGTGCGCACCGCGCTGATTGGCAAACCTGACGCGATTTTGCTGGTCGAATTTTCAGGTTCATCCAAGGCTGGTTTGATGCCAAAAATCAAACAGCTGGTGGAACTGATGGGCGACCTTGGCTTGCCCGGTTCGGTGGTAGAAATGATTGACGACGCGCCGCAAAAAAACCTGTGGGAAGTGCGCAAGGCCGGTCTGAACATCATGATGAGCCTCAAAGGTGACGGCAAACCGGTCAGCTTTATTGAAGACTGCGCGGTGCCGCTGGAGCACCTGGCCGACTACACCGACGGACTGACCGAGGTGTTCAAAAAATACGGCAGCAAAGGCACTTGGTATGCGCACGCCTCGGTAGGTACGCTGCATGTTCGTCCCATTTTGGACATGCGCCAGGGCGGGGTCAATGGGGGCGCAGCCAAGATGCGGGCGATTGCTGAAGAAGCATCAGCGTTGGTACGCAAATACAAGGGCGCTTACAGCGGCGAGCATGGCGACGGCCTGTGCCGGGGTGAATGGATCAAATGGCAGTTTGGCCCAAAGATCAACGAGGCCTTTGGCAAGATCAAAAACCACTTGGACCCGATCAACCTGCTCAGCCCACAGCGCATCATCAATCCACCACGCATGGACGACACGCGCCTGATGCGCTTTGCGCCCAGCTACAAAGTCATCCCGATCACGACTGCGCTCGACTGGAGCGCGTGGAACGTGCAAAACGACCCAGTGACAGAACAAACCAGTGCGCCTGGCACAGGCGGCGACGCGGCGCAGGGCTTTGCCAAAGCGGTGGAGATGTGCAACAACAACGGCCACTGCCGCAAGTTTGACGCGGGCACCATGTGCCCCAGCTACCGGGTGACGCGGGATGAAAAAGACTCGACACGCGGACGAGCCAATACGCTGCGGCTGGCGTTGTCTGGGCAATTGGAGGGTGACGTTGACGAAGCTGTCATTGAAGCGCTAGACCTGTGCGTCGGCTGCAAAGGTTGCAAGCGCGACTGCCCCACCGGCGTGGACATGGCCAAAATGAAGGTCGAGTTTTTGGATCATTACAAAGCAAAGCATGGCCACACATTCAAAGACAAGCTGGTGGCCTACCTGCCCGACTACGCGCCATTGGCCAGCCGCTTTGCACCGCTGCTGAATTTGCGCGACAAAATTCCAGGCCTGGCCGCTTTGAGCGAAAAATGGCTGGGTTTGTCCAGCAAACGCACCTTGCCGCAATGGCAAACCAAGACGTTTTTCAACTCGGGTGTCAAAACCGCCAGCCGCGAGCAAGTACTTGCTGCCGCCAAACCGGTGGTGCTGTTCGTCGATACCTTCAACGGTTATTTTGAATCTGACAATGCCCTTTCGGCCATCAACGTGCTGCAAGCCGCTGGCTACACCGTCCATGTCGCCAGTAAATCAGCCCCTGATGGCAAGGCACTTTGCTGCGGCCGTACCTACCTGGCCAGCGGCATGGTGGACCAAGCCAAGGTCAAGGCTGGCGAGCTGGTCAACGCCCTGCTGCCCTTCGCAGCCAAGGGCATCGCCATCGTCGGCCTGGAGCCTTCGTGCCTGCTGACCCTGCGCGACGAAACGCTGGTGATGGGTTTGGGTGTAGCCGCACAAACAGTCAGCCAGCATGCGCTCTTGCTGGAAGAGTTTTTGGCACGAGAGGCGGCGGCCGGCAAGCTGGAAGCACTCAAGGCAAAACTCAAACCGGCAACGCAGCCCATCCTGCTGCACGGCCACTGCCACCAAAAAGCCTTCGCTGCGGTCAGCCCCATCATCGATGTGCTCAGGCTCATCCCCGGCGCACAACCCGAGTTGATTGAATCGAGCTGCTGCGGCATGGCAGGCAGCTTTGGCTACGAGGCAGCGCACTACGAGGTGTCTATGCAAATGGCTGAACTGAGCTTGCTGCCGGCAGTGCGCCAGCAGCCCCATGCCATCGTGGTGGCAGACGGCACCAGTTGCCGCCATCAAATCAGGGACGGCGCGCAGCGCGAGGCCGTCCATGTGGCTGTTTTACTGGCCAAGCAGCTGACGTGAGTCTGCTTTAGACGCTGCTATTTTTATAGCTGTTAGCGCGCGTATTCATTGACTTGGGGCCTAAGAGCCGCCTGAAACCAGCCTTTTCAGTTGGCTTTTTGCTGCTTTGAAGCCCACATCCACAGCGCGATGCCGCCAACCATCATGGGCACGCACAGCCACTGGCCCATGCTCATGCCGAGCTCCAAAATACCCAGATGCGCATCGGGCTCGCGGAAAAATTCTGCGATGAACCTGAGCACGCCATAACCCAACAAAAACGCGCCTGAGACCTGACCCATTTTTCGCGGCTTTCTCGCGTACAGCCACAGCAGCAAAAACAGCAGCAGGCCCTCCAGCAAAAACTGGTAAATCTGTGACGGATGGCGCGGCAACGGGCCGCCGTCCCTGAACAGCATGGCCCACGGCAGCGCTGGGTCAGCCACCCTGCCCCACAGTTCGCCATTGATGAAGTTGCCGGCCCGGCCAGCCGCCAGCCCGGTCGGCACACACGGCGCAATAAAGTCCATCACCTGCAGCCAGGGCCGCTGGCGGCTGCGCGCAAACCACCACTGCGACACCAAAACGCCCATCAAGCCACCATGAAAGCTCATGCCGCCTTGCCAGACATAAAAGATCTCCAGCGGGTGACTGGCGTAATAAGCGGGTTTGTAAAACAGGCAATAGCCAACCCGCCCGCCCACCACCACGCCCATCACACCCAGAAACAGAACGTCTTCAATATCGCGCCGGCTCCAGGCGCCCGGCCCTGTGATGGATGCGTAGGGCTGATGCTTCAGGCGCAGCGTGGCCAGAAAAAAGAACAGCCCAAAGGCTGCCAGATAGGTCAAACCGTACCAGTGAATGGCCAAAGGGCCGAGTTGCAGGGCGACGGGATGGATTTCAGGATGAATGAGCATGCAGGTATTTTGCACGCTCAGCGTGACCTGACCCAGGTCAGGTAAATCGAGCAAATACAATGAAGTTTGCAACAAACAACGACTACCCACGAGGCACCCCATGGACATCAAAACCATCACCCTGAACCCCCGCAGCAAAAACATCACCGAAGGCAAATCCCGTGCACCGAACCGATCGATGTACTACGCCATGGGGTACGAGACCGCTGACTTTAAAAAACCCATGATCGGTGTGGCCAACGGGCACAGCACGATTACCCCGTGCAACAGCGGTTTGCAAAAGCTGGCCGATGCTGCCATTGCAGCCATTGAAGCAGCAGGCGGCAATGCGCAGGTGTTTGGCACACCCACCATTTCTGACGGCATGGCCATGGGCACCGAGGGCATGAAGTATTCGCTGGTCAGCCGCGAAGTCATCAGCGACTGCATTGAAACCTGCGTGCAAGGCCAGTGGATGGACGGTGTTCTGGTGGTCGGTGGCTGCGACAAAAACATGCCCGGCGGTTTGATGGGCATGTTGCGTGCCAACGTGCCCGCCATCTACGTTTACGGCGGTACGATTTTGCCCGGCCACTACAAGGGCAAAGACCTGAACATCGTCAGCGTGTTTGAAGCGGTGGGTGAAAACTCAGCCGGCCGCATGAGCGATGAAGACCTGGAGCAAATTGAGCGCCGCGCCGTGCCCGGCACCGGCAGCTGCGGCGGCATGTACACGGCCAACACCATGTCCAGCGCTTTTGAAGCACTTGGCATCTCGCTGCCCTATTCCAGCACCATGGCCAATCCGCATGACGAAAAAATGAACTCGGCCGCTGAGTCAGCCCGTGTGCTGATTGAAGCCGTGAAAAAAGACATCAAACCACGCGACATCGTGACGAAAAAAGCGATTGAAAACGCCGTTGCCGTGATCATGGCCACGGGCGGTTCAACCAACGCGGTGCTGCACTTTCTGGCGATTGCCCACACGGCAGGCGTGGACTGGACGATTGATGACTTTGAGCGCATCCGCGTTAAAACGCCGGTGTTGTGTGACCTGAAGCCATCGGGCCAGTACTTGGCGGTTGACCTGCACAAGGCAGGCGGGATTCCGCAAGTCATGAAAACGCTGCTGGCCGCTGGCTTGCTGCACGGCGACTGTTTGACGATCAGTGGGCAGACGATTGCTGAAGTCCTCAAAGACATCCCCGATGTGCCACGTGCCGACCAGGACGTGATTCGCCCGATTGACAGGCCGATGTACAAACAAGGCCACCTGGCGATTCTCAAAGGCAATTTGTCGCCCGAAGGCGCAGTGGCCAAGATCACCGGCCTGAAAAACCCGGTGATGACCGGCCCGGCCCGGGTGTTTGACGACGAGCAATCGGGCCTGGCTGCGATTCTGGCGGGCAAGATCAAAGCGGGCGACGTGATGGTGCTGCGTTACCTGGGCCCCAAAGGCGGCCCTGGTATGCCGGAAATGCTGGCACCGACCGGCGCATTGATTGGCGCGGGCTTGGGCGAGTCGGTTGGCCTGATCACCGATGGCCGCTTTTCAGGCGGCACCTGGGGCATGGTGGTTGGCCATGTTGCACCCGAGGCAGCAGCAGGCGGCAACATCGCATTTATTCAGGAAGGTGACTCGGTCACGATTGATGCCAAGCAACTGCTGCTGCAATTGAACATCAGCGATGAGGAACTGGCCGAACGCAAAGTCGGTTGGGTCGCACCGAAGCCGCGCTACACACGTGGCGTACAGGCCAAATTTGCATTCAACGCATCAAGCGCCAGCAAGGGTGCTGTGCTGGACGATTATTGACTCACTTCTTGCCCTTGGACGACGGCATTCCCATCGCTTCACGCTGTTTGTCCAAGCGGTCCTGCTTGCGCTTTTCCATCTTGTCCATTTGCTTGCGCTTGGTGTAGGCCGAATTGTCAGCCCATCAAAAACACATGCGTGGCTCCCGCGTTCAAGCAATCTGTGGTGGAAATGCCGCATTGCCCTTTGACTGAACGGCAACTGTGCCGTCAACCCAAGTCACTACAATGGCGTTAAATCACTGTAACGAAAACTGAAAAGAGACCCACGAGGACAATCCATGAAACGAATTCTTGCCGCCTTCGCTGCTGTAGCCACTCTCCTCGCCGTGTCAACACCTGCCATGGCTGATATGGCTCTGGCAAACTCCAAAAACTGCATGGCCTGCCACGCGATTGAGAAAAAACTCGTCGGCCCGTCTTACAAAGACATCGCCACCAAATACGCAGGTCAGGCCGATGCGGTCGACAAGCTGTCAGGAAAAGTCATCAAAGGTGGTGCAGGTGCCTGGGGCCCGGTACCCATGCCAGCCAACCCACAGGTCAGTGATGCCGATGCCAAAAAACTGGTCGCCTGGATCCTTGCAGGCTCCAAATAATTTTTGCCACGCCGCATGTAAAAAGCCCGCTGTCAGCGGGCTTTTTTGTGTCTGCATCAACCTGATCTTTTACAGATTTTCAGCCAACTGATCAAGGATGGCAGGGTTTTCAAGGGTCGACGTGTCCTGCGTGATCGCCTCGCCCTTGGCAATGCCCCTTAACAGGCGGCGCATGATTTTGCCGCTACGGGTTTTAGGCAGGTTGTCGCCAAAGCGGATGTCTTTCGGCTTGGCAATCGGGCCAATTTGCTTGCCGACCCACTCGCGCAACTCTTTGGCAATCGCTTTGGCCTCGTCGCCGGTGGGACGAGAGCGCTTGAGCACCACGAAAGCCACAATCGCCTCGCCCGTCAGGTCGTCTGGCCTGCCGACCACGGCGGCCTCCGCCACCAGCGTGCTGTGCGCCACCAGGGCGGACTCGATTTCCATCGTACCCATGCGGTGACCCGACACGTTCAGCACGTCGTCAATGCGGCCCGTGATGCGGAAGTAACCGTTGTCTTTGTTACGCACCGCGCCGTCACCTGCCAGGTAAATCGCGCCACCCATTTCTGGGGGGAAGTAACTTTTCTTGAAACGCTCGGGGTCGTTCCAGATGGTACGAATCATCGACGGCCAGGGGCGCTTGACGACCAGCAAGCCGCCTGCGCCGTTGGGCAAATCATGACCTGTCTCGTCAACAATCGCAGCCATGATGCCAGGCAGCGGCAGCGTGCAACTGCCTGGCACCAGCGGCGTGGCACCGGGTAGCGGTGTGATCATGTGGCCGCCAGTTTCAGTCTGCCAGAAGGTGTCCACCACCGGGCAGCGCTCGCCACCCACGTTTTTGTAGTACCACATCCAGGCCTCAGGGTTGATCGGCTCACCGACCGAACCCAGAATGCGCAAGCTGCTTAAATCTGACCGGTCAGGATGAACTTTTTCATCGGCTTCAGCAGCCTTGATCAGGGAGCGAATGGCTGTTGGCGCAGTGTAGAAAATCGATACCTTGTGGCGCTCAATCATTTGCCAGAAGCGACCCGCATTCGGGAAAGTAGGAATGCCTTCAAAAATGACCTGCGTGGCACCAGCGGCCAGGGGGCCATAGGCCACATAGGTGTGCCCGGTAATCCAGCCGATGTCTGCGGTGCACCAGAACACATCGGTCGGCTGCAAATCAAAGGTCCAGTCCATCGTCAGCTTGGCCCACAGCAAATAGCCACCTGTGCTGTGCTGAACCCCTTTGGGTTTGCCGGTGGAGCCTGACGTGTAAAGAATGAACAGCGGATGCTCCGCACCCACAAATTCAGGCACACATTCGGGTGCAGCTTTGGCGGTGACTTCATGCATCAGGCTGTCGCGCCCGGCGATCATGTTGCAAGCGGTGGCCGTGCGCTGGTACACGATGACGTTCTTGATCGACTCGCAGCCGCCCATGGCCAGGCCTTCATCCACAATCGCTTTGAGTGGCAGCTCTTTGCCGCCGCGCAGCTGGTAATTGGCGGTGATCACGGCCACCGCACCGGCGTCCTGAATGCGCTCTTGTAAACTTTTTGCGGAAAAGCCGCCAAACACCACCGAATGCGTGGCGCCAATGCGGGCACAGGCTTGCATGGCCACCACGCCTTCGACGGTCATCGGCATATAGATGACCACGCGGTCACCTTTTTGAACGCCCATGGCCTTCAGCGCGCTGGCAAACTGGCTGACTTTGGCGTGCAGCTCCTTGTAGGTGACATTGACGATGGAGCCGTCATCGCCTTCAAAAATGATGGCTTTTTTGTTTTCGGTGGGCGTGCCCAAGTGGCGGTCCAGGCAGTTGTAGGACGCATTGAGATGACCGTCCGCAAACCAGGTGTAAAAGGGGGCGTTGGACTCGTTCAGCACTTCGGTGAAGGGCTTTTTCCAGCTCAGGTTGTCACGCGCCAGCTTGGCCCAGAAGCCCTCAAAATCCTTGTCGGCCTCGGCGCACATGGCGTTGTAAGCAGGCATGCCCGAAATACGGGCCGCCTTGACGGCGGCAGGGCCAGGCGGGAAAACCCGGTTTTCAACCAGCGTAGACTCGATGTTCGAATTGTTCGTGCTCATTGTTTGTCTCCTGTTTGTCACAAGTCTGTCTTGAGAACCGTGTTACTGTCCCGCATCGCTCTTACGGGTTACTGACTGGCTTGAATCTTACAAAACTTTCCTTTGCTCTCCTCGGCAATCTTTATTTCAGCCTCTACAATTTCTCTCATGTCCGAAGAAACACCAAAAAAACACTCTCCCCTGCGGCCTTTGCCAAATTTTATTTTTGCCAGCCGCTGGCTCCAGTTGCCGCTGTATCTGGGCCTGATTGCAGCGCAGGCCGTGTATGTGGTTCACTTCTTGGTGGAGCTCAAACACCTGATTGCCGCGGCCTTCGGCAGCCTGCCCGACTTGCAGGCACTGATCACCAGCATCGGCTACAAAACCCCGGTAGAGATCGTCACATTAAACGAAACTGTCATCATGCTGGTGGTCCTGGCGCTGATTGACGTGGTGATGATTTCCAACCTGCTGATCATGGTGATTGTGGGCGGTTACGAAACCTTTGTCAGCCGCATGAACCTGGAAGGCCACCGCGACCAGCCTGAGTGGCTCAGCCATGTGAACGCCAGCGTGCTCAAGGTCAAGCTCGCCACCGCCATCATCGGTATCAGTTCGATTCATTTGTTGAAGACTTTTATCAACGCCGACAATTACACCGACCGTGTGCTGATTGCGCAAACCGTGATTCACATCGTGTTTTTATTGTCGGCGGTGGCCATCGCCTACACCGATAAAATCATGTCTGGCATTTCAGCTGAAAAGCATTGATCGGGCAAATGCATTTTCAAGGGGCCCTCTCAAGCGTGTGTCGTTTTTGCAGGCACCACCCAGGCATCAAACTGCTCACCCGTTACATGGCCTGATCCGATCGCCGCAGCGCTCAAGCTGCTGCCTTCTTTGTGCGCCCCACAGTCCGCTGGCGGACACACTGATCGGGCCAAAGGTATCGTGTTCAGTACGGGTTGGGGTCATGGTGCTTACCTGTCAAAATAGCAGGGTTGAATTTTCCTTGCCTAAAGCCCCTCATCCCACGAATCACGCCCCATGACAATCACCACCACAACCATTCGTCAAGCCGACCTCATCGAATCCATCGCTGCTGCCCTGCAATACATCAGCTACTACCACCCAGCCGATTACATTGCCCATCTGGCACGCGCTTATGAAGCAGAGCAAAGCCCCGCCGCCAAAGACGCGATTGCGCAGATTTTGACCAACAGCAAAATGAGCGCCACTGGCCAGCGGCCCATTTGCCAGGACACCGGCATCGTCAATGTGTTTTTAAAAATCGGCATGGACGTGCGTTGGGAAGGTTTTACTGGCAGCGTTGACGATGCGGTGAATGAAGGCGTTCGCCGTGGTTACAACCACCCCGACAACACCCTGCGCGCCTCGGTCGTGGCAGACCCGCAATTCGACCGCAAGAACACCAAAGACAACACGCCCGCCGTGATCAACACCGAACTGGTCACAGGCAACACGATTGAAGTCACCGTCGCCGCCAAAGGCGGTGGTAGCGAGAACAAAAGCAAGCTGGCCATGCTGAACCCCGGCGACAGCATTGTCGATTGGGTGCTGAAAACCGTGCCCACCATGGGCGCAGGCTGGTGCCCACCCGGCATGCTGGGCATCGGTATTGGCGGCACGGCTGAAAAAGCCATGCTGCTGGCCAAGGAAAGCCTGATGGAAGACCTGGACATGTACCAGCTGCAAGCCAAAGCCAAATCAGGCGCGGCATTGACCAAGGTAGAGGCCCTGCGCATCGAGCTGTTTGAAAAAGTCAACGCGCTGGGCATAGGCGCGCAAGGCCTGGGCGGGCTGACCACGGTGCTGGACGTCAAAATCAATATGTACCCGACCCACGCTGCGGGTAAACCGGTAGCGATGATCCCCAACTGTGCCGCCACCCGCCATGCGCATTTTGTACTTAGCGGCAGCGGCCCGGTGTACCTGACGCCGCCGCCGCTGGATACCTGGCCCAACGTGAACTGGACACCCGACTACGTGAAAAGCAAGGCCGTGAACCTGAACACGCTGACCAAGGCCGAGGTGGCGAGCTGGAAACCCGGCGACACGCTGCTGCTTAGCGGCAAAATGCTGACCGGCCGCGACGCGGCGCACAAACGCATTCAAACCATGCTGGCAGCCGGTGAGGCACTCCCCGTTGACTTCACCAACCGGGTGATCTACTACGTCGGCCCAGTGGACCCAGTCCGTGACGAAGCCGTTGGCCCGGCAGGCCCGACAACGGCCACCCGCATGGACGGTTTTACCGAGATGATGCTGGCCAAAACCGGGTTGATCAGCATGATCGGCAAAGCCGAGCGTGGCCCGGTGGCGATTGAAGCGATCAAAAAACACCAAAGCGCCTATCTGATGGCCGTTGGCGGCGCGGCCTACCTGGTGTCCAAAGCGATCAAAAACGCCAGAGTCGTCGGTTTTGCCGACCTGGGCATGGAAGCTATTTACGAGTTTGACGTGGTCGACATGCCGGTGACGGTGGCAGTTGATTCAGGCGGTACCAGCGCGCACACCACCGGGCCAGCTGAATGGCAAAAGCGGATTGCCACGGGCGAATTCAAGGGGATTGCAGTCGCAGCGGCTTGAGCTTTTTGACGCCGCTACGAACTCGGCGGCGGTTGAAACTCAGAACACCAAGTGCTTGAATACCGGCTAGCCAGACGCTCTGGAGGCCGCAGCGAAGGCTTGGCTGAGATTGAAAGCCAAGCCTCAATCGCTACATATTTAATAGCTGCCGGCCCATGTTTTTGTTGGCCTACAGGCTGATTTGGCACCTGAAACAGTCGTTCAGACCCTTTAAACCCATCGACGGCAAAGATCAGCTTTTCGGGCTGGCACGCATGATGTCGGGCGTGCTGACCACCACATCCGCATTTTGCGCACGCTGACGCAGGGCATGTTCCATCACCACCAGCGCCAGCATGGCTTCGGCAATCGGCGTGGCGCGTATGCCCACGCAGGGGTCGTGGCGGCCTTTGGTCACCACCTCGGCTGGGTTGCCTGCTGTGTCAATCGACTGGCGCGGCGTGATGATGGAGCTGGTCGGTTTGATGGCAATCGACACATCCAGGTCTTGCCCGGTGCTGATGCCGCCCAGCACGCCACCGGCGTTGTTGGACATGAAGCCATCTGGCGACAAGCCATCGCCGTGGGTGGTGCCGCGCTGTGTGACGCTGGCAAAACCCGCGCCAATTTCTACGCCTTTGACCGCGTTGATGCCCATCATGGCAAAGGCAATGTCGGCATCGAGCTTGTCGTACAGCGGCTCGCCAAGGCCCACGGGCACTTTTGAGGCGGTGACGCGAATCCGGGCACCGCAGGAGTCGCCGGACTTGCGCAGCGCGTCCATGTAGGCCTCCAGGCTTGAAACATCGGCGCTGGGGGCAAAAAACGGGTTGTGTGCCACATGCGCCCACGACTCAAACGGGATCACCACATCGCCAATTTGCGTCATGCAGCCCTGAAAGGTGGTGCCGTACTTTTCAAACAACCACTTTTTGGCCACCGCACCGGCAGCCACGGCAGGCGCTGTCATGCGGGCCGACGACCGGCCGCCGCCGCGCGGGTCACGCAGGCCGTACTTGTGCAGGTAGGTATAGTCAGCGTGCCCAGGGCGAAAGGTCTCCAGAATGTTGCCGTAGTCCTTGCTGCGCTGGTCGGTATTGCGTATCAGCAGCGCAATCGGCGTACCGGTGGTTTTGCCCTGGTAGACGCCAGACAAAATCTCGACCGCATCGGGCTCGTTGCGCTGGGTGACGTGGCGACTGGTGCCGGGTCGGCGGCGGTCCAGGTCAATTTGAATGTCGGCCTCACAAAGCGACATGCCCGGCGGGCAACCGTCGATCACGCAGCCAATGGCCGGGCCGTGGGATTCACCGAAGTTGGTGACTGCGAAAAGATTTCCAAAGGTATTGCCGCTCATGGCGGGGATTATCCCTGACAGCTTCGTCCAACGCAGCACGAGCGCCAGAAAGACGGCAGCTGACGCCATCCATGGGCACGACCCGGCATGGCCCAGCAAGGCAGATCGGCTGCATCGCAGCGCAAGCGAACGGTTACGCAGCCATGCTGATAAGCGCATCTAGCGGGGGGCTGCTACCGGTTCATTGGCCGATACGCCGAACGAGTTAAGCAGGATGTCGTTTGACATTGCTCAGGGCAAGCCGCACTTGCAGTGCTGACTGACTTGTGTCAGAGTGTTTGGTATGAGGCTTTCTGACCTTCGATTTTTAATGGCTTGGCTGCTACCGATGCTTAGCATCTATAGCCTGACCGTTTTACCTACCCACTCGGCGGCCTGGACGCTGGCCATTTGGTGGGGCATAGCACTGATTGATATTGCCATGCCTGGCGGCAAACGCTCGCCTGATGCTTTGCCAGCCGGGACGCGCATGACCTATTTCAGCACTGTATTGCGGCTGTATGTGTTGCTGCAATTGGTTCTGATCGCAGTGGGTATGCATGCAGCTCTGCGGGCCGACTGGCCAACAGCGCTGGGCTTGGCTTTCAGTGTGGGGTTTATCACGGGCTCGCAGGGCATCACCTTCGCGCACGAGCTGGGTCACAGCAAATCCAAAATTGACCGAGTTTGCGGCTGGGTGCTGATGAGCAGCGTTTGCTATGGGCACTTTATGGTTGAGCATTACCGCGGCCACCATCCGCGTGCGGCTACCCAGGTCGACCCGGCGACGTCGCGCCTGGGTGAGAGCCTGTACCAGTTCTTGCCGCGCACGCTGTGGGGCAGCCTTCAAAGCGGCTGGCAGCTGGAAGGCCAGCGCATCTCGCAAATGAAAACCAGCTGGCTGCGCAGCCCGCTGGCCTGGTCTACAGCTGCTTCTTTGACGGTTATTGTGGCGATAGCTCTCGTATTTACTGGGCAAGCAGCTATTAAAGTCATAGCGTTTTTCGTGCTGCAATCGATTGTTGCCTTCGTGCTGCTTGAGATCGTGAACTACATCGAGCATTACGGCCTGCAGCGCAAAACGTCCAACGGCAAGCGCGAAGCCTTTGGCATGATGCACGCCTGGAACGCTGACCACGTAGCCACCAACTCCATGTTGGCCAACTTGCAGCGCCATTCAGATCACCACATGCACGCCTGGAAGCCTTATGCGACCTTAGAACCTCTGCCTGGCCCGCAGTTGCCTACCGGTTATGCGGGTTGCCTCATACTGGCCATGATCCCGCCGCTGTGGTTTGCGCTGATGCATCCCCGGCTCGAGAAGTTGGTATCAAATCAGCCTTTAGCCCAATAATTCGTCGCCCTCCCGACCGACGAGAGGTAAAAAAATGTCGAAAATATCCAGTCAGCGGGTCATCTTGATGCCATCGGTCAAGGACAACGCGAGAATTGTCGCTGCGGCTAAGGCCGATCCAGATGCCAAGCCCATGACGAAGGTGCAGCTAGATGAGCTTGTGCCGATCAGCGTTGCTCGCGGCAGGCCAAAGTCCGAGAATAAAAAGCTGCTGCTTTCTGTGCGCTACAGCGTCGAGGTGGTTGAGCATTTTCGCTCGACGGGTGACGGCTGGCAGGCGCGCATGGACAGTGTGCTCCGTCAATATGTGAGCAAGCATGTGCCCCGCAAGAATGCGACATAACTGGTTGCGCGTCGCGGGCGCACAGTTTAATGCGCAAATCGCCAAGCGACTGATTAACCGTCCTTGCCCTCTTCCTTCTCGGCCGGCCAGTCGCGGATATAGGCCTTGAGCATCTTGTTTTCAAAATTCTGGCTGTCCACCACGGCTTTGGCAACGTCGTACAGACTGATCACGCCCATCAGCATTTTCTGGTTCATCACGGGCATGTAGCGAGCATGGCGGTCCAGCATCATGCGGCGCACTTCGTCCAGCTCTGTCTCGCTGGTGCAGGTCAGCGGGTGGTCGTCCATGGCTTTTCGCACCAGCATGCTGCCCACTTCACCACCATTGCCGACGATGCTGACAATCACTTCCCTGAAAGTCAGCATGCCGACCAGATCGCCGTGCTCCATCACGACCAGTGAACCGATGTCTTTTTCGGCCATGATTTGCGCGGCTTTGGCCAGCGGCTCATCGGGCTGAACGGTATACAGCGTGCTGCCCTTGACGCGCAAAATGTCAGCTACTTTCATGGCGGTCTCCCCAGGTTGATCAGGCTATTTTCCCACTCGCGACAGCGTTTCGGGAAGTTGTTTGGCAATATAGCCCACAATAAGCTGGGGCGTGCCCAAGTGGGCGGCCGATTTGCATTCTTTCATCAGGAGACAACCCCATGCCCGGCTACGCTGACCCCGGCTTTGACACGCTATCACTGCACGCTGGTGCATCGCCTGACCCCACAACTGGCGCACGGGCGGTACCGATTCACCTGACCACCTCCTTTGTTTTTGAATCAAGCGATCACGCGGCATCGCTTTTCAATCTGGAGCGTGCAGGCCATGTGTATTCACGCATCAGCAACCCAACCAACGCGGTACTGGAGCAGCGAGTGGCTGCGCTTGAAGGCGGCATAGGCGCCATTGCCACCGCCAGTGGCCAGGCGGCGCTGCACCTGAGCATTGCCACGCTGATGGGCACGGGCTCGCATATCGTCGCATCGACGGCTTTGTACGGCGGCTCGCAAAACCTGCTGCACTACACCATGCGCCGCTTTGGCATTGACACCACGTTTGTCAAACCCGGTGACCTCGACGGCTGGCGCGCAGCGGTGCGGCCCACGACCCGCCTGTTTTTTGGCGAGACAGTGGGTAACCCCGGCCTGGACGTGCTGGACATTGAAGCTGTTGCCGCTATCGCGCACGAGGCCGGTGCGCCGCTGCTGGTGGACTCCACCCTCACCTCACCCTGGCTGATCAAGCCGTTTGACCACGGCGCTGATCTGGTCTACCACTCAGCGACCAAATTTTTAAGCGGTCACGGCACGGTGATTGGCGGCATAGTGGTCGACGGTGGATCATTTGACTGGGAACGTTCAGGCAAGTTCAAGGAACTCACCGAAGGCTACGACGGCTTTCACAACATGGTGTTCAGTGAAGAAAGCACCGTCGGCGCATTTTTACTGCGCGCGCGGCGTGAAGGCTTGAGAGACTTTGGCGCCTGCATGAGCCCGCACACGGCCTGGCTGATTTTGCAGGGCATCGAGACCCTGAGCCTGCGCATGGAACGCCACATGCGCAACACCGAAAAGGTCGTGAATTTTTTGGCCAGTCACCCGTTTGTAGGACGCGTCGGCCACCCGCTGCTTGACACACACACCAGCCACGCGCTGGCTAAAAAATTATTGCCACGCGGCGCAGGCTCAGTCTTCAGCTTCGACTTGAAAGGCTCGCGCAACCAGGGCAAGGCTTTTGTTGAAAGCCTCAAAGTCTTCAGCCACCTGGCCAATGTGGGCGACTGCAGAAGTTTGGTGATTCATCCGGCCAGCACCACGCACTTTCGCATGACGGACGAAGCCCTGAGCGGCGCAGGCATCACGCAAGGCACGATTCGTTTGTCGATTGGGCTGGAAGATGCCGATGATTTGATAGACGACTTGAAACGGGCTTTGAAAGTCGCCGAGAAGGCTGCTGAAAAAGCGGGAGCCTAAGCCATGTACCTGCAAGTCAACAACCACAAAACCTATTGCTACACAGCAGGCAAAGCAATCGACCCGACCCAGCCGACAGTCGTGTTTATTCATGGCGTGCTGGGTGACCACAGCGTGTGGATTTTGCAGAGCCGGTACATGGCCAACCACGGCTGGAACGTGTTGGCCATAGACCTGCCGGGGCATTGCAAAAGCGAAGGCAACGCCCCCGCCAGTGTTGAAGAAGCCGCTACGTTTATTGAATCACTGCTGGACGCAGCAGGGATTGAAAAGGCAGCGCTGGTGGGCCACAGCTGGGGCTCGCTGATTGGGTTAGAAGCTGCTTCAAAGCTGAAAGATCGCATCAATCGCTTGGTGCTGGTGGGCACGGCTTTCCCCATGAAGGTGTCTCCAGCGCTGCTCGATATGTCGCTCAATAACCCGATGGCGGCGCTCAAAATGATCAATGTGCTTTCACGCAGCACGCTGGCCGCCCCACCCTCGGCACTCGGCCCCGGCACCTGGGTGTACGGCAGCAACATGGCGCTGGGCCGGCGCGTGCTGGCCAGCAACACCCAAGTCAACGTGTTTCACCGCGGCTTCAAGGCTTGTGATGACTATGCCAACGGTGAGGCGGCGATGAGCCAGATCACCTGCCCGGTGCTGTTTTTGCTCGGCGCACAAGACCAGATGACGCTGGCCAAATCAGCGCAACTGTTGATCGACACCGCTGAAAAAACGGGCAAGGACTTTTCTGTGGTCAGCTTGGCTGTGGGCCACCACCAGATGACTGAAGCGCCTGAAGAAACACTGATGGCCATCAAAGATTTTTTGAAATGATTCGCGCCATACAAGAAGGTCGAGTTTGAACCTTGGTACGGCACGCCATCAGCCCTGTTTGAACACCACTCCAGCAGCGCGAAGGTGATTTGATCGAAAATTTTGCGTCCACCATTCCGATTGAGGTGATTGGCAACTTACTGACGCTTTGCAGTGGCCTAAACTTCAGGCAATCGCAAGGACGACATGGAGACAAGCATGCAAGACCCCAAAGCCTTCCAAAGCTTTTCAGAGTTTTACCCGTTTTATTTAACCGAGCACAGCAACACAACCTGCCGCCGCCTGCATTTCGTGGGTTCCAGCCTGAGCCTGGTCTGCCTGGCCATGTTGATCGCCACCGGAAAACCGCAGTACCTGCTCTACGGCTTGCTCTGCGGTTATGGCTTTGCTTGGGTCGGCCACTTTGGCTTTGAGAAAAACAAGCCCGCCAGCTTCAAGCGCCCGCTGTACAGCTTCATGGGCGACTGGGCCATGTACAAAGACATCTGGCGGGGCAAAGTCAAGATGTGAGTCACGACAAGCGTTTGAAATCTTCGAAGTTCTTTTTCAAGAACCAAAACACCTGCCTTCATACGTCTTTTAGGCCTCCCGACCAATAGATACTTGGGCGAGCAGCTATTAAAAAATATCTTTTACCGGGCCGTAATTACAGTGCCTGACTCAGCTTGAGTTGGGACCATTGGCCGGCCGCCCACAGCGGCAGGGTCGAATCGGTTTTGTCCAGCAGCAGCCGCTGCATCAAAGGCTCCAGCATGGTCTGCTCGGGGTCGGCCAGCAGAATGTAGTTTGACTCTTCGTCGGCCCCAGCATCCAGGTTGGGCACGAGCTGACCCACCCAATCGAGTTCCGTCAGGGTTTCCAGAATCGGCTCGAGTTGCAACACGTCAATCCGCATGGTCTGCGCCAGACTCGATGCGCTGCAGCCTCTTCGGTTACTGCTCTTGACGCCATTCAAGTGCTGCAGCACTTCAATCGCCAATTGAAACTGCCAGCCTCTGGCCGCGCCCACGCCGTTGTCACCACCGCGCCTGGCCACGCCTGCAAGCAGGCTGGGCAGGTAAGCGGCGACCACGGCGCCCAACAGCACAATGATCCAGGCCACATAAATCCAGACCAGCAAAATCGGCAGGGTGGCGAAGGCGCCGTAAATCATGGAATAAGTGGGCACTTTGCTCAGATACAGGACCAGCGCTTTTTTTGCTAGCTCCATGCCAACCGCTGCAAAAATGCCGCCCGCCCAAGCGTGCGAGCGTTTGACGTAGGTGTTGGGCACGTAGCGGTACAAGACGGCCAGCCCTGCGGCAACCATTAAAAACTGTAAGCTGCTAAACAAAAACCGCAGACTGAAGGGCAATGCGCCGACCAACCCGCTGGTAGCCACCACCACCCACGAGGTGAGCGCCAGGCTGGCTCCCAGCAACACCGGCCCCAGCGTGATGGCCGACCAGTACATCAGCACGCGCTGGGTCAAAGGGCGCGCTTTTTTGACGCGCCAGATCCCGTTGAGGGTGCGGTCAATCGTCAAAATCAGGGTAATGGCTGTGAGCAGCAAAATACCCAGGCCCGCGACACCGAGTTTGTTGGCTTGCCGGCTGAACTGTGTCAGATAGCCCAGCACCTGACGGGCGATGTTGTCGGGAATCAGGCTTTCGACCAGCCAGCTTTGCAAGGCGCCCTGCATGGTTGAAAACATCGGGAAAGCCGAGAAAACCGCCAAGACCACAGTAAAAAATGGCACCAGCGCAATCGTGGTGGTGAACGTCAGACTGCTGGCTGTCAGGCCCATGTGGTCTTCACGGAAACGGTCACGAAGCGTGAGCAGCGTGTCGCGCCAGGGGAAATGCAACAGGTCTGCCCAAAAGACTTGTAATCGTTGTTGAAAATTCATCCCCGGTATCATGCCTCAAGCGACCGCCCTCCCTTCCTAAGCTGATATGAACAAAGAAAATCAAATTGACGTCATCCGCTGGACCGCAGCGACCAGCCTGTTTGGCCTGATTGTGCTGGGCGTGTTGTGGGAAATGGTGCTGGCTCCCATCCGCCCGGGCGGCTCCTTGCTGGCTTTAAAAGTGTTGCCGCTGATCTTGCCGCTGGCCGGCGTGATGAAAAATCGCATGTACACCTACCGCTGGCTCAGCCTGCTGGTGTGGCTGTACTTCACCGAAGGGGTGGTGCGCGCCTGGAGCGACAAGGCACCCGGCAACTATTTGGCCATGGCAGAAGTGTGTTTGTGCCTGGTGCTGTTTGCCGCCTGCTCACTGCATGTGAAGGTGCGGTTCAAGGGCATTCCCAAGCAGGCCAAAGCATGAGCCATGTTCTGCTTGACAGCTTGAGGTCTATCGCCGGGGCGATGAACGTTTTGGTCGATGGCGATCTTTCGGCCTACGAGCTGGACTGGCGCAAACGCTCGCGCGGCAAGGCACTGGCTGTGGTGCGGCCTGCCAGCACAAGCGAAGTCGCGGCGGTGGTCAAAGCTTGTGCGGCCGCCGGTATCAGCATCGTCACTCAGGGCGGCAACACGGGTTTGGTCTGCGGCTCGGTTCCTGACGACTCAGGGCAGCAGGTCGTGCTGAGCCTGCAACGCATGAACACGGTACGCAGCATGGATGCGGCCAATCTGACCATGACGGTTGATGCAGGCTGCATTTTGCAAAACCTGCAAGACACCGCTGAGAAGGCTGGTTTTTTGTTCCCGCTCAGTCTGGCCGCCGAAGGCAGTTGCACGATTGGCGGGAATTTGGCGACCAACGCGGGCGGCACGCAAGTTGTGCGCTATGGCAATGCACGCGACTTGTGCCTGGGTCTGGAGGTCGTCACAGCGCAGGGCGAGATTTGGCACGGCCTGAGTGGCCTGCGCAAAGACAACACCGGTTACGACCTGCGCGATTTGTTTGTAGGCAGTGAAGGCACGCTGGGCATCATCACCGCCGCCACCTTGAAGCTTTACCCGATGCCCGCTGCAAGGCTGACAGCCTGGGCCGCTGTGCCGTCGATGGAACACGCCGTCACCCTGCTGGGCCTGGTGCACAAACACTTGGGTGCCGGGCTGACGGGTTTTGAAGTGATGGGCCAGTTTGCGCTGAGCCTGGTGGCCAAGCACTACCCCCATCAGCGCGTGCCTTTGTGGCAAGACGCGCCTTATTGTGTTTTGCTTGAAAACTCGGATCACGAGAGTGAAAGCCATGCACGGGCGCAGTTTGAATCCTTGCTTGAAACTGCTTTTGCCAACGGCTGCGTGCTGGACGCCGTCGTCGCTGAAAACTTAAGTCAAGCCAGCCAGCTATGGCATGTCCGCGAGAGCATTCCTTTAGCACAGGCTGAAGAAGGCTTGAACATCAAGCACGACGTCTCCATTGCCGTGTCACGCATTCCAGAATTTGTGGCCACCACTGACGCGCTGCTGCAGGCGGCGATACCGGGCGTGCGGTTGGTCAATTTTGGTCACCTGGGCGATGGCAACTTGCATTACAACGTGCAAGCCCCGGCTGACGGGGATTCAAAAGCCTTTTTGCGTGAGCGTGAAGCCGATGTCAACACGCTTGTTTATGACTCGGTGGCGCGTTTTGAGGGCTCCATTTCTGCCGAGCATGGCGTGGGCAGCCTGAAGGTGGACAAACTCGAACACCACAAGTCCCCCGTCGCGCTGGGCATGATGCGCGCCATCAAACAGGCGCTGGACCCCCAAGGCCTGATGAATCCGGGGCGGGTAGTACGGGTTTAATGCCTTGAAATTTGCGCATGATAATATGCGCATACTTTATGGAGTTAAATCATGCTGCGATTTGAACACGCCCCAAAAAAAGCGACCAATCTGTCCCTCAATTCCAAAGTGCTGGAGGCAGCGCGCGAAATGGGCATGAACCTGTCGCAAACTGTCGATGCTTTGCTGGCCGACGAAGTCAAGCGCCGCTATTGGGAGCAGTGGAACGAGCGCAACAAGGATGCTGTCGATGAATACAACGCCCGTATTGCAAAATATGGTTTGCCGCTTGAGAAATACCGTACTTTTTAAGTTGTTCGACCATCATGGCCCGATTTGATGTTTATGCGCACCCCGATGCCGAGCTTCGCAAACAAACTCCCTATTTGGTGGATGTTCAAAACGGCTTCCTTGATAGCCTGGAGACGCGAATTGTCATTCCGCTGCGCAGCAGCAAGTACATTTCAAACCCTCTCAGGGACTTGAACCCGATTTTTGAAATAGCGGGCGGCAATGTCGTTCTGGACACGGCTGCCATGGCAGCTTTTCCAACCGCTCTTTTGAAACGCCCTGCAACCGACCTCGCCAGGCACGCTGCTGTTGTGACAGGTGCCATCGACACACTTTTGGGATCACATTAAAGTGCAACACTCCTCACAATACGAAGATTTCATGCGCCACGTTGACACGCACGGCGTGTTCAAGGCCGACCGTACCGGCACGGGTACCAAAAGCGTGTTTGGCTACCAGATGCGGTTTGATCTGAAACAGGGCTTTCCGCTGGTCACGACCAAGAAGGTGCACCTCAAATCCATCGTGCATGAGCTGCTGTGGTTTCTGCAAGGGTCCAGCGACAACAACTGGCTCAAAGAGCGCGGCGTGACGATCTGGGACGAATGGGCGCGCGCCGATGGCGACCTGGGCCCCGTGTATGGCGTGCAGTGGCGCAGCTGGCCCACACCTGACGGCGGTCACATTGACCAGATCACGGATGTGATCAAGACCCTGAAGACCAACCCGGACTCACGCCGGATCATCGTCAGCGCCTGGAACGTGGCGGACCTGAGCAAGATGGCGCTGATGCCTTGCCATGCCTTCTTTCAGTTTTACGTGGCCCCAGCAACAACACCAGGCGGCAAGGGGCAGTTGAGCTGCCAGCTGTACCAGCGCAGTGCTGACATTTTTCTGGGCGTGCCTTTCAACATTGCCAGCTACGCGTTGCTGACCCACATGGTGGCGCAGCAATGCGACCTGGACGTGGGGGACTTTGTCTGGACCGGCGGAGACTGCCACATTTACAGCAACCATCACGAGCAGGTGGCACTGCAATTAAGCCGTGAGCCACTGCCCTACCCCACACTCCACATCAAACGCAAACCTGAATCCATTTTTGATTATGGGTTTGATGATTTTGAATTCGTGAATTACCAGCACCACCCGGCCATCAAGGCGCCGGTGGCGGTGTAGGGCAAGGCAGCAGCGCATGAAGATCAACATGATTTTTGCCAGGTCGGCCAACGGCGTGATTGGCAACAACAACGCGATGCCCTGGCACTTGCCTGAAGACCTGGCACATTTCAAAAAGCTCACGCTCGGCAGTCCTGTGATCATGGGCCGCAAAACCTGGGATTCATTGCCGCCAAAATTTCGCCCGCTGCCTGGCCGTACCAATCTGGTCATCACCCGCCAGACCCACTGGCAGGCGCAAGGCGCGACCACCGCTGGCAGCCTACAGGAGGCTTTGGCGCTGTGCCAATCTTCAAGCGAAGTCTGGATCATTGGCGGAGCACAAATCTACGCGCAAGCCGAGCCCTTGGCCAGCCGGATTGAGGTGACGCAGATCGACCAAGACTTCGAAGGCGATGCCTTTGCGCCCACCCTTGGCGCCCAATGGATTCCCGGACACAGTCAGGCACAGCTGTCTTCCAGCGGACTGGGTTTCAGGTTTATCACTTATACACAACCACGAGGAGAATGAGATGTCAGGAAGCGGATTTCACGTACACGGGCCCCACGACCACGAGCTGGAGCATGCGGCGCAAGGCGGGCATGGCGAGCATGACGAAAAAGACAAGGGTTTGACCGCGCAAATTGCCGTGATCACCGCCATCATTGCCACTGTCGGCGCCATTTTTGCCTACATGGGCGGGGCCACACAGGCTAACGCAGGCCTGTACAAAAACAACGCGGCCATCAAGAAAACAGAAGCGTCCAACCAGTGGAATTACTTTCAGGCCAAAAGCACCAAACAGTCGCTAGCCGAGGTCTCGCGCGACCTGTCGGCCGAAAGCGCGAAAGACAAGTACCAGGCCAAGATTGACCGGTACGAAAAAGAAAAGAACGACATCAAAGAGACGGCTGAAAAGCTTGAAAAAGAATCCAACGACTGGGATAAAAAGTCAGACGAACAAATGCACCAACACCACCGCTGGGCCCAAGCCACCACGGTGTTGCAAATATCAATTGCCATGGCAGCCATTGCCCTTTTGACGCGCAAGCGCTGGGTTGAATATGTCATGTTTGCAGCGGCCGCAGGTGGTCTGGCTGTTGGCGTATTGGCCCTGCTTCATATCTAGCATCAGCCTTAAAGCTATATATTCAATAGCACATAGCGTCCGTATTTATTGGGTAAAAGCCCTATTTAACCCTTAAAAATGACCCAAATTGCCACTTGGAACGTCAATTCCCTGTCCGTGCGCTTACCGCAGGTCATTGACTGGCTGGCCACCCATCCGGTCGATGCACTGTGTCTTCAGGAACTCAAACTGACGGACGACAAGTTTCCATTCCAGGCGCTTGAGGAGGTGGGCTACCACGGTGCCGTTTTCGGTCAAAAAACCTACAACGGCGTGGCGATTCTCAGTCGCACCGTGCTCAACGATGTTTCCAAAAACATCACCGGCTTTGCGGACGAGCAGTCGCGCGTGATCGCCGCCACCATGGCCACCGAGCACGGCGACGTGCGAATTGTCAATGGCTACTTCGTCAATGGCCAGGAGCCGGGCAGCGAAAAATTTGCCTACAAGTTGAAATGGCTGGCTGGTTTGATCGCCATGCTGCGAAGCGAACTTCAGGAGCATGCCAAACTGGTACTGCTCGGCGACTTCAATATCACGGCCGATGACCGCGACAGCTACGACCCGGAAGGTTTGCGTGAAACCATTCACCACACCACCGCCGAGCGTGACCATTTCAAGGCGCTGATGGCGCTGGGCTTGACAGACGCCTTCAGAATGTTTGAACAACCCGAGAAAAGCTTCAGCTGGTGGGACTATCGGGAATTTGGTTTCAGACGCAACCGGGGACTGCGGATTGACCATATTCTGGTCAGCCAAGCGCTTAAACCCAGGGTGACCGGCTGCGTGATCGACAAAACACCGCGCAAAAATGAACGGCCAAGTGACCACGCACCGGTGATCGTTGACATCGCCTGAGTCATGAACCGACTCCTGAGCTAAGCCCCGAACTGAACCAGGACTCAAACGACTACTGAAGGGTTTCCTTCAAGGCCGCCGGCATGGGCAGTGCCATCACGTCAATGCCCTCCTCTATCAGCTCACTGGCTTCGCGCGGCGTGGCCTGACCGCGGATACTGCGCGGCTCGGCGTCGCCATAATGCATGGCGCGCGCCTGATCTGCAAAGCGCTCGCCAACATCTTCGGTGTGGGCAATCACATGACGCAAGGCCTTTAAAAACGCCGCTTGCTGTTCCAGGCTTGGGCTGGCCATTTCTGCTGCCTCGGCCACCGGCGTCAAACTGGAACCTACCTGCGCCTCTGCCGGGCGAGGTGGAGTCGCATCGTCAGGCAACTGAGCTTGGCCGGCGGGCCCTCGATGCGCCCCAAAATTGAGCCGCGGCGCACTCGGCATCTTCAGGATGGTTTTGTCTGCACACACCGGGCACTCAACGATGCCGCGCGCCAATTGCGATTGAAAGTCCTCCTCAGAACCAAACCAGCCTTCAAAAGAATGCTGCTGTCCGCATTGAAGGTTAAGAACTTTCACAATACAGCTTTCATGGCACAAGCAGGGCCAGGCAAAGCCTTAGCTGCCAAGGGTCTTGACGATGCTGCTGATGGACTGGGCGCACAGTGTCATCAAGCCGCCCGGCAAGATGCCCAACAGCAAAATAAGCGCACCATTGATGCTGAGTACAAACCGCGCGTCAACTGGCGCGGTGATGGCATGCACCGGGCTTTGAGCGGCATCAAAGTACATGACCTTGATGATGCGCAGATAGTAAAACGCACCGACCAGCGACATCATCACCGCAAAAACAGCAAGCACAAGATAGCTGGTTTGCTGTGACGAAATCAGCGCTTGCAGCACCGACAGCTTGGCATAAAACCCGACCAGCGGTGGCAAGCCTGCCAATGACAGCATGACGATGGCCATCACACCTGCATAGAGCGGGCTGCGCTGGTTAAGGCCAGCCAGGTCGCTGATTTCTTCGGATTCATGCCCGGCACGTGCCAGCAGCATGATGATGCCGAACGCCGCAAGTGTCGTGAGGACATAGGTGATGGCATAAAACATGGCTGCGCTGTAGGCTGATTCAGTGTTGAGCTGGTTGCCATTGACCACACCCGACAGCATGCCGAGCAGCAAAAAGCCCATTTGCGAGATGGTAGAAAAAGCCAGCATGCGCTTGAGGTTGCTTTGTGCAATGGCCGCCAGATTGCCAACCAGCAACGAACCAATCGCCATCACAGCCAGCATTTGCTGCCAGTCGAAAGCAAGCGGAAGCAAGCCCTCCACCAGCAGGCGCAGGCAAATCGCAAAAGCAGCCAGCTGAGGTGCGCCGCCAATCAGCAAGGTAACGGCGGTAGGCGCGCCCTGATACACATCGGGTAACCACATGTGAAAAGGCACGGCACCGAGTTTGAAGGCCAGGCCAGCAACAATGAACACCAGGCCGAACACCAACACCTGGTGCTTGACCTGCCTGCTGGCAATCGCGTTGAAGACTTCATTCAAATCAAGCGAGCCTGTCGCGCCGTAAAGCATGGACAAGCCATAAAGCAAAAAGCCAGAAGCCAAAGCGCCCAGCACAAAGTATTTCATGGCAGCTTCGGTGGCCGTGGCGTTATCACGCCGCAGCGCGACCAGCGCGTAGCTGCTGAGGGTGAGCAACTCCAGGCCCATGTAAATGACCAGAAAATTATGACCCGAAATCATCACGAACATGCCCAGCAGGGCAAACAGACTCAGCGTGAAAAACTCGCCACCGCGCAACATGTCACGGTCAAAGGCATAGGGCCTGCCGTAAACCAATGACACCATCAGCGCAATGCATGAAAAGCACTTCAGCCAGCTGCCCATCGGGTCAACCACCACCATCTTGCCAAAGCCATAGAAGGTTTGACCGCCTGTGGCATAGGCCGCCTCGAGCGCAGCAACCACGGCCAGCGTGATGAGCGCCAACACATAAGTGACGGTTCGCATGGGCGACTTGACACCCAGGTCAACCAGCAAGATCACACAGGCCATCACGGCCAAAATGATCTCGGGGTAAACCGCTATCCAGGAGAGTTTGTCAATCATTGCTGAATTCTTTTGCGGTTAGTTCAGTTTGGATTTGGCAACATGCGCCAGCAAATCAACGACGGTGCTGTTCATCACATCGGTAAATGGCTTCGGGTACAGGCCCATGTAAAGCGTGGCAATGGCGAGCATGGCCAGCATCAAAAACTCTCGGGCATTGATGTCCTTCAGATTCTTGACGTCATCATTGACCACCGGACCGAGGTACACACGCTTGTACATCCACAGGGTGTAGGCTGCACCAAAAATCAGCGCGGTAGCAGAGACAAAACCAATCCAAAAGTTGAATTTGACGGCACCCAAAATCACCATCCACTCCCCCACAAAACCAGCCGTGGCAGGCAAGCCGCAGTTGGCCATGGCAAAGAACAGGGCAAACGCGGCAAACTTGGGCATGGTGCTGACCACACCGCCGTAGCTGGCAATCTCGCGCGAATGCACGCGGTCATACAGCACGCCAATGCACAAAAACATCGCACCTGACACAAAGCCATGGGCAATCATCTGCACGATGCCGCCCGACACGCCGAGGTCATTGAAAATAAAAAAGCCAAGCGTGACAAAACCCATGTGCGCCACCGATGAGTACGCCACCAGCTTTTTCATGTCCTGCTGCACCAGCGCCACCAGGCCAACATAAACCACTGCGGTAAGGGACAAGGCAATCATCAGCCAGGCCCATTCACGCGACGCATCAGGCGTAATCGGCATGGAAAAACGCAGGAAACCATAAGCACCCAGCTTGAGCATGATGGCGGCCAGCACGGCAGAGCCGCCAGTGGGAGCCTCAACGTGCACATCGGGCAACCAGGTGTGTACTGGCCACATGGGCACCTTGACAGCAAAGGCTGCAAAAAAAGCAAAGAACAACAGCGTTTGTATCGCGCTGCCCAGTGGCAGCTTGTGCCAGGTCAAAATGTCAAAGCTGCCGCCAGATTTGTTGTACAAGTAAATGAGGGCGACCAGCATCAGGAGTGAGCCGAGCAAGGTATACAAAAAGAATTTGAAGGCTGCGTAAATCTTGTTCGGCCCGCCCCAGATGCCGATGATGAGATACATCGGGATCAGCGTGGCTTCAAAAAAGACATAAAACAGCAGGCCGTCCAGCGCAGCGAACACGCCAATCATCAGACCACTCAAAATCAGGAACGAAGCCATGTACTGGTTGACGCGGGTGGTGATGGCTTCCCAGCTGGCGATGATGACAACGACATTGATAAAGGCAGTCAGGATCACAAACCACAGCGAGATACCGTCCACGCCGAGGTGGTAATTGACATTGAAGCGGGCTATCCAGCTGCCCTTTTCAACAAACTGCATCGCAGAAGTGCCGAGCTTGAAGCCGTCATACAGTGGCAGGGTGACCAAAAAGCTGACAACAGCACCGATCAATGCAACCCAGCGCACGCTGCGAGCCTGGTCATCACGGCCAATGGCCAACAGAATGACACCAAAAATGATTGGCGTCCAAATCGCAAGGCTGAGCAATCCCATTCTTATTTTTCCTGCTTGTTCTTATTTGCGTCGTGCTTACTTGTTCAGCCAGACAAAGTACGTCATGAGCACAAACACGCCGATGATCATGCCAAAGGCATAGTGATAGATGTAACCCGACTGCAAGCGCCGCACGAGGCTGGACACCCAGCCCACCATCTTCCACGAGCCATTGACCAACGTGCCATCAATCACTTTTTGGTCGCCGATTTTCCACAAGCCCATCCCGAGTGCGCGAGTACCTCGCGCAAGTACGTTTTCATTGAACCAGTCGAGGTAGTACTTGTTTTCAAGCAGTACATAAAGCGGATGGAAAAGGCGCCTGATAGTCGCCGGCAAAGCCGGATTGACCCTATACAAATACCAGGCCAGCACGGCGCCTGACAGGGCTAGCCAGAAAGGCGCGGTCATCAAGCCGTGCAGTGCCATTTGTACCGGTCCGTGAAACGCTTTGGCCAGCTCTTGCATGGCGGGGTGCTTTTGAAGATTGACAAAAATTGCGTCTTTGAAAAAATCGCCAAACAGCATGGGCTGGATGGTCATGAAGCCAATCACCACCGAAGGAATGGCCAGCAGGACGAGCGGCACGGTCACCACCCAGGGTGATTCACGCGATTCGTGGTGTGGTGCATGGTGGTCATGCGCGTCGTGCGCGTGGTGATGCGAATGGTGGTGCGCATCAGGATTCTGGTCGTGACGCTCCTTGCCGTGGAACACCAGGAAGTAAAGACGGAAAGAATAAAAAGCGGTGATAAAAACCCCCGCCAGCACAGCAAAGTGCGCAAAACCGGCACCCGCCAGATGGCTCTCGTGCACGGCTTCAATGATGCTGTCTTTTGAGTAAAAACCTGCGAACAATGGCGTGCCAATCAACGCCAGTGTGCCGAGCAGAAAAGTGATCCAGGTGATCGGCATGGTCTTGCGCACGCCGCCCATCCAGCGAATGTCCTGGTTGTGGTGCATGCCCAAAATGACGGAGCCTGCCGCCAGGAACAGCAGCGCCTTGAAGAACGCATGCGTCATTAAATGGAATACAGCCACCGAGTAAGCCGACGCACCGAGCGCGACCGTCATGTAACCCAGCTGCGACAAGGTTGAATAGGCCACGACGCGCTTGATGTCGTTTTGAATGATGCCCATAAAGCCCATGAACAGCGCAGTGATGCCGCCAATCACCATGATGAAGCTCAGCGCGGTATCACTGAGCTCAAACAGCGGCGACATGCGGGCCACCATGAAAATGCCAGCCGTGACCATCGTGGCCGCGTGGATCAATGCCGAGATAGGCGTCGGGCCTTCCATCGAGTCGGGCAGCCAAACGTGCAGCGGGAACTGGGCCGACTTGCCCATCGCACCAATGAAAAGGCAGATGCAGACGACGGTGACCAACATCCAGCTGGTGCCAGGAAGCGTGAGTTTTGCAAGCTCGCCGCCCTTGGCAAAGGCTTCGCTGTAGTTCAACGTGCCCGCGAAGGCGGCAATCAGGCCAATGCCCAGAATGAAACCGAAGTCACCGACCCGGTTGACCAAAAACGCCTTCATATTGGCATGGGTCGCACTCGGTTTGTTGTAATAAAAACCAATCAGCAAATACGAAACCAGGCCCACAGCCTCCCAGCCAAAGAAAAGCTGGAGCATGTTGTTGCTCATCACCAGCATCAGCATGGCGAAAGTAAACAGCGAGATATAACCAAAAAAGCGGTTGTAGCCCTCTTCTTCATCCATGTAGCCGATGGTGTAAATGTGCACCATGAGCGACACAAAGGTCACCACGCACATCATCATGGCACTCAGGCCGTCGACCAGAAAACCAACTTCCATCTTCAAGCCACCAACGACCATCCAGGTATAGATCGTTTCATTGAATCGCGCGCCGTCCATGGCCACGCTTTTGAGCGTCATGGCAGACAAGATAAACGCCAGCAAAACACCCAGAATCGTCAAGGTGTGCGACAGTCGGCGACCCAACCAATTGCCACCGAAAGCGGTGCCAAAGACCCCCGCCAAAACGGCTCCAGCCAAAGGCAGCAAGGGGACAGCGAGTAGCGCAGAGACAGAAAGGGTTTGACTCATTTTCTAGTTAACCCTTGAGCGTATTGAGTTCGTCAACGTTGATGCTGGATTTATTGCGGAACAGCAAAACGAGAATGGCCAAACCAATGGCGGACTCAGCCGCTGCGACCGTCAGAATAAAGAACACAAAAATCTGGCCCGCCATGTCGTTCAGGTAATACGAGAACGCCACAAAGTTCATGTTGACGGCAAGCAGCATGAGCTCGATGGCCATCAACAAAACAATCAGGTTTTTGCGGTTCAGAAAAATGCCGATGACCGACAAGGCGAACAGCATCGCGCCGAGTGACAGGAAATGTCCGAGCGTGAGCGTCATGCCTTTTTCTCCTCAATGACCGGGGCAGCTGGCATGGTGGCCTCCGGCATGACCGACTTCATCTTCACAAGTGTCACCCGGTCGGCGCGCTTGACCCGAACCTGCTCGGACGGATTTTGTGACTTGGAGTCTTTGCGGGCACGCAATGTCAGGGCGATAGCCGCAATGATGGCAACCAGCAAAATAATGGCTGCAATTTCCAGCGGATAAACGTACTCTGAATACAACACCTTGCCAAGTTCTTTGGTGTTAGAAACCTGACTGCCCGTTTGTGCGGCCGCGTTGGCTGCCTTGGGTGGCTCCCTGAAGCCGCCCATCAGCACATAAGACATTTCTAGCGCGATCAGCGCGCCGACAGAGCCTGCCAGCGGGAAGTGCTTCCAGAAACCCTGCCGAACACCATCAAGATTGATGTCGAGCATCATCACCACAAACAAAAACAGCACCATCACGGCACCCACATACACCAACACCAGCGTGATCGCCAGAAACTCAGCTTTGAGCAAAATCCAGATGGCGGCAGCCTGAAAAAAGGCCAGCACAAGGTACAAGGCCGCATGCACTGGGTTGCGCGCCGTGATGACACGGAATGCAGCAAACAGCATCAGCGCAGCAAACACATAAAAAAGACCTGTTTTAGCGTCCATGTTGCTTTCGAATTCTTTTTAGGATGGGGCGATGTTGAGCCAGGACTAACGAAACTTGGCATCCGCAGCGCGGCTGGCAGCAATTTCAGTTTCATAACGGTCGCCTACTGCCAGCAGCATTTCTTTGGTGAAGTACAAATCGCCCCGCTTTTCACCGTGGTATTCAAAAATATGCGTTTCAACAATCGAATCGACCGGGCAGCTTTCTTCACAAAATCCACAAAAAATGCATTTGGTCAGGTCTATGTCGTAGCGCGATGTGCGGCGGCTACCGTCTTCGCGCACATCAGACTCAATCGTGATGGCCATCGCCGGGCAAACGGCTTCACAGAGCTTGCAGGCAATGCAGCGTTCTTCTCCGTTTTCGTATCGGCGAAGTGCGTGCAGGCCCCGAAAACGCGGGCTCTGCGGTGTCTTTTCTTCAGGAAACTGAACCGTGATCTTGCGCTTGAACATGTACTTGCCGGTCAAGGCCATGCCTTTGAACAGCTCGGTGAGCATGAAGCTCGAAGCGAAATCTTTGAGGGAGGCAACGGTGCTCATGTCATTTCCAAATTGAATACGATGTCTGCATCCAGCCGCCAACAACAACCAGCCAGACGAGCGTCACAGGGATGAAAATTTTCCAGCCCAAACGCATGATTTGGTCATAGCGAAAGCGCGGGAATGTGGCACGTACCCAGAGAAACATGGTAACGATCACAAAAGTCTTGGCGCCCAGCCAGATCCAGCCAGGAATCCAGTTGAAAAACGCGCTGTCGATGGGTGGCAACCAGCCACCCAGGAAAAGAAGTACTGCGAGGATCGCGACCAGCCACATGTTGGCGTATTCAGCCAGGAAGAACATGGCAAAGGACATGCCGGAATATTCGACCATATGCCCCGCCACGATCTCTGATTCGCCTTCGACCACATCAAACGGGTGGCGGTTGGTCTCTGCGAGACTGGAGATGAAATAAACCACAAAAATAGGCAGCAACGGCAGCCAGTTCCAGGACAAAAAAGTCAACCCACGGTCTGCCGCCATGCCTTTGCCCTGCCCCATCACGATATCGGTCATGTTCAGGCTGCCCGACACCATCAGCACCACGACCAGGCAAAAACCCATCGCAATCTCATAACTCACCATTTGAGCCGAGGCACGCATGGCCCCCAAAAAGGCGTACTTGGAATTGGATGCCCAGCCGGCAATGATCACCCCATACACCTCCAGCGAGGTGATCGCCATCAGAAACAGCAAGCCCGCGTTGATATTGGCCAGCGCCACCTCAGGCCCAAACGGAATGACGGCCCATGCGGCGAGCGCCGGCATGATGGTCATGATGGGGCCCAGAACAAACAAGCCCTTGCTGGCAGCCGTAGGAATAATGATTTCTTTGGTCAACAGCTTGAGCGCGTCGGCTATCGGCTGCAGCAAACCGAAAGGGCCCACCCGGTTGGGGCCGAGGCGAATTTGTGTGAAACCAATCGCCTTTCTCTCCCACAAGGTGAGGTAGGCAACGCAAGCCATCAATGGCAGCAAGACGCAAACAATTTTGATCAGCGTCCAGAGCACAGGCCAGACCACGGTGGGCCAGATACCGCCACCCAAACCCTGACCGAAAGCGTAAATCGCGTCAATCATGCTGCCACTTCCTCAGTTGTGCCATCAACAACGGCCACACCACGCGCATCCGCGGTCAGTTGCAGCGATGTTGCCCGCCTGACCAAGCCGTCAAGCTGATAAATGCCGGCCACGGCAGGCGCCACCTGACTCACGGTGGTCAACTGAATGCTCGCATCTGAAGCATTGCTCAAGTTGGCGGCTACGACATGACCGTTGTCGATGCCTGCGATTTGCTGAAGGACATCTTGCGACGACTCGTATTCAAAGCCCGGTAGGCCCAACAAATTGGCCAGCACACGCAACACCTTCCACGCTGGACGTGTATCGCCCAAAGGCTTGACGACCGAATGAAAGCTTTGCACGCGGCCTTCCGCGTTGACGAACGTGCCCGGCGTTTCAGTAAACGGCGCGATGGGCAACAGCACATCGCTAAAGCTCATGTTGGCCTTGAACGGGCTGAGCGTGACCACCATTTGCGCGGCGTTGAGCGCGGCTTTGGCTTTTGCGCCAGAAGCAGAATCAAACTCGGGTTCGTTGTTCAGCAAGACCACCGCTTTGAGTTGGCCGTCCAGCATCTGACCAGCGTTCAACCCCTTGCCTTGCGGCATGGCACCTGCAAGCTGCGCTCCCACGGTGTTTGCTGCTTCCGTCAGGTAACCCACACTCGCACCGGTTTGCTGGCCAATCCAGCTGGCAAGTGCCAGCAGGCTTGACGCGCCAGCGTGGTGCGCCGCTGCATTGCCCAGCAAAATCGCTTTCCGCTCACCGCCCAGCAACGATTTGGCCATCGCTTTGGCAGCATCGCTCACGTCACCCGCCGCAGGCGCGGCCACGCCTTTTTCAAGTGCAATGGCTGAGGCGATATTTGCCAGCAACTGCGCCCATGACGCATGTCCTGCCGTCATGGCGTTGGCGATTGGCAGCGCCCAGGCGTCCGGCGTCTTGAGTTCTACCGTCGAATTGACGCTGTTGACGGCGCAACCCTTGCGAGCCGCCTGCCGGATACGTTGGGCAAAAAGGGGATGGTCCTTGCGCAGATTCGAACCAACGACCAAAACGCGTTGCAATTCAGACAATGAAGCGATCGACGTTCCCAGCCAGCGCACACCTGAACTGGTTGCAAACTCTGCGTGGCGCAGGCGGTAGTCGATGTTGTCGCTGCCCATACCGCGCATGAGTGATGCCGCCAGATAAAGCTCTTCCAGAGTACTGTGCGGACTTACCAGCATGCCAATGCTGGTCGCGCCATGGTCGGCCTTGATCTGTTTCAAACCATTGGCAACGTATTCAAGTGCTGTTTGCCAATCGACTGCTTTCCACTCACCGCCCTGCTTGATCATGGGGCTGGTCAATCGTTCATCGCTGTTCAGCGATTCATAGGAAAAGCGGTCGCGGTCGGCAAGCCAGCATTCGTTGACCTGTTCATTTTCCAGGGGCAACACACGCATCACCCGGTTGGCCTTGACCTGAACAATCAGGTTGCTACCGGTTGAATCGTGCGGGCTGACAGACTTGCGGCGCGACAACTCCCAAGTGCGGGCGCTGTAGCGAAAAGGCTTGCTGGTCAACGCGCCAACTGGGCAAATGTCGATCATGTTGCCGGACAGTTCGGAGTCCACCGACATGCCGACAAACGTCTCAATCTCGGCATGCTCGCCGCGGTGCGACATGCCCAACTCCATCACGCCTGCGACCTCCTGCCCAAAGCGGACGCATCGGGTGCAATGAATGCAGCGGCTCATCTCTTGCATCGACACCAGCGGGCCAATGTCTTTGTACGCAACGACACGTTTTTCTTCTTCGTAGCGCGAGCCACTTCCGCCATAACCCACAGCCAAATCCTGCAACTGGCACTCACCGCCCTGGTCGCAAATCGGGCAGTCCAACGGGTGGTTGATGAGCAAAAACTCCATCACGCCTTTTTGCGCCCTGATGGCCTTGTCGTTCTTGGTGTGAACAACCATGCCCTGTGTCACAGGCGTAGCGCATGCCGGCATGGGTTTGGGGGCCTTTTCAACATCGACCAGGCACATGCGGCAGTTGGCCGCAATCGACAGCTTCTTGTGATAACAAAAGTGCGGAATGTAGGTACCGGCTTTTTCGGCCGCATGCATGATCGTGCTGCCTTCGAGCACGTCAACTTTTTGGCCGTCTAGTTGGATTTCAATCATGTTGTTAAGCGCTCCGCGCTTTGAGCAGTCGCTTTAGGAATCATGGCTTCGAACTCATGGCGGAAATGTTTGATCATGGCGCGTACTGGCATGGCCGCAGCATCACCGAGCGCGCAAATCGTACGACCCTGAATGTTGTCCGCAACAGAGTTCAGCAAGTCCAAATCAGTGGCCTTGCCTTTACCAGTGTGAATACGATCGACCATGCGCCAGAGCCAACCCGTGCCTTCGCGGCAAGGTGTGCATTGGCCACAAGACTCGTGCATATAAAAGTAAGACAAACGCTTGAGTGATTCGACCATGCAGCGGGTGTCGTCCATGACAATGACGGCGCCTGATCCAAGCATCGATCCAGCCTTCGCAATCGAGTCATAGTCCATGGTGCATTCCATCATGATGGCTGCGGGCAACACGGGCGCTGACGAGCCGCCTGGGATGATGGCTTTTAAAGTTCGGCCTTGAGCAGCGCCACGTACACCACCTGCCAGCTCCAGCAGCTTGGCAAACGGTGTGCCTAACGGAACCTCGTAATTACCGGGCCATTCCACATCACCTGACACCGAGTAAATCTTGGTGCCCCCGTTGTTAGGTTTGCCGCATTCCAGATAAGCCTGGCCACCGTTGCGAATCAGCCATGGCACGGCCGCAAAGGTTTCAGTGTTGTTGATGGTTGTCGGCTTGCCGTACAAACCGAAACTGGCCGGGAACGGCGGCTTGAAGCGTGGCTGGCCTTTCTTGCCTTCGAGTGACTCGAGCAAGGCGGTTTCTTCACCACAAATGTAGGCACCGAAACCATGGGATGCATGCAACTCAAAACTGAAGTTGCTGCCCAAAATTTTGTCGCCCATTTCCTTGCTGATGTAGCCTGCGGCACGCGCTTCTTCCAAAGCTTCTTCAAAGCGCTGGTAGGTTGCGAAAATTTCACCATGAATATAGTTGTAACCCACCGTGATGCCCATGGCGTAACCGGCGATTGCCATGCCTTCAATCACGCTGTGCGGGTTGAAATGCATGATGTCTCTGTCTTTGCAGGTGCCCGGCTCGCCTTCATCTGAATTGCAGACCAAATACTTTTGACCTGGAAACTGGCGCGGCATGAAGCTCCACTTCAAACCCGTTGGAAAGCCTGCACCGCCCCGGCCGCGCAAACCGCCTAGTTTGACCTCGGCAATCACTTGGTCAGGGGTCATGCCCGCGACTTGCAAGTCGTTTGGTGATTTTGCGTCACCCTGAGCCAGTATTTTGCGCAGCGCCTGGTAGCCACCACGAGCTTCGTAGTCTTTCAAGCGCCAATTGCTGCCATTCAAGTCCGCCATGATTTGCGGGTTGATATGACGGCCATGGAAGCTGCTTTGAACACCCGTCGCCGCGAATTGCGACAACACGTTTTTGGCCTCTGGGCTGATGACGGAATTCACAGGAGCTGTCATTGCGTTTTTGCCTCAGCAGATTGCAGACCGGCAATCAATTGGTCGAGTTTTTCATTGCTCATAAAGCTACACATGGTCACGTCATTGACCAGCATCACGGGGGAGTCAGCACAAGCACCCAGGCATTCAGATTGCTGCAAGGTAAACAAGCCGTCGGCCGTCGTCTCCCCCATCGAAATACCCAGCTTGTGCTCCAGGTGTTTGAGCGCCACAACCCCATCACGCAACTGACACGGCAGATTGGTGCAGACGTTCAACTTGTACTTGCCCACTGGCTGCTGGTTGTACATGTTGTAGAAAGTCGTGATTTCATGCACAGCCATCGGCGCCATACCCAAGTAGTCGGCCACCAACTTTTCACTGTCAGCGCTGACATAGCCCTGCTCACCTTGCACAATCGTCAGGCAAGCCATCACGGCAGACTGCTTTTGGTCCGCCGGGTATTTGGCCACTTCGCGTGCGAATTTTGATTTGGCTTGTTCAGAAATCATGTTTACAAAACCCTGGATTAGCGGTCAATCTCGCCAAAAACAATGTCCATCGTGCCGATCACGGCCACCGCATCAGCAATCATGTGGCCGCGCGACATTTCGTCCATCGCGGCCAGATGTGAAAAGCCCGGCGGACGAATTTTCAAACGGTAAGGCTTGTTGGCACCATCGCTGACGATGTAAATACCAAACTCGCCCTTGGGGTGCTCAACCGCTGCGTAGGCTTCGCCTTCAGGCACGTGAAAACCTTCGGTAAAGAGCTTGAAATGGTGAATCAGCTCTTCCATGTTGGACTTCATCGATTCGCGATCAGGTGCCGCCACCTTGTGATTGCTGGTAATCACCGGGCCGGGGTTGACACGCAGCCAGTCGATGCACTGCGCAATGATGCGGTTTGACTGACGCATTTCTTCAACGCGTACCAGGTAGCGGTCGTAGCAGTCACCGGTTTTGCCGACGGGAATATCAAAATCCATTTTGCTGTACACGTCGTAAGGCTGCTGCTTGCGCAAGTCCCATGCAAAGCCCGAACCGCGCAACATGGGGCCGGTAAAGCCGAGTGCCAAGGCGCGCTCTGGCGACACCACACCGACGCCGACTGTGCGCTGCTTCCAGATACGGTTGTCCGTCAGCAGTGTTTCGTACTCGTCAACATAGCCTGGGAATTTTTTGCAAAAGTCCTCGATGAAATCGAGCAAGGAACCCTGGCGGTTTTCGTTCAGCGCCTCAATCGCCTTGGCGTTTTTCACCTTGCTGACCTTGTACTGCGGCATGCGGTCTGGCAAGTCACGGTAAACACCGCCCGGCCTGAAATACGCTGCATGCATGCGCGCACCGGACACCGCCTCGTACATGTCAAACAAACTCTCTCGCTCACGGAAGCAGTAAATCAAAATATTCATTGCGCCGCAGTCAAAACCATGCGCTCCCAGCCACAACAAGTGGTTCAGCAGGCGCGTGATTTCAGCGTACATCACGCGGATGTACTGAGCGCGTTCCGGCACATCCACGCCCAGCAGCTTTTCAATCGCCAGGCAATAAGCCTGTTCGTTGGACATCATCGACACATAGTCGAGTCTGTCCATGTAGGGCAAGGACTGAATGTAGGTTTTGCTTTCTGCCAGCTTTTCAGTGGCGCGATGCAGCAGGCCAATATGCGGGTCAGCGCGCTGAATCACTTCACCGTCAAGTTCAAGCACCAGCCGCAAAACGCCGTGCGCTGCAGGATGCTGCGGTCCAAAGTTCAGCGTGTAGTTTTTAATTTCAGCCATGCTTGACTCCACCGTAATTCTCTTCGCGGATCACGCGTGGCGTGATTTCACGCATCTCGATGGTGACGGGCTGATAGATCACGCGCTTTTGCTCGGGGTCATAACGCATTTCAACGTTGCCCGTTGTCGGGAAGTCCTTGCGGAACGGGTGACCAATGAAGCCGTAGTCGGTCAGGATACGGCGCAGGTCGTTGTGCCCTTCGAAAATGATGCCAAACAAATCGAAGGCTTCACGCTCAAACCAGTTGGCGGCGTTCCAGATGTCATTGACTGAATCGACCACCGGGAAATCGTCGTCAGCACAAAACACTTTCAGACGCAGACGCTGGTTCAAACTGACAGACAGCAGATGGGACGACACGCAGTAGCGCAAGCCATCGTATTGCCCGTCTTTATATTCTGAATAATCAATGCCGCACAGATCAATCAGCTGCTCAAATTTGCAGCCTGCAGAATCACGCAAAAGCATGGCACAGGCAAGGTAATCAGCAGCCCCGACAGTCACGGTCACTTCACCCAAAACCATCTTGATGCTTTTGAGCTTATCGCCCAGCACGCTGGCTACGGTGGCGCCGATTTGCTCAGCCGTTGCGGGTGTGTGGTGTGTCGAGACGGTCATCACGCTCTCGCAATCGTGTTGGTGCGGCGAATTTTCTGCTGCAACTGGATGATGCCGTACATCAGGGCTTCAGCCGTCGGCGGACAGCCGGGCACGTAAACATCGACTGGCACAATGCGGTCGCAACCACGCACCACCGAGTAACTGTAGTGGTAATAGCCGCCACCGTTGGCACACGAGCCCATGGACAGGACCCAGCGCGGCTCGGACATTTGGTCATAAACCTTGCGCAGTGCCGGACCCATTTTGTTGCACAGCGTGCCGGCCACAATCATCAGGTCAGACTGGCGCGGGCTGGGTCTGAACAACATGCCAAAACGGTCCAGGTCATAGCGTGCAGCACCTGCGTGCATCATTTCAACAGCACAGCATGCCAAACCAAACGTCATTGGCCAGAGTGAGCCTGTCTTAGCCCAGTTGACCACCGAGTCGTAGCTCGTGGTCATGAAACCTTCGTTGAAAACACCTTCAAGCGACATACAAAATACCTTAATGGCGAACGTCAAAACACGTCAATTGTCATTCCCAATCGAGAGCGCCTTTTTTCCATTCATAGATAAACCCCACGACCAGAATTCCCAAAAAAACCATCACTGACCAAAATCCAACCGCGCCAATTTCCTTCAGCGCAACAGCCCACGGAAACAGAAAAGCGATTTCAAGGTCAAAAAGAATGAACAAGATAGCGACCAGGTAGTAGCGCACATCAAACTTCATGCGGGCGTCTTCAAAAGCTTCAAAGCCGCACTCGTAGGGGGAATTTTTTTCGGCATCAGGGCGCACGGGCCCGAGCAACCTGCCCAGAACCTGGGGAACCACACCAACGCCTACGCCTACCAAAATGAACAGAAGAACGGGGAGGTACTGGTCGAGGTTCATGGCGAGGTCAATGAATAAAGGCCAGTTTGGATCGGTTCGGATCGATTTGCTACGATGTTTTGCCATGCGGCCTGTAGGTCGCATGGCATTGATCTGGTGCGGACGGCGAGACTCGAACTCGCACACCTTTCGGCACTACCCCCTCAAGATAGCGTGTCTACCAATTTCACCACGTCCGCGGTTTTTAATGTCTGAATCGCATGAGGAAAAACGCTAGCTTTTGGCTTTCCAGACAACCTCAGAGTTTACCCTGAATTCACCGTCCCCCGGTGGAGAAAGACGGGCAAACGCATTATTTCTTCGGGATTTGACCCACCCCGGAAGCTGCTGGCGACGGCGCTGCCGGCACCGCTGCGGTGTTGCCAGCCGGCGCAGCCGTTCCTGGGATTTGCGCTGCGCCCGTGGCCGCTGAAGCAGCAGGGGCAGGCGCCACGATAGACGCTTTCTCCAGCACGCTGCCGCCGGAGCTGCGCGGTTGTGCGTTGCCAAAATAGGCCAAAGCCAGCGTGCAGGCAAAAAACAAAGCCGCCAGAACCCCAGTCGAGCGGGACAAAAAGTTGGCGCTTCCGCTGGCACCAAACAGGCTGCCAGAGCCGCCACTGCCAAAGGCTGCACCCATATCGGCACCTTTGCCGTGCTGCACAAGGACCAGGCCAATCATGCCAATGGCTGACAGCATTTGCACGGCAAGGACAATGGTTAATATCGCGTTCATGTTTATTTACTCCTGATTTAGTAGCTGCTTGCCCAAATATTTATTGGGCTGCAGCGATAATTGATAAGAAATCGGCGGCTTTTAGCGAGGCCCCGCCTATCAGGCCACCGTCAATATCGGCTTGTGCCAACAGGCTTGACGCATTGGCAGCGTTCATGCTGCCGCCATACAAGATTTTCACGCGTGCAGACATGTCAGTTGCTGCCTTGAGCTGGGCCCGCAGCACCGCATGAACCGCTTGCGCTTCCTCAGGGGATGCAGTTTTTCCCGTACCGATGGCCCAGACAGGCTCATAAGCCAGCACAATTTCACTGATGCAATGACCGTTGGTATGAATGACTGCAGCCAGTTGGCGCTTGACCACTTCTTCGGTTTGCCCTGCTTGGCGCTCGGCGAGGGTTTCACCCACACAAACGATGGGCGTGATGCCTTCAGCAAGCGCCGCCTTGGCCTTGTCAGCCACCAGCGCATCTGACTCTGCATGGTACTGGCGGCGCTCCGAGTGGCCGACGATGGCGTAACGCACACCAAAATCTTTCAGCATGGCGGCGCAGACCTCGCCTGTGTACGCGCCAAAGGCATGGGCCGACACGTCTTGCGAACCCACATCCATCGACGCGGCCTTCAAGGACTGAACCTGCGCCAGGTAAGGTGCAGGCACGCACACAGCCACATCACAGGCCGGCTTGACACGCAAGCCTTCAGCCAGCGCAGCCAGCAAAGCATGATTGGCAGACAGGTTGCCATTCATCTTCCAGTTGCCGGCAATCAGCTTCTTCATACGGCATTCCACGTCAAAACGATTTTGCCGATATGCTGGTTCGACTCCATCAGCGCGTGCGCTTTGGCTGCATCGCCAGCCGCAAACGTGCTGTGAATGACGGGCTTGACAGCACCGCTTTCGAGCAGCGGCCAGACTTTTTGTCTCAAGGCTTTGGCGATCGCTGTCTTGAATTCAAGCGAACGCGGACGCAGCGTCGAGCCGGTGATGGTCAGGCGCTTGCGCAGCACCAGACCCGCATTGACTTCCGCCTTGATGCCGCCCTGCACCGCAATGATGACCAGGCGGCCATCTTCTGCCAGGCATTCGACTTCACGCGCAACATAACTGCCCGCCACCATGTCCAAAATGACATTCACGCCCTTGCTGACCCCATTGAAAGTGGTCAGTTTTTTGACCGCCTCTAGAAAGTCGGCAGTTTTGTAATTGATGGCGTCGTCTGCACCCAAAGCCACACAAGCGGCGCATTTGTCATCACTGCCTGCGGTGACGATCACGGTCGCACCAAAGGCTTTGGCGATTTGAATCGCTGTCACGCCGATGCCGCTGGAGCCGCCCTGAATCAACAGGGTTTCGCCTTTGGCCAAATAAGCGCGCTCAAACACGTTGCTCCAGACGGTGAAGAAGGTTTCGGGCAGCGAAGCCGCTTCAATGTCACTGAACCCTTTGGGCACTGGCAGGCACTGCCCCACCGGCGCAACGCACAACTCGGCATAACCGCCGCCAGCGACCAGTGCACAAACACGGTCACCGACTTGAAAGCCAGCAGCAGCCATGGCCGCTTGGTCACCTGAAACGATCACGCCAGCGACCTCAAGCCCCGGGATGTCCGACGCACCTGGCGGCACGGGATAGTTACCCGTCCTCTGCAACACATCGGGCCGGTTGATGCCCGAGGCGCTGACGCGGATCAGCAGTTCGCCCGCGCCCGGCACGGGCTGGGGGCGTTCGGCCAATCGCAGCACATCGGGCGCACCAAAAGCGCTAATTTCAACAGTTTTCATGCTTTTTCGGGTAGTTTTAAGCCGCTAGCCCAATAAATACATGTGCAAGCAGCTATAAAAACAAGAGCAAATAGTCAGGCTTCGAAATTAACCGCGATCCTGGTCCTGGGCCGGACGATCCAGCAGCACCTTCATGGAGAGCTTGACCCGGCCTTTTTCGTCGGTTTCCATGACCTTGACTTTGACGATCTGGCCTTCTTTGAGGTAGTCCTGCACGCGCTCAACACGCTCGTGTGCGATCTGGCTGATGTGCAGCAGACCATCTTTGCCTGGCAGCAGGTTGATCAGCGCGCCGAAGTCCAGAATCTTGGTGACCGGGCCTTCGTAGACCTTGCCAATTTCGACTTCAGCGGTGATCTCGGCAATGCGGCGCTTGGCCTCGTCTGCCTTGGCGCTGTCGTTCGACGCGATGGTGATGGTGCCATCTTCCTCGATATTGATCTGCGTGCCGGTTTCTTCGGTCAGCGCGCGAATCACCGCGCCGCCCTTGCCAATCACGTCGCGGATTTTTTCCGGGTTGATCTTCATCACGTACAGGCGTGGTGCGAAGTCAGACACTTCGGTTTTGGCAGCGCCCATGGCTTCTTGCATTTTGCCAAGGATGTGCATACGGGCTTCTTTGGCCTGGGCCAGTGCCACCTGCATGATTTCTTTGGTGATGCCCTGGATTTTGATGTCCATTTGCAACGCAGTAATACCGTTGGTCGTA